>DASWJZ010000001.1:0-2655 GCA_036396875.1 Propylenella sp.
CTGGTCGTTCTCCGAGCGGATCGCGTCGAGGATTTCGAGCGCATATGCGCCGGCAAGGCCCAAAATGCCGCCGTTGACGAAACCTATGGCCAGTTCGGCCTCGCTCGCGTCCCGCTCCTCGCGGATGGCGGTGAGGCGGCCGTCTTCGGCGATCAGGCGGCCGTAACCGCGCGGGTCGTCCGGCCGCATGCCGCCGACCACGATTGCGGCGCCTTCGGCCAGCCCGGCGCGCACATGCGCGACGGCGCCGGCCGAAACGAAAGGCGTGTCGCCGAAGACGACAAGCACGTCGTCTGCTCCCCGCTCCAGCGCCGGACGCGCTGCGAGGACGGCGTGCGCGGTGCCGCGCGGCCTGGACTGGATATGGGTCGTTGCTCCGGGAGCGTCGGCTGACACCAGTTTCGCCACGGAATCGTGCCCGGGACCGATGACGACGGCAATCTCATCGATGCCGGCGGCCTTCAGCGCCTTCAGCACATGCGCGATCATCGGCAGCCGCCCGATCTCCTGCAGCACTTTGGGCTGGCGAGACCGCATCCGCTTCCCTTCGCCGGCTGCCAGCACCACCGCCAGACTTGTTCGCATAGGATCGTCCCCGTCATTCCGGCAGGAGCAGGCGACTCGCCGCCTTGTCCGGCCGTCTCCGGTGCGTTACCGCAAAAGCCGCAACTCGGAAAACTCAATCCTCACAGCATGGATTCCGGCGCCGCCCGCGCCCGCGACCTGCTCCTGGTCGTGCTGGTGCCCCTCTTCTTCGCGACGAACGTTGTCATCGGCCGGTCGGTCGCGGACGAAGTCGGGCCATGGACGCTCGCCTTCCTGCGCTGGTCGCTCGCACTCCTGATCGTGCTGCCGTTTGCGGCCGGAAGCCTCCGCGGAAGCCTGCCGGCGCTGCGGGCCGAGGGCCGGGTCATCGCCGCCCTCGCTTTCCTCGGAATGTTCGTCTGCGGCGGGGTCGTATACGTGGCGCTGCACCATACCACGGCCACCAACGCGACGCTCATCTACGCCTCCGCCAACGTGATGATCCTCGTTCTGGAATGGCTCTTCCGCGGCAGGCCCAGCGGGCTTCGGGAGCTTGCCGGAACGGTGCTCGCCTTTTCGGGTGTCGCGATTGTGGCGCTCCGCGGCGAACGCCTCGCCGACTTCACCTTCAATCCCGGCGATCTCCTGATCGCCGTGGCGGCGCTCGCCTGGGCGATCTACGCCGTCGTCCTGAAGAGGCCCGGCCTGACGGCGATCCCGGGGCTGGCCCAGTTTGCCGCGACGATGGCGATCGGCGCGCTCCTGCTGCTGCCGATGACGGCGTGGGAGATCGCGACCGGGCCGGCGCTGCCCAAGAGCGCCCATGGGTGGCTTGCCGTGGCCGGGGTCGCGCTGATTCCGTCGGTGGGCGCGTTCTTCGGGTATCAGTACGGGGTGCGGCGGTTCGGCCCCGCGACGATGGCGATGACGTCCTATCTATGGACGCCTTACGGCGTGCTCCTGGCGCTCATTTTTCTGGGCGAGACGCTTTACGCCTACCATTTGATCGGGCTGGCGCTGATCGTTCCGGGAGTCGTCCTGGCGACCGCCAGATGGCCGTCGTCCGCGGCGCTGCCGGTGAAGCCGTCCTAACGGGCGAGGCGCGGCTTCGCCGCCCTGAGGGCAGCCTGGAATGCCGCCTCCGCCCAGTCCTTCACCGCCTCGGCATCATCGAGCGCCGCCTCCGGCAGGCTCCAGTAGGACATCGCGACACCCTTCCCGTCCTTGTCGTAGACGAACGGGCGGCAGCCGGCTGCGCGAAAGCGGGGTTCCAACAGATTGTCCGATTTCAGGAAAACCTCGCCGTCCGCGACCAGCGCGAACATCTTTCCGTCGCGATAGATGCCGGCGCCGCCGAACATGCGCCGAACGGAGATCGGGCCGACCGGCTCGAAGAGGTCGTGAAGCCAGTCGAGGTCGCGGCTCAGCCGCGCATCCCGGAGAGGAGTTCGGCCGACGCCGGCTGGATCTCGACGGATTCGCCGCACCCGCAGGCGGAGGTCTGATTCGGGTTGCGGAAGACGAAGCCGGTTCTGAGCTTCGTCACCTCGAAATCCATCTCGGTCCCCAGAAGGAACAGGGTGGCCTCGGGATTCACGAAGACCTTGGCGCCGCCGATGTCGACCACGTCGTCCGCCGGATCAGGCTCGCGCACGAGGTCGACCCTGTATTCCATGCCGGCGCAGCCGCCCTTCTTGACGCCGATCCGGATGCCTTCGGTGGGCGCGGCGGCGCTGGCAACGATTTCGCGCACGCGCGCCGCGGCGCGGTCGGTGACGCTGACAACCTGGAAGCGGGAACGGCTCATGACGCTTAGATAGGCCCTGTCGCCCTAAAAATCCAGAAACCGCGTTACCACCAGCCGATCGCGACCTTGGCCTCGTCTGACATCCGCTCCGGCGACCAGGGTGGATCGAAGACGATATTCGCCTCCGCCCCGGAGACGCCGGGAACCGCGGCGACCGCGTCCTGCACCCAGATCGGCATGTCGCCGGCAACCGGGCAGCCCGGCGCCGTCAGCGTCATGTCGATCCTGACATGCCGGCTGTCGTCGATGTCGACGCGATAAATGAGCCCAAGCTCGTAAATGTCGGCGGGAATCTCGGGATCGTAGATGGTTTTCAGCGCCGA
>DASWJZ010000002.1:0-2493 GCA_036396875.1 Propylenella sp.
GGCGCCTACATGCGCGGGCGCTTACGCGAGCTGCACCAGCGCTATGAATGCATCGGCGACGTGCGCGGCGAAGGGCTGCTGATCGGCGTCGAGCTGGTCAAGGACCGGGAATCGCGCGAGCCCCATCACCGGCTCGGCGCCAAGACGACGGCACGCTGCTTCGAGCTCGGGCTGAGCATGAACATCCGCCGCCGCCCGGAACGCGGCTCGGTGTGGCGGATCGCGCCGCCGCTCACCGTCACTCGCGACGAGATCGACCGCGGCGTCGCCATCCTCGACCAGGCATTGTCGGAAAGCCTCGACGCGCTCGCCCGCGAGGGCGGCTGAGGGGCAGCGCGGCCTGCGCCCGGGACGTCGCCGCTCCCCTACTTGATGACGATCTCGACGCGGCGGTTGCGCGGCTCCTTCTTGCCGTCTTCCGTGGCGACCGCCGGCCGTTCCTCGCCGTGGTGGCTCCTGGCAATATTGTCTTTGGCGACGCCGGCCTTGACCAGCGCCGCGGCGACGGCATTGGCGCGGTCGAGCGACAATCGCATGTTGTAATCGTTGGCGCCGGCGCGGTCGGTGTGGCCGCCGATGCTCACCTTCGCCGATTTGGCCGCCGCCGCTTCGTTGATCGTCACCATCGCCTTGGCGTCGAGCTTGGCGCTGTTGAAGGCGAAGTAGACCACGAACGGCCCCGGCGTCGCCATCGCCGTCATGGCGGCTGCGGCAGCCATCGGGGCCGGCCGCTCGGCGAGCGCCGTCTCGGCCCGCTTCAGTGCCGCGTCGAAGGCGTTGCGGCAAAGGGCGATGTCCTTGGGCTGGTTGTTCTCCTCCTGCTCTTCCATCCAGCAGTCGAACATCGCCTGTGCCAGCGCCGTCTGGTTTGCCGCCCTCTTGGGCCCGCCGCCGCGCAGCACCGCGACCAGCGCGATGCGGGCGGCCTCCAGCTCATCCGCTGCGTTCTTCGGGATCTTCCGTTCCTTCATGGCCGTCGGGTCGACCAGCTTGCCGTCGGCCACCATCTTCGCCTTGTTATTGAAATATTCGGCGTTGTCGGTGTCGCCTTCGTCATCCTCGATCGTCGCCAGCTTCACGTATTCGGCGTGCAACGCCTGCTGAAAGGCGTCGCCCTTGACGGGCATGCGCCTGACTGTGTCGATTTCCGACGCGATGCTGCACGCGCCCAGCATTGCGAGCCCGGCAACGACGCCGACGAATCTGGTGATGGGATTCATATGATCCTCCTGTTAAACACGGGTCGGCGAGGATGTTTCCCAGTCCCGTTCTTCGAGCACGGTTCCTTTTGTCGACGTCGTTGCCGTCGAGCGATTACTTGCTGACCGCGGCCTCGGCTTGCTTGAGTGCCTTGTCGAAGCCGTCGCGGCAGGCCTTGACTTCCTTCGCCGCCGGCTTTTGCTTTGCCGCCTCTTCCATCCAGCAGTCGAACGACGCCTGCGCCATCGCCGTTTGGTTCGGCGCCTTCTTCGGCCCGCCACCGCGCAGCACGGCGATGAGCGCGATGCGCCCGGCCTCGACTTCGTCATCGACGCCCTTCGGCAGCTTGCGATCCTTCATGGTCAGCGGGTCGACCTTCTTGCCTTCCGCCGCCATCTTCCCCTTGCTGGAGTACATTTTGGCCGAATCGGCGGCGCCCCTTGCATTTGCCGCGCCGGCTAGCGCCGCGTACTCCCTTTCCAGCGAGTTCTTGAACGTGTCCTCGGGACTGGTTTCGCAGCCGCCGACAATCATCAACCCGGCGGCGACCGCCACCAGGGTTCTTGCTTTCAACATCTTAATCCTCCCGAAATAGCGTCGCACGACGCTTGCTAATCCTCCGCCCGCAAAGTTTTGACTGGGACACGTGGCCGCGCCGACGAACACCGCGAACCACCGAAGCCAGCGGGCGTGCATTGGCCTCTTGAAACCCATGATACAATCATTCCGATGCGCTTCGCGCATCATCTTTTTAAGGATGCCCCCCGGACACGCCGTCGGAGAGCTGTCACCGAAGCGGCCTCAGCATCCGTGTGCGCACGCAGCCCGGCGCCGCCGCCCTCGACCATAAAAAGTGCAAGCAGCATAACGCCTTAGCGCCGACGACCCCCTACAGCCAGCGCCGCAGGTGGAAATAGACTGCCATCAACAGGCCGACGAGAATGAGGATTCCGGAAACGATGTAGAAAGCCCACTCGGCCCCTTCCCCGGGGACGCCGCCGACGTTCATGCCGAACAGCCCGGTGACGAAAGTCAACGGCAGGATGATGGTGGCGATGATCGAGAGCACGTAGATGTTCTGTTCCGTGCGCTCCGAGATGCGGGTCCGGCGCTCGTCCTGGATGATCGCCGCTCGCTCGCGCATGGTGTCCACCTCCTCGACGATGCGGAACACCCGGTCCGCGGTTTCGCGGATGCGCGCCCGCTGCCGGGCGGTCAGCCATTGCTCGCTTTCCCCGTAAAGGCGCAACAGCGCATCGCGCTGCGGCGACAGGTGGCGGCGGAGCGCGATCG
>DASWJZ010000003.1:0-5976 GCA_036396875.1 Propylenella sp.
CGGCCGAGCGGGCCGACGCCGAAACGCTGCTCAAGCTGGCAAGAGATCACTGGCGCATCGAGAACCGGCAGCGGACGTCTTCGCCGTCCAGACGGAGCTTCGGGAACCGCCTACGACCAACTGCGCGGCAAAGAGGCGAAATTTTCCTGATCGACCCGCGCTATGGCCGTATCCATCACCTCAACGCCACCGGCGCGGCGCTTTGGCGGCTGCTGGGCGACCCACTTCGGCTTGGCGAGATCGTGCAGACCTTCAGCGACGCGTTTCCCGATTCGACCAGGCGGGTCCACAAGAAACGGCTGAAACGCATCCTCGAGGACCCGGACGACAGCGAGCTCCTCGAGCGACCGGGTGAGGAATCGTGACCTGGCGCGCCTCATCCGGGCCGCCGACTTCCGTTCCTCCCTCGCGGACGACACCGATATTCCCTAGATAGGGCGCCATCCGACCGCGACGGGACTTCGCTGCGGTGCGCCGAATTGGCAGGATGTTTACCGATTCGTGAATCAATGCCGCGCATGGACCGACCAGACGACCTTTTCGAACGAGCCGCCGAGACGACCTCCGCCTCGCCGCGGACCGCGCGTGCCGGGCGCGCGCGGGCGCCGGCGTCTCTCGCCTCGCCAAGATACACGGCTGCCGACATTGAGGTGCTGGAGGGTCTGGAGCCCGTCCGCCGCCGGCCGGGCATGTACATCGGCGGGACGGACGAAAAGGCGCTGCATCACCTCTTCTCCGAGGTGATGGACAACGCCATGGACGAGGCTGTCGCCGGGCATGCCGACTGGATCGAGGTCGAACTGGACGCGGACGGCGTCCTGTCGGTGACCGACAACGGCCGCGGCATACCCATCGATCCGCATCCCAAGTTCCGCGACAGGTCAGCGCTCGAGGTCATCATGACCACGCTGCACGCGGGCGGAAAGTTCGATTCCAAGGTCTACGAGACGTCCGGCGGATTGCACGGGGTCGGCGTCTCGGTGGTAAACGCGCTGTCGGACAAGCTCGAAGTGGAGGTCGCACGCGACAGAAAGCTCTACCGTCAGGCCTTTTCGCGCGGAAAGCCCACGAGCAGGCTGAAGGAGGTCGGCGAGGTCCACAACCGCCGCGGCACCCGGGTTCGCTTCCATCCGGATCCCCAGATCTTCGGCGCCGGGGCAAAGTTCGATCCTGACCGCCTGTTCCGCATGACACGGTCGAAAGCCTATCTCTTCGGGGGCGTCGAGATCCGCTGGTCGTGCGCGCCGGGGCGCATCGGAGAGAAAAGCGAGACGCCGCCGAAGGCGGTCTTTCGCTTCCCCGGCGGCCTCAAGGACTATCTTGCCGAGGCGCTCGCGGGCGAGACGCTTGTCGGCGGCGAGATGTTCTCCGGCAGGACCCAGCGCCAAAGCGGCCACGGCGCCGTGGAGTGGGCAGTCGCCTGGTTCGCCGGCGACGGCTTCGTCCGATCCTACTGCAACACCATCACGACGCCGGAGGGCGGCAGTCACGAGACTGGTCTGAAGGGTGTGCTCCTCCGCGGCTTCAAGGCCTATGCCGAGCTGACCGGCAACAAGCGCGCCGCGATCATCGCGTCCGACGACATCATGACGTCCTGCGGCGCCATGCTCTCTGTCTTCCTGCGTGAGCCGGAGTTCGTCGGGCAGACCAAGGACCGGCTGGCGAGCGTCGAGGCCGTTCGAATCGTGGAGAATGCCGTCCGCGATGCGTTTGACCACTGGCTGGCGGCATCGCCGGCGCAGGCCACAAAGCTCCTCGACTGGATGATCGAGAGGGCCGAGGAACGGCTCCGCCGGCGGCGCGAGAAGGAGATCTTCCGCAAGACGGCGACCCGCAAGCTCAGGCTGCCCGGCAAGCTCGCCGACTGCAGCGCGACCTTGCGCGACGACACCGAACTCTTCATCGTCGAGGGGGACTCGGCTGGCGGCTCAGCCAAGCAGGCGCGCGACAGGCGAACGCAGGCGATCCTGCCGCTGCGGGGAAAAATCCTCAATGTCGCGAGCGCCGGCCGCGAGAAGCTGGCTCAGAACCAGCAGCTCTCGGATTTGCTGCAGGCGCTCGGCTGCGACTCGGGCTCCCGCTATCGCGAGGAGGATCTTCGCTACGGCAAGGTCGTCATCATGACCGATGCCGACGTGGACGGCGCCCATATCGCATCATTGCTCATCACCTTTTTCTATCGCGAGCTGCCCGAACTGATCGGTCAAGGCCATCTCTATCTTGCCGTGCCGCCCCTCTTCCGCATCGCGCAGGGCCCGAAGGTTTTTTACGCACGCGACGAAGCTCACCGGGACTTGCTTCTCGCGGGAGAGTTTTCCGGCCGGGGCAAGGTCGAGATCAGCCGTTTCAAAGGGCTGGGCGAGATGCCGATGCAGCAGCTTCGCGACACCACGATGGATCCGGGGAAGCGCACGCTCCTCCGCGTCGACATCTTTGAGGACGAGGTCGTGCTGACAGGGGAAACGGTCACGCGCCTCATGGGGAACAAGCCTGAGGAGCGCTTCTCGTTCATCCAGGAGCGGGCCGCCTTCGCCGGCGAGGAGTTGATTGACGTTTAGGTTGGCGACGGCGGCTCCGCACACGCGACGCCAAAACGAAGAAGCCCGGCACCGAGCCGGGCTTCCCGCATCGAGTGGGATGACGATCAGAAAGCGCCGAAGAGATAGCTCACGCGGCCGCGGATCACATCGGCCTCGTCGCTGCCGAAATCGTAGTGGAGATATTCCGCGCCAAGGATCCAGTTCGGCGTCAGGGCAAACTCGGCGCCGCCGCCGGCGACCCAGCCTACATCGCTGAAGTCGTCGAACGCCGCGCCGCCGGTTCCGTAGACCATGACGCGGTCGAACGCGAAGCCAGCCCGGAGGCGGGCACTTCCGATGGCGTCCGCTCCGCCGAAGTCGACCCAGCTTCCATCACCCTCCGCGCCGAGCACGAAGTTGTTCCACTGCCAATTCATGCCGATCTGGCCGCCGATGACCGGCCCATCGTCGAAAGCGCCACTACCCCAGCCGAAGCCGCCATGCGCGCCGATGTAGAAACCCGACCAATTGTAGGCGATCGGGGTCGGCGAGACGAGTGGCGGCGGCGCCTCGTAAACCGGGATATCGGCAGCAAAGGCCGCTGGCGCCAGCAGGGCGAAGACGGCAGCGGAGGTTAGCAGACGCGACATTGGGGGCCTCGTTTCACAACAATTTACGGTACCGCACCCTTACCGCAGGGCGCCATCGGCAGCTGTCTCCAAACGGCAACGGTGCCACCGATTTGAAGACCGTAACCCTTTGCCGATTAAGGAAAAGTTCACGCTGGACTATGGCGACGCTGGGATCAAATTTAGTCAATTCGATGGCGCGGCCAATGGTTGCCCATCACGCTCCCGTGAGGCGTTCTGTGCAACCAATTCCCGGTCGCAGACCCTGGTCACTGAAACGCAACACCCGAACCATTCCGAGATTCATTTTGAACCGGTGCGGACAGCTTCGCGTTGTCGGGGTGAGTGGAGATGCTTTTTTGCTCGTCAAGAGGTCCGATTGCGTCTCGACTCCGCTTGACACTTCACGGTCGCAACCTATGTTGCAGTGCAAATAAAACCGCCTGGCGTCGAGGATATTTCCGCGTCCGGCCAGAACGATTTCATGAGCTTTGACACTCTCGGACTAAGCGACAAGGTGATGTCGGCCGTGCGTTCGGTCGGCTACACTATCCCCACCCCGATCCAGCGGCAGGCGATCCCGCATGTGCTTGCGCGCCGCGATGTTCTCGGCCTGGCGCAGACCGGCACTGGCAAGACGGCGGGCTTCGTGTTGCCTATGCTGACGCTGCTCGAGCACGGCCGCGCCCGTGCCCGCATGCCGCGAACCCTGATCCTGGAGCCGACGCGCGAGCTTGCGTCGCAAGTTCAGGACAGTTTTGCCCGATACGGCGTCAATCACCGGCTCAATCTGGCTCTCCTCATCGGAGGCGTTTCTTTCGACGAGCAGGATAAGATCATCACCCGCGGCGCCGACGTGCTGATCGCCACGCCCGGGCGCCTGCTCGATCATTTCGAGCGCGGCCGGCTGCTTCTCTCGGGCGTCGAGATTCTCGTGATCGACGAAGCGGACCGCATGCTCGACATGGGCTTCATTCCCGACATCGAGCGCATCGTGAAGCTCCTGCCCTTCACCCGGCAGACGCTGTTCTTCTCGGCGACGATACCGCCCGAGATCACCCAGCTTGCCGACCGGTTCCTGCATAACCCGGTGCGGGTGGAGGTGGCGAAGTCCGCCTCGATCGTCGATACGATCGCGCATAAGCTGGTGCCCTCGGACGCCAAGCCGAATGAGAAGCGGGCAACGCTCCGCGGTCTGATCGACAATGCGGCCGGGCTCACCAACGCGATCATCTTCTGCAACCGCAAGCGCGACGTGGCGACCCTCCATCGCTCCCTGGAGCGTCATGGCTACTCGGTCGGCGCGCTGCATGGCGACATGGACCAGCATGCGCGGCTGAAGACGCTCGACAGTTTTCGCGACGGGCAGATCCTTCTCCTCGTGGCCAGCGACGTCGCCGCGCGCGGCCTCGACATCCCCGCCGTCAGCCACATCTTCAATTTCGACGTGCCGACGCACTCCGAGGACTATGTCCACCGGATCGGGCGGACGGGTCGCGCCGGGCGCAGCGGCGAGGCCGTGACGATCGTGACGAAGGCGGAGGCGAAATACGTCCAGTCGATCGAGAGGCTGATCGGCAAGAAAATCGAATGGATCGCCGGCCCGGTCGCAGCCGCTACGCGTGACGACGCCGAGCCTGACGTTCTACGGCGCGGCAGGCGCAGCGGTCCGCGCGAGGAGCGTTCCAGACGCAGCTCACACCGCGCCCGCCGCCCGGAGAAGCACGCCGAAGCGGCCATCCAGCCCGGCAAGGAGGCGCAGCAGCGGTCGCCTTTGGGCGCCGCAGACGATGGCGCGCCGCGGCGGACGCCGCCGCGCGAGGAAAAGCGGCGCGGCGACTCCGAGCGTCCCGTCGGCTTCACCGATCACGTGCCGGCGTTCCTCCTTCGCCCGGTGCGTCTGCCGCGCGAGGCGGAAGCGCTGGAGGAGGCCTGAGCCGCCCGGCGCAGCCAAGCCGGCTGCTCAAAGAGGGCAGATCTGCAGGCGTGTTGAAGGCCCGAGGCTTGACCGGGCAAGGACCCTTCCATACGTTCCGCGCCATCCTCGAGCCCTTAGCTCAGCGGTAGAGCATCTGACTTTTAATCAGAGGGTCGTGGGTTCGATCCCCACAGGGCTCACCAAGAGCGTCAGGCGACGCCAGCGCGGCCGCGCGCTAGATATCCAATCGACGAATCCGGCCCATCCGGCTAGGCTCTGTGCCCATCCGGCGTGGTCGCCGGGCTGCCGCACGGAGTCGAAATGGCCAGGACACCTCCGAAGAACACCCGCAGCGAGGCCGAGGAGCGGTTCAGCAGGGCGCAACGCACGACCGAGACCGCCACGGGCATCATAGCTGCGGAACGCGAGGCGATACTGAAGAAGACCGCGCGGCTGCGGAAGCTGCGCCTCGCCAAGGAAGCGCGCGAGGGAGAGACGGTCCTCGACAAGAAGCCGGCGAAGAAATCAAAGAAGCCCGCCAAGAAAGCAACGGCGAAGCGCGGAGGCGCCGGCTGAAAGCAAAACCCGATCCGGTCTCGCGGTTGCTTGCAGGTCTGAAGGCCAACGGTGGCCGAGACGAGCAAGGAGCCCCAACCCCGGTCCGCGCGCAAGGCGGACGGCGCGTGCAGCTCGCCAGAGCGCCAAGGCGTTCCCGAGCGAGAGGAATCGTTTGCCTCAGGCAGTGCGATTTCCGCCCAAGGAAATCTCGGACCGGATCAAGAATCCGAGATCAGCCTGACCTGTCGGCGCGGAAGGCACCTCGTCGGTCACAGACCGACGTCCTTCAAGATGGCTCTGCTGATTGGGCCCGGGCTGCGGATGGTCTCGCCGGGACTGAGCTGCGGCGTCA
>DASWJZ010000004.1:0-2122 GCA_036396875.1 Propylenella sp.
GGTGACGCTGATGGGCCTCCTTGCCTTCCCGGCGATGCTCAAGGCGCGCTACGACACCAGCTTCGCCTCCGGCGTCATCTGCGCCGGCGGCACGCTCGGCATTCTCATTCCGCCGTCGATCATGCTGATCGTGTACGCCGCGGCATCCGGGGTTTCGATCGTCCGGCTCTACGCCGGCGCCATCCTGCCGGGCTTCATGCTCGCCGGCCTTTACCTCGTCTACGTCGTCGGCCGCTCCTGGTTGCAGCCGTCGATCGCGCCGAAGCCGCCAGAAGAAACGTCGAAGATGCCACTGGGCCAGATCCTGCTTCTGCTGCTGACGTCGTTCTTCCCGCTGGCATTCCTGATCGTCGCCGTTCTCGGCGCCATTCTCGCCGGCTGGGCGACGCCGTCGGAGGCGGCCGCGGTCGGCGCGCTCGGCGGATTGGTCCTCGCGGTCGGTTACCGCGCGCTCACCTGGCAGCGGCTCCGCGAGTCGGTCTATCTCACGGTGCGCACGACTGCGATGGTCTGCTGGCTGTTCGTCGGCTCGTGGACATTCTCCTCGGTCTTCTCCTACCTCGGCGGCGAGCAAATCATCACCGAGTTCGTGACCGGCCTCGATATCTCGCCGCTCACCTTCCTGATCCTCGCCCAGCTCATCATCTTCCTGCTCGGCTGGCCGCTGGAATGGTCGGAGATCATCATCATCTTCGTGCCGATCTTCCTGCCGCTGCTGCCGCACTTCGGCATCGATCCGCTGTTCTTCGGCATTCTTGTGGCGCTCAATCTGCAGACCTCGTTCCTGACGCCGCCAATGGCGATGTCGGCCTACTATCTGAAAGGCATAGCGCCGCCGCACGTGCAGCTGACGCAGATCTTCAAGGGCAGCCTGCCGTTCCTCGGCATGGTTTTCATCGCGATGGCGATCCTCTACATCTTCCCGGACGTCGTGTACTGGCTGCCGTCGGTGTTCTATGGCCGGTAAGGGGGCCGGCGGCAGGGCGGCGGAGCTCGCCGGCCTGCCGGCACTGGAAGCTCGCCGGCGGCTGGAGAAGGGCGAAATCCGCGCCGCCGAACTGGTCGAGGCGAACCTCGCGCGGATCGCGGAGCGCGAACCCGAGATCGGCGCGTTTGCTTTCCTGGATGCCGACCTCGCGCGCGGATACGCGAAAGCAATCGACGACTACCGCGGAACCGGCCGCCCGGTCGGCGCGCTCCATGGCCTCGCGGTCGGCGTCAAGGACATCGTCGACACCCGCGACATGCCGACCGAAAACGGCACGCCGATCGATGCCGGCAGGCGGCCCGGAAAAGATGCGACCGTGGTCCAGCGCCTGCGCGCGGCCGGCGCCGTCGTGATCGGCAAGACGGTGACCACGGAGCTCGCCTATTTTCATCCCGGCAAGACCCGCAACCCCGCCAATCCGGAACACACACCGGGTGGCTCGTCGTCCGGATCCGCCGCCGCCGTCGCCGCCGGCATGGTGCCGCTTGCGATCGGCACGCAGACCAACGGCTCGGTCATCCGCCCAGCGTCTTTCTGCGGCGTCATCGGATTCAAGCCGACGCACGGTTTGATCCCACGTACCGGAATCCTGAAACAGTCGCCGCCGCTCGACACGGTCGGCGTCTTCGCCCGCACCGTTGAGGATGCCGCCCTTCTTGCCGACGTGCTTGCCGGCTACGACCCGGGCGACCCAGACACACGCGTGCTGCCGCCGCCGCGCCTCCTCGATGTCGCCGGGACCGAACCGCCGGTGACCCCGGCGCTGGCCTTCGTCAAGACGCCGGCATGGGACGAGGCCGAAGAATCGACGAAAGAGGGGTTCGCCGAATTGGTCGCCGCACTCGGCGCCGCCTGTGCCGAAGTCGCCTTGCCGGAGCCGTTCGCCGAGGGCCGGAATGCCCAGCGGGCGCTGATGCTCGCCGGTTTCGCGCGCAATCTTCGCTCCTATTACGACCGCGGCGCGGACAAGTTGAGCCCGACCATGCGCGCGGCGATCGAAGAGGGGATGCGGGTGACCGCAACCGACTACCTGACGGCCCTCGACTGGCGCGAGGCGCTGAATGCCGGCCTGGAGCAACTGTTCGAGAAATACGACGCGATCGTCACGCCGGCAGCCCCCGGCGAGGCGCCGCA
>DASWJZ010000005.1:0-8437 GCA_036396875.1 Propylenella sp.
TAGGTGAAGCGCCCGGACCTCGCGATCATCTCGCTCCTCTTCTCCGGTGCACCGGTGACGTCGACCTCGTCGAACTCGACGCCGCGCCGGCTCAGCAGGCTCTTCGCGGCAGAGCAGTAGCCGCAGAACTGACGGGTATAGATCGTGACGCGCGCCATTGATGACCGCCAAAGACCTGTCTGGTCAGGCATATAGACAATTACCGGAGCTTTGCAAAAGAACGGTTCACGACGTTACCCTGGCAAAGGTCAGCACGTCGACCGAAGCCGCTCCCGCGCGGAGCAGCGCCCGGGTCGCAGCCTTTGCGGTGGCGCCGGTCGTGTAGACGTCGTCGATGAGGACGACCTGCCGGCCGGCGACCAGTCCCCGCGCCGTCTCCGGCACCCGGAACGCGCCGCGCACATTCTCGGTGCGCTGCGCCGCACTCAGCCCGACTTGCTGCGGCGTTGGCTTCACGCGCGTCAGCACGAAGGGGTCGTGCGGGATGCCGGAAAGTTTTGCGAGAGCGCCTGCAAGCACCGCCGCCTGGTTGAACCGCCGGCTCCAGAGCCGCCGGCGGTGAAGCGGAACCGGGACGATAAGCGTCCCCTCGGCGAGCAATTCGGATCCGGCGCGGCGCATGGCGGTCGCCATGACCTCGGCAAGATCGGGCCGGTCGTGATATTTCAGCTGATGCACCAGCCGCCGGGCGACGTCGCCGAAGACGGCCGCCGCCCGCGCCCGGGCAAACGGCGGAGGATCGGCAAGCGCCTCGGCCGACACGATGCCCTCCCCCATCTCGTAGGCGAAGGGTGCACCGTAGACCGGACAGAGCGGAGGCTCGATGAAGCGGATCCCCGACCAGCAGCGCGCACAGAGCGCCTGGGTCGTCGCAATCGCGGCGCGGCAGCTCGGGCAGGTTGCAGGAAGGACGAGATCCGCCGCGAAGCCCGGCAGACGCTCGATCGCCCGGAGGAAAGGAGTGCGTTTGAGCGTCGGCATGAGGGCATGCTATCGCTGCAAGCCGCGAAGGTCATCACCAACCCCGCGCCCGGCTGCACGCTGCCTCCCGAACGTCGGACATGATCATCCGCGTCACCGATAAGCCGCTCCTGCGGCGGCGCCTCTCGCGCGCGCATCGGCGCGGCGATCAGGCTGCGACGTTCCTGATCGATCGCGTCGTGGACGACATGGCGGAGCGGCTTCGGGGTGTGGAGCGCTGGTTCGGAACCGCGGTGGCCTTCGGCGGGCAATCGGATCGGCTCGCGCAGGCGCTCCTCGCCAGCGGCAGGGTCGAAACCGTCTTCAGGCTCGAACAGACGGAGGCCGCATTTCGCGAAGCAAGAATTGCGGGCGCAGTCGCCGACGAGGAGGCGCTGCCGATCGGCGCAGCCTCGATCGACCTCTTTGCGTCCGCACTTGCTCTGCAATGGACCAATGATCTGCCGGGGGCCCTTGTCCAGGTGCGGCGCGCGCTCAGGCCGGACGGGCTCTTTCTCGCCGCCATGACGGGAGGCGAAACGCTCATGGAGCTGCGCGAGGCCCTCGTCGCGGCGGAGACGGAGCTGCGCGGCGGCGCCAGTCCGCGCGTGACGCCGCAGGCCGATATCCGCGAACTCGGCGCGCTCTTGCAACGGGCCGGTCTGCAGCTGCCGGTGGCCGATCGCGACCGCCTGACCGTCCGCTACAAATCCGCCTTCGATCTCTACTTCGACCTGCAAAGGATGGGGGCCACCAATGCGCTGGCGCAGCGCGAGCGCCGGCCGGGATCGCGCCGCCTTCTGGTGCGCGCGGCTGAGATATATGCGGAGCGTTTCAGCGATCCCGACGGGCGAGTGCGCGCCACATTCGAGGTCATTTCACTGTCGGGCTGGGCCGAGCACGAGAGCCAGCAGAAGCCGGCGCGGCGCGGGTCCGCCCGGGCGCATCTGGCCGAAGCCCTGAAGCCGTCCCGGTCGCACTCTTGAGAAACGGATTGACGGTAGCGCGCCGAGCCGCCGGCCCGCGCCTAACCACCGAATGCAGGAATGAGACTAGACACCTTGGAGTAGACGCCCTGAAGCGCGCCTCCGGTCGCCGCAATTCCCACGACCACGACCGCGATCATGGCGCAGATCAGCGCATATTCGATCGCCGTCGCGCCATTCTCGTCGGAGCAGATGCGCTTGATCCACGCTTTTTGCGCCACAGCCTCCGCCTCGCTCACAAGAGATCAGCCAGATGGCTGATCAACGGTTCATCGGCAGGCGGCATCGGAAAATCCCGCAGCCGATTGGCCCGGACCCACTTCAACTGCTGACCTTCCCGCGGGACGGGACTGCCCTCCCACCGCCTGCAGACGAAAAGTGGCATAAGAATCTGAAATTCTCGATAATTGTGACTGGAAAACGTCAAGGGTGCCAGACACAGTCTGGTAACGACGATGGAAAGCTCCTCGTGGAGCTCGCGGATAACCGTGTCTTCCGGCGATTCGCCCTCTTCGACCTTGCCGCCGGGAAACTCCCAGAGGCCGGCCATCGGTTTGCCCTCCGGCCGCTGCGTGATCAGCACGCGCTTCTCCTGATCGATCAGCGCGCAGGCGGCGACAAGAACCAGGGGCGGCATTTCCGACTCGTCGCTAGCTGCGGTAGTCCGCATTGATCGCAACGTATTCGGCGGTCAGGTCGCCCGTCCAGATGGTGGCCGAACCCTCGCCCAGTCCGAGCTCGGCCCGGATCTTCAACTCGCTGTTCTTCATGTATTGCGAGACAGCCTCCTCCGAATAGGAGGGATCGCGCTCGCCCTGGTGCGCGACGCGGTGCGGTCCGAACCAGATCGAAAGCCGGTCGCGGTCGGCCGGTTCGCCCGCTTTGCCGACGGCCATGACCACGCGGCCCCAGTTGGCGTCCGCGCCGGCAAGCGCCGTCTTCACGAGGGGCGAGTTCCCGATCGACAGCGCGATGCGCTTTGCCGAAGCGTCGGAAACCGCGCCGCTGACCGTCACCTCCACGAATTTGGTGACGCCCTCGCCGTCGCGGACGATCTGATGGGCAAGGTCGCGGCTGAGGTCGGAAAGCGCCGCGCGGAGCGGCGCGGCCGCGGCCGTCGAGTCGATGGGCCCTACTCCGCGCGACCGCGCCTCGCCCGTCGCAAAGAGGAGCACGGTATCGGAGGTCGAGGTGTCGCCGTCGATGGTGATGGCGTTGAAGCTGCCTGCGCACGCCTCCTCGAGGGAGGCCTGCAGCACGGTCGGCTCGACCGGCGCGTCGGTGAAGAGGAAGGACAGCATCGTCGCCATGTCGGGCGCGATCATGCCAGCCCCCTTTGCGATCCCGTTGACGACGATTTCGCCGCCCTCGACGGCCGCCCGGCGCGTCGCCACCTTCGGATAGGTGTCGGTCGTCATGATCGCCCGCGCCGCCTCCAAAAAGCGTCCGGGCGCCGCCTCGCCCGCCATCCGTCCGAGATGCGCGGCAAACGGTCTCGGATCGAGCGGCTCGCCGATCACGCCGGTCGAGGCGAGAAAAACCTCCTCAGCCCGGCACCCGATCGCGGCGCCCGCCGCCTCCGCGGTTGCCGCAGCCGCCTGATGTCCCCTCATTCCGGTGAAGGCGTTCGCGTTGCCGGAATTGACGACGAGCGCCCGGGCCGTTCCACCCGCCAGCCGGGCGCGGTCCCACTCCACCGGCGCTGACGCGCACCGCGATGTCGTGAAGACGCCGGCGACCGCTGCGCCCGGATCGAAACGCACGAGCAGCAGGTCGGTCCGGTTGCGGTAGTGGATTCCCGCCTCGGCGGTCGCCAAGCGAACGCCGGCGATCGCCGGCAGCTCCGGAATAGATGTCGGCGCGAGCGGTGAGACCTTCGCCCCCATGGCAGGCAGGGCGCCAACAGCTTTAGTTCGCCGGCTCCGTTTCGGCCTCTTCGGCGTCGGCACTTTCGCCGGCGTCGGCCTCGGCTTCGTCGTCCGCGCCCGCCGCCTCATCGGTCGCGGCAGGTTCAAGGATTTCAATGCCGTAGCGGTCGCGCAATCCAGCGAGGGTCGCCTCGAATTTCTGCCGCACGAGGAAATTGCGGAGCTGTTCCTCGACCTCCGCGAAGGCTGGCGGCGCCGTCATCCGCTTCTCCTCGACCCTGATGACGTGCCAGCCGAACTCCGTCTGAACCGGTTCTTCGGTCATGCCTCCAGGCTCCAGCGCGAAGGCCGCGGCCTCGAAGGGCGGCACCATGTCGCCCTGCGAGAAGAAACCGAGATCGCCGCCGCTCTGACCGCTCGGATCCTTCGACTGCTTGGCGAGTTCCTCGAACGAGGCGCCCCCCTTCAGATCCTCGATGATCTTCTTGGCCGCTTCCTCGGTCTCCACGAGGATGTGACGCGCGTGCACTTCCTGTTCCGGCTTGAACTCGCCGACCACCAGCGTCTGGTAGCCTTCCTGCATCGCCTCGTCGGTCACGCTGTTGATCACTTCCCGTTCAAGGAAGGCGTTGCGGAGCGCCTGCATACGCAGAAACTCGACCCGTGCCTCGAAGTCGGGCGTCTTGTCGAGACCGGCATCCAGAGCTGCCTTGGCGAGCACCTCCATGTTCACGAGCGCGTCGATAAGCACGCTGCGATGCTGCTCCTCGGGGACGTTCGCAAGCTCGTCCCCAAAAACCGACCTTGCGATCTCGAGATCCTGCTCGGTCAGCACTTCGCCACCCACCCGCGCAACCGGGTCCTGCGGGCTCCGGGCCGGGGCCGGCGCCGCCATCGCGGGCGCGTCCGGCGCCGCTTCTGCGGTCGCATCCTGCGCGCGAGCGGCAAGAATGCCGGCAAATAGGAACACAGCCACGGCGCACGCGGCCGCTCCAGTCTTGGTCGTGCGGAACATCTCAACTCCTCTTTCGGGGGCGGCCGGCGCGGGAATCTGGGGCACAGCGCCAGCGTTGACAGGGCTCGGGCCCGTTCTTATCTGTCGCGGGTCCGGCAGTCCACTGCCGGGCCGTGATCATGTACGGCCTGGGCCGCTCGCACATCTTAAATTCCGTTCATGCGCCGGCATCGGCGAGCGCACGCTGGCCAGGCTCAAGCGGCACTCTCGCCGACCAGGAAGGAACGACATGCTAGGCTTGGGCAATTTGGGGCGGATGGTCTTCGGGTCGGCCAGCGATCGCCGCATCAAGCGATACCAGCCTATCGTCGACGCCATCAACGCGCTCGAGCCCGATTTCGAGCGGCTCAGCAACGACGAGCTGCGAGCCAAGACCGACGAGTTCCGACGCGAGCTGGCGGAAGGCGCGACGCTCAAGGAGTTGTTGCCGCGGGCCTTCGCAACGGTCCGTGAAGGCGCCAAGCGCACGCTCGGCCAGCGCCATTTCGACGTGCAGCTGGTCGGCGGGATGGTTCTGAACGAGGGATCCATCGCCGAGATGAAAACCGGCGAGGGCAAGACGCTCGTTGCCACCCTTCCCGTCTACCTGAATGCGCTGACCGGGCGCGGCGTCCACGTCGTGACCGTCAATGACTATCTCGCCCGGCGCGACTCCGAATGGATGGGGCGCATCTACAATTTCCTCGGGCTTTCCGTCGGCGTCATCGTGCACGGCCTGTCGCCCGACGAGCGGCGCCGGGCTTACGCCGCCAACGTCACTTACGGCACGAACAACGAGTTCGGCTTCGACTATCTCCGCGACAATATGGAATACAGCATCGCCTCGATGGTGCAGCGGGGGCATTATTTCGCCATCGTCGACGAAGTCGACTCCATCCTGATCGACGAAGCGCGGACACCGCTCATCATCTCCGGCCCGACCGAGGACCGCTCGGAGCTCTATACGACCATCGACCGCGTCATCCCTCAGCTCCACGAAGAGGATTTCGAACTCGACGAGAAGGTGCGCTCCGCGACCTTCACCGAAGACGGCACCGAAAAGGTGGAGAATATCCTGAAGGAGGCGAACCTTCTGAAGGGCGATTCCCTTTATGACGTTGAGAACGTCGCGATCGTCCACCACCTCAACAATGCCCTCAGGGCGCACAAGCTGTTTCAGCGCGACCGCGACTACATCGTCAAGAACGGTCAGGTCGTCATCGTTGATGAGTTCACCGGCCGCATGATGGAGGGACGGCGCTATTCGGATGGCCTGCATCAGGCGCTCGAGGCGAAGGAGCGCGTCAGCATCCAGCCTGAGAACCAGACGCTCGCCTCGATCACCTTCCAGAACTACTTCCGGCTTTACGAGAAGCTCGCCGGCATGACCGGGACCGCCGCCACCGAGGCCGACGAGTTCATGAACATCTACAATCTGGACGTGGTCGAGGTCCCGACCAATGCTCCGATGATTCGATTGGATGAGGACGACGCCGTCTATCGGACAGCCGACGAGAAGTACAAGGCGATCATCGACCTCATCAAGGATTGCCGCGACCGCAAGCAGCCGGTGCTTGTCGGCACCACGTCGATCGAGAAATCGGAGCTGCTGGCGGAGCAGCTGCGGAAGGCAGGCGTCAAGGATTTCGAGGTTCTGAACGCCCGGCATCACGAGCGGGAAGCCTACATCATCTCGCAGGCGGGCAAGCCCAGCGCGATCACCATCGCCACCAACATGGCCGGCCGCGGCACCGACATTCAGCTTGGCGGCAATCTCGACATGCGCCTCGCCGCGGAACTCGCGGAGATCGAGGACGAGGCCGAGCGCAAGGCGCGCGAGGCGGAGATCCACTCCGAGGTGGCCGCGATGAAGCAGCAGGCGCTCGAAGCCGGCGGCCTCTGCATCGTCGGCACGGAGCGGCATGAGAGCCGGCGCATCGACAACCAGCTCCGCGGCCGCTCGGGCCGGCAGGGCGACCCCGGCCGCTCGCAGTTCTTCCTGTCGCTGCAGGATGACCTGATGCGGATCTTCGGGTCCGACCGCATGGACGGAATGCTGCAGAAGCTCGGCCTGAAGGAGGACGAGGCGATCGTCCATCCCTGGATCAACAAGGCGCTGGAGCGGGCGCAGAGCAAGGTCGAAGCGCACAACTTCGACATCCGCAAGAACCTGCTGAAGTTCGACAACGTGATGAACGACCAGCGCAAGGTCGTCTTTGAACAGCGCATCGAGCTGATGGAGGAGGAACACGTCGGCGATACGGTGCGCGACATGCGGCATGAGGTTATCGACGAGCTGGTCGAGAAGCACATCCCCGAGCGCGCCTATGCGGAGCAGTGGGATGTCGACGGCCTCACCCAGGCGGTGAAGGCGCAGCTCGGACTCGACCTGCCGATCAAGGACTGGGCCGCCGAGGATGGGATCGCCGACGAAGAGATCCGTGAGCGGATCACCCAGGCCGCCGACGAGTTGATGGCGCGCAAGGCGTCCCGCTTCGGACCCGAGCTGATGCGCGCCGTGGAAAAGCAGGTGCTGCTGCAGACCCTCGATCACCTCTGGCGCGAGCATCTCGCGATGCTCGATCACCTGCGGTCGGTGGTCGGCTTCCGCGGCTATGCCCAGCGCGATCCGCTCAACGAATACAAGACCGAGGGTTTTGAACTGTTCCAGGGGCTGCTGGCCAACCTGCGGCGGGTGGTGACCGGCCAGCTCGCGCATGTGGAGATCCAGCAGCGTCCGCCCGAGCCGCCGCCCCCGCCGGTCGGATACGCGCAGCACATCGATCCTGTGACCGGCGAGGATGAGATGGCGTTCGCCGACGTGCCCCCGGAGCCGCCGGTGCGACAGAGACGCGATGCCGCGAATCCGTCCTCATGGGGCAAGGTCGGTCGGAACGAGCCGTGCCCGTGCGGGTCCGGCAAAAAGTACAAGCAATGCCACGGAGCGGTGGTGCGGGTCTGAGCGCGACCCATGCAATCGCGAGGCCGCGCTGAACGCGCGGCCTTTTTATGGATTCGAGCGCGCGGCCTCTTCCTCGTTGAAGAGACGCAGGACAAAGCCGGTCAGCCCACCTTCTTCCGCGGCCGCCGCCGCGTAAGCGCTTGCGACATCGGGATCGGCCGGCGTGCTTTCCACCAGCATCCGCTCCGCAAGCGTCGCCTGGTCGGCCGCCGGCGACGCCTCCGCCGGCTGCGGTTGCGCCTGCGGCGGCGTGGCCGCCTCTTGGGCAGGCCTCAGTTCAGGGATCGGCAGGAAACCCGCCTCGATGGCAGCCGCCGGCGCAGAAGCGGCGGCCGGAGCCGCTTCGACTGCGACGGTCGCGGGCCGCGGCGAAGGCGGCGGCGCAAGGTCCGGCGCAGCAGCTGTCGCGGCCACGGCTGAAGCGGCAGCCGCAGCCTCGACGCTGGCGGTCGTTTGGGGGTCGAGATCGGGCGGCGCGGTGGCGACCGACATCGGTCCGGCGAGCTTGGTGGAGGTCGGTTCGGCAAGCGCCAGCATCAGCGCCGAAGCGCCGTCGGCGTTCTCCTTGCGATCGAGCCGGGCCGCAATGGCGAGCATCTTCTCGGCGTCCTTCGCCTCCTTCTCGGCGACGGCGACGCGGATCGGGTCCGGCATGGACATCGGCGGA
>DASWJZ010000006.1:0-4349 GCA_036396875.1 Propylenella sp.
GCCGTCCCGGGCGGCCGCGCCGCCGCAGGCGGCCCTCGCCGCGCGATCCGCTCATAGGCGCGGGAGGATGCATCGCCGGCGATCGGGGTCCGAATCGCGCCGGCCCAGCCAGCGCGGTCGAGGAAGACGCGGACGAGAAACGTGCGGTCGAGCCGCGCCGGCCAGTTTCCGCCGCCGGCAATCTCGGCGCTTCGCCCCGCCCCCTTAATGGCAAGCGACACATCGAGGCGATTGTCGGCAAGCGAGGGGGGAAGCCGTTCCGGCCATTCGACGATCAGCGCCCCCTCCGCCAGCACGTCCTCGAGGCCGATTTCGTCAAGTTCGCCGGCCGAGCCCAGGCGATAGAGGTCCGCGTGCACGACCGGGAAGCGCGGCAGCTGATGGTCGATGCGGAGCGGAAAGGTGGGACTTGGGACTTCGAGCGCCGGATCGCCGGCAAGCGCTCTCAGAAGAGCGCGGACGAAGGTTGTCTTGCCGGTCCCGAGCCCGCCCGAAAGGGCCACGAGGTCACCCGGCATGAGCGCTGCGGCGACGTCCTCGGCCAGCCGCTCCGTATCGGATTCCGCCAGCAGGCGGATTCGCGGGCGGTCTTCCGCCGGCATTGCCCGCATCGCCTATTCGGCGGCGGCGGCCACGGCGGCGGGGAGCACCGGAAGGCGCACGACGGCCGTGGTGCCCACGCCCTCCTCCGACCGGATCTCGACCTTGCCGCCATGCAGGGAGACGAGGCTCTTGACGATGGAGAGGCCGAGGCCGGCCCCGCCCCGCCGTCCCTGCGCCGCGTGCGTCTCGAACGGCGCGAAGACGTCCGGCAGGACCTGCTTCGGAATGCCGACGCCGTCGTCGGCGACGGTGAACTCGACCCAGCCGCCGCGCTTGGCCGCCGAAATACGGATCTCGCCCCCGGCATTGGAGAAGCGGATGGCATTGGAGACGAGGTTGAACAGGATCTGGCGGACGCGCCGCTCGTCGACGTGGAATGTCCCGATCTCCTTCGGGATGGCGATCTTGAGCCTAATCTTCTGCTCGTCGAGGCGGTCGCGCAGCCCCTCCACCGATGAGGCGACAAGCGGCGCAATCTCCGTCTCGCCGATGTCGAGCGACATGATGCCGGCGTCGACGGTGGCAAGGTCGAGGATATCGTTGATCAGGGCGAGCAGCGCACGGGAGGACGAATCGATGTGATCCATGTAGTCGCGCTGCTGCGGATTGAGACCGCCGCTCGCCTCGTTCGACAAGAGCTCCGAGAAACCGATGATGGTTTGCAGCGGCGAGCGCAGCTCGTAGGAGACGTGCTGGATGAAGTCGGATTTCAGACGGTCGGCCGCCTCGAGGGCTTCGTTCCGCTCCTTCAGCACGCGCTCGATGCGGGCGGAATCCGTCACATCCACGAAGGTCAGCATGGTCAGACCTTCCGGCAGCGCGATCGCCGCATAGTCGATGACGCTGCGATCGGGCCGCTCCATGCGCCCCGTCGCAAGCTCGTCGTGATCGAGGTCGGTTACGGCGGCGCGGATCGCGTCCCAGGCCGCCTGGTCGGCATGGATCGCCTGGCAGTCGGCGATGATGTCGCTGATATGCGGCTCTTCGCGCAGCCGCGACGGCGACAGCCGCCAGATCTCGGCGAATACCGGGTTGAAAAGCCTGAGCCTGCCGTCGGTGCCGAACACCGCAACGGCCTCGGAGAGGTGATCGAGCGTCTCGCCCTGCAGCTGCGACAGCGCCTTCAGCCGGCTTTCGAGCAGGATCTGCTCGGTGACATTCTCGTAGATGTAGGTCATGCCGCCGCCGGCCGCCGGCATTGTGACCATGCGCAGCGTACGCCCGTCCGGCAGGTGCCACCATTCCTCGCGCGGCTCCGCGCTCTGGTAGGCGGCAAGGTGCTTCGACCGCCAGTCGCGGTAGTTCGCCTGCTCCGGCAGCTTCCGCTCGGAGCGCAGCAGATCGAGGACGGCGCTTTCGTCAGGGCCCGTATCGAGCCATTCGCGCCTAAGACCCCAGATCGAGCGGAACGCCGCGTTGTGGAAGAGCAGGCGCGCATCGGCGCCGAAGACCGCGATGCCGGCCGTCAGCTGGTCGAGCGTGCGGCTATGCGATTCCATCGACCGCTTCAGCTCGTCGCGGACGGCGTCGACCTCCGATACGTCGATGGCGCAGCCGATCGAGCCGTCCTCGAGCGGGCGGCTCAGGACCTGCAGCCGGCGGCGGTCGCCGGCGACGATCGCCGTGGCGCTGTCGCTGAACGCCTGGCCGCCGCGCTCCGCCTCACGGATCGCTTCGCGGGTGCGGAGCGGCAGAAGCTCGATGCCGGCGCTCAGTACCGCTTCGGCGCCCGCCGCTTCGACGGCGCGGACATAGGCGGCATTGACCCAGGTGAGGCGGCCCGTGCGGTTGCGCCGCCAAAGCGGCACGGGCAGCATGTCGGCAAGCGCGCGGAGCGCGGTCATCTCGCTGATCACGTAGACGGCCTGCTCTTTCAGCTCGGCGAAGGAGCGGCGCTCGCCGGTCAGTTCGCGGAGCCGCAGCGCGGCGCGGCGGCCGCTCGTTCGCCCGGTGGCCTCAAGCAGCGCGCCGGAGAGCGAGCGGATAGCGATCTGAAAGCCCTGCCCCTCGCGGCGCAGCCGGTCGCATGCCGCCTCAAGCTCGGCGGCCCCGTCGGGGTGGAGCCAGGCGGCAAACGTCAGGAACCCGGCCCTGTCGGCGGGCGCGCCGACGCGCTCGGGCAGGCCGCCGAAGACGCGCGACTCGGCGACCGAAGAGTCCCAGATCACCGTCTTCTGGTCGTCGGCATCGAGCAGGGCCTCGGTACGGTCGAGCGCCGATCGGAGCGAGAGGATTTCGGCCTCGGCGGCCACCAGCCGGTCGTCGCGCCGGTTGCGGATGAGGAGCGCCAGAGCGGCGAGCGCGGCAAGCGCGCTGCCGACCGTGACGGCAAGCCACGCGACGTTGCCGAGCGCCGCCTGCAAATCGGCGGCAGGAAGGGTCTGAGCGGCGGCCGGCGATGCGAACGCCGCTGCCAGTGCCGCCCGCAGCGCGGCGCGGCGCCATGCCTTCCGTCCTGGACCGGAGACCCGGTCCCCCCTCGTCTTCGTCATCCGCCCCGCCGCATCCGGGCCCGCAAGGGTCCGGACGAATCGTTTTCAACTTACCCGCTCCGCCGGAGGCGGAAAAGGCGACCGCCGAGGCTAGAGCGGAGAAGGAAACGAATCGTTAACCATCGGCGCGCGGACGGCGCTGAGAACGGGGGAACCAACCGCGGTTCCGCCGATGCTCCCTGGCGGGCAGCGTCCTATGACTGCCTGCCGCCCGGCCGCCGGGCGGGGCGCCACATGGCGATGATCTGCGGGTAGCCCGGCGCTTCGACCACTCCGATCGCTTTGAAGCCATGGCGGGCGTAAAGCGCGGCGTTGCGGCGGCTCGTCGCCTCCAGATAAGCGGGGAGGCCGTCGGCATCGGCGCGGGAGAGCCCGATCCTGAGGAGCGCCGATCCCAGCTCCATGCCCTGCGCTTCGGGCACCACACCCATCCATGGCAGGTACCAGTGAGGTTCCCGCGGATGCATCTCGCTCTGGATCGCCATGCCTGCTGCGAGGAGGCCCAGACGCTCCGGCGGCAAGCTCGCCTCGAGGTAGACCATGATCGCATCGCCGTCGGGCTAAACAGGGCGGCGCGCGTCAGTAGCGGTAGTGCTCCGCCTTGAACGGGCCGTTCCGCGCCACGCCGATATAGCCCGCCTGGTCGTCGGTCAGCTCCGTCAGCTCCACCCCGAGCTTGGCGAGATGCAGCCTCGCTACCTTCTCGTCGAGGTGCTTCGGGAGCACGTAGACGCGGTTCTGGTAGTCGCCCGCCTTCGTCCACAGCTCGATCTGCGCCAGCACCTGGTTGGAGAAGGAGGCGCTCATGACGAAGCTCGGATGGCCGGTGGCGTTGCCGAGATTGACGAGCCGGCCTTCCGACAGGAGAAGCAGGCGCTTGCCGTCGGGAAACTCGATCATGTCCACCTGCGGCTTCACGCGGTGCCATTTGTAGTTCCTGAGCGCGGAGACCTGGACCTCGTTGTCGAAGTGGCCGATGTTCGCGACGATCGCCATGTCCTTCATGGCGCGCATGTGCTCGATGGTGATGACGTCCTTGTTGCCGGTCGCCGAGACGAAGATGTCGGCGGTCGGCGCGGCGCTCTCCATGGTCTTCACCTCGAAGCCGTCCATCGCCGCCTGCAGCGCGCAGATCGGGTCGATCTCGGTGACGACCACCCGGGCGCCCGCGCCTTTGAGCGACTGTGCCGAGCCCTTGCCGACGTCACCGTAGCCGCAGACGACGGCGACCTTGCCCGCCATCATCACGTCGGT
>DASWJZ010000007.1:0-2717 GCA_036396875.1 Propylenella sp.
TGGTCGCGCATCGCCTGCGCTTCCTCGACCGGGTTGGCCTGGGTCGACCAGAACAGCAGTTCCTGGGCATGGCCGGTGGATGCGCCGGCGGTCATGCCGGTCGCCAGCGCAGCCGCCGCGGCGGTGCGAAGCAGTCTCTGAGCGATCATGTCTTCCTCCCTTGGGTTTTCTGCGTCGTCCCTCTTGCTTCCGGACGCCGTCGCCGGCGTCCGGCTGTCTTCGTATCCGGCGCCGGGCCGTGGCTTCCCCGCGCCATGAACTGCGGGCGGATCAGGCGCGACTGCACGCGCTCCGTTCCGCGCTCAAGCACATCGATGGCCATGCCGGCGACGATATTGGCGCTTTCGCGCGCATGCTGGTCGAAAGTGGAAAGGCCGGGGCTGGCGTATGCCGCCACCGGCACATCGTCGAAACCGATCACCGACAGGTCGCGCGGCACCGATATGGACAGACTGGCCGCCACTTCCAGAACAGCCAGCGCCTGCGCATCGGTGATGCCGAGAATTGCCGTCGGTCGCTCGTCCATGGTGAGGAGCCGCCGGGCCGCGGCAAGGGCGGAGGCGGCATCCGACATTGAAGCAGCCACCACCGATTCCGGCGCCAGACGCAACCCGGCCAGAGACAGCGCGCGTTCCAGGCCGCGCCGACGCAGGTGCGCAAACGTCAGCGGCTCGGAAATCGTGACCAGCCCGAATCGGCGATGGCCGAGGGCAATCAGCCGTTCCGCGGCCTGCGCGAAGGCGGCTTCGCCGTCGGTATCGAACCAGACGGGCGGTTGCGCCCCCGCCAGACACCGCCCGTGCGCAACAAACGGGAAGCGGCGGCGGACGAGGAAATTGACGCGAGCGTCGTCGTATTCGGTGCGGTTGAGAACGATCGCATCGGCGCGGTCGCCGTCGACGATGTGCCGCAAAACCTCGATCTCGGTCTGCTCGCCGGTCGCCGTCGCAAGAAAGAGATCGCGGCCGACCTCGGCAAGGCCGCCGCTGAGGCCGGCGACGAACTCGCCCAGGAACGCGTCGATCAGGTGGCCGCCGCGCATGGGCAGCACCATGCCGATGAAATCGGTGCGGCCGGAGACCAGCATCCGCCCAACCCGGCTCGGCACATACCCGCGCTCGCTTGCGGCCGCCTGCACGCGCGCCCGAGTTTCGGCGCTAACGTCGTCGTAGCCGGCGAGCGCCCGCGAGACCGTCGTGATCGAGACGCCGAGTTCGGTTGCAAGCGACTTCAGGCCGGTCTGTCGGCGCGGCGCCACGCGAAATCCTCCCGACTGGCGGCAATTGTATTTGCCGTATCCAAAACGTTTTGGAAAGCATGCCGCTAACCGCAGCGCCTGTCAAATCGCCTGACGAAGTGGGTTCGGTTAATGATGTCGAAAAATGCAGGCCGGGAGCCGACGTGCCGACGATTCTGTTGGTGGGCACCCCTCGGCCCCGATGCGGCATGGCCGCACTTGGCGCTTGCTGGCCCCTTGCTCAATTGATAGCACTCCTGCGCCGAACTCAATTTTGAGTCTCATCGGCCAGGGCACATGTTTCAAAGGAGATTTCATTGGCTCAGGCACGCAAATCCGCCGGCAAGAAGAAGCCGGGCACGCCGACTGCACAGGCGGTTCGCCCCGTCAAGGACATGCTCACGAAGTCCGCACTGATCAACCTGATCGCGGAACAGAACGGCGTCACGCGCGACACCGCCAAGGGAGCCTTCGCGACGATCGAAAACGCGATCCTTGGATCCGTTCACCCGCGCGGCGCCGGCGTATTCACGCTGCCGGGGCTCATGAAAGTATCGCTCCGCAAGGTACCGGCACGGAAGGCCGGCACGCTCGTCCGCAATCCCTCCACCGGCGAGATGATCCCCGGAGCGGCAAAGCCCGCCAGCGTACGCGTGAAGATACGCGCCTTGGCAAAGCTGAAAGCGGCGGCCACATCCTGATTGGAGGCGAAGCGGGGCGCCTTCCAGACCCCTCCTGCGCCAATCCGATAAACTAGCGTCGTCTGCTCGCGTGGAAAGCGATCTCGGCTGGCCCTTCCAGCGCGGCGAAACCGAATATCGTTCGGTCGTCGCGCTCGATGCGCCACGGACGCGCATCGTTTTCCTCCTCCGACAGGTCGACAACGCGCCCGTTCAGGGAGACGGTTGTCGGCGACGCCAGCGACGTGGGAACCTCGATCCGGTAGTTGCGCGTCCGCCGGACGCCCTTGTGATCGCCGACCACCGCGCCTATCTCCATCGTGAACGAGCCGGATGAATCAAGTCGCGAGATGCTGAATTTCTGCGCCGAGTGCTCGCCGCTTTCATAGCGATAGGTCTCGCGATCGTCGTCGTAGAGCGTGGCCGCCGCGTCACGATCGGCAGGCAGCGCCAGAAGAACAAGGCTTTCGTCCGATTCGCTCGGTATCGTGTCCGAGGCCTTGCGCATAGGAACGACGGTTCCCGCTTTGACGAATAGCGGATCCTTCCCGAGCGGCGCGTCGATGGTGACCGTCGCCGGGCCCTCGTAGGGCTGCATCGTCCAGTAGTGCACCCACTTGCCCGCGGGGAGGTAGACGTCGCGGGCGCGGGCGCCCTTCGTGTAGATCGGGGCAACGAAAAAGTCCGGCCCCCACATGAACGCGTCCCATGTCTTGCGCGCGATGGGGTCGTCGGGAAACGACAGGACGAGCGCCCGCATCATCGGCATTCCCGTGCGGTTGGCCTCGGCAAGCAGGGTG
>DASWJZ010000008.1:0-11715 GCA_036396875.1 Propylenella sp.
CCGCGAGCGAGATCGGCGCCGCTACGGCCTGCCTGCTGCGCGACTGCGACAAGCGGCTGGATGGAATCGCCGGGATGGGCGTAGTCGGCGGCGAGAACGGTGTCGTGGAAATCGAGTTCGCGGACCGCCGTCGCATTCGCCCAGGCGGCCCATTCGGCATCGACGCGGGCAGCAGCCGGAAGGCCGAAAAGCGTGGCGCCGCCGGGCCTCGGATGCGCCAGCGCCATGGCCCGCGCGGCGGCGACGGGCGCGCGGTTCACGGCGGCCAGCGCAACCGCCGCATTGTCGACGATGCGGCAGGCGATCATCTCCGCCACGTCGTCGTCGATCTCGCGCGTCGACGCCGCGACCTCGGCGATCTTCCAGGCGAGCTGATGCTCGCGCGGCAGATTGTCGGCCGAGGGATGAACGCGAACGCGGTGCTCCTTCATGCAGGACGCTTCCCGGATTGCGAGGCCTGGATCGTCGAATAGCCGAGCGGCGCCTTCAGGTCACGCCGCGGCCTCTTCGTCGCGGGCCGGCTGCGCTTCGGCAGTGCGCTTCAGGCGGGCGATCAGCACCGGAAGCAGAAGGGCGAGCACGGCGATGCCGAGAAGCGACGCCGAAAGCGGCGACGATACGAGCGTCAGCGGGTCGCCCTGACCGATCGCGAGCGCCTGCCGGAGCTGCTTTTCGGCCATCGGACCGAGCACGAGGCCGATCAGGACCGGGGCGATCGGGAAGTCGTAGACGCGCATGACATAGCCTGCGAGCCCGATGATGAGCATGCAAAGCAGGTCGACCCAGGAGGTGGAAAGACCCCATACGCCGATCATCGCGAAGACGAGGATGCCGCCATAAAGATAGGGGCGCGGAATGAGGAGGAGGCGCACCCATAGGCCGACCAGCGGCAGATTGAGGATGAGCAGCATCACATTGCCGATGTAGAGGGACGCGATGAGCGCCCATACCAGATCGGCGTTGCTGACGAAGAGAAACGGCCCGGGCTGCAGGCCGTAATTCTGGAACGCGGCGAGCAGCACCGCCATCGTCGCGGTTGTCGGCAGGCCGAGCGTGAGCAGCGGCACCAGCATGCCGGCCGCCGCCGCGTTGTTCGCCGCTTCCGGCCCCGCCACCCCTTCGATGGCGCCGCGCCCGAACTCCTCCGGCCTCCGCGTCAGCCGGCGCTCGATCGCGTAGGAGAGGAATGTCGGCACCTCCGAACCGCCGGCAGGCAGGGCGCCGATCGGAAAGCCGATCAGGGTGCCGCGTATCCACGGCCAGAACGAGCGCCGCCAGTCCTCCCACTTCATCCATGCGCCGCCGGCGAGCGGGTTGATCTGCCCGGGCGCGCGCCGGTAGCGGCTGGCGACGTAGATGGTCTCGCCGACGGCGAAGAGCGAGACGAGCACGACTGTGAGCTCAATCCCGTCGAGGAGCTGCATCGAGCCGAAGGTCAGCCGGGCCTGGCCGGTCGTGCCGTCGATCCCGATCACGCCGAGGGCAAGGCCGAGAAAAAGCGAGATGAAGCCCCGCACCCGGCTCGAGCCCATGACCACGGCAATGCAGGTGAAGGCCAGGACCATCAGGGCGAAGTAGTCCGCCGGCCCGAAGATGAAGGCGATCTCCGCGATTGCCGGCGCCGCGAACGTGAGCGCCAGAGTGGCGATCGTGCCGGCAACGAAGGAGCCAACCGCCGCGGTGGCGAGGGCCGCGGCCCCGCGGCCCGAGCGAGCCATCCGATTGCCCTCGAGCGCCGTCATCATCGACCCAGCCTCGCCCGGCGTGTTGAGCAGGATCGAGGTCGTCGAGCCGCCGTACATCGCGCCATAGAGCACGCCGGCGAACATGATGAACGCCGCGGTCGGCGCGATCTGCGTCGTCACGGGGAGAAGAAGAGCGATGGTCAGCGCCGGACCGATACCGGGAAGCACGCCGATCGCCGTTCCCAGCACGGAACCGATGAAAGCCCAGACGAGATTGATCGGGTGCAGCGCTATGCCGAACCCGTTCATGAGCGAAGCGAGAGCTTCCACCGAACTGCCTTCTCTAGCGGCCGGTAAGCAGCGGCAGGAAGCCGCCGAGGGTGACGCCGAGCTGAGCGAAACCGAGATAGGCGAGCGTGCCCAGCCCGAAGCCGATCAAGAGGTCGACGAGGAGGCGGTGTGAGCCGAAGGCTCGCGCGACGAGCGCAAAGGAAAGCGCGGCGGTGAGCGGAAAGCCGAGGTGCCGCATGGTGAGGAGCGGCACGGCAGCGGCCGCAACCGCGGTCAGAAGCGCCGGCATGTCGGCCGGCGCATCCGCCATCGCGTCTTCCGCTTCCTGCGCCGAGAATTGCTCGCCCCGCGCGATCTGCACCACGAGGAGGACTCCGAGGAGAACGAGTGCGGCGCCGATCAGAAGGACGAAGAGTCCGGGTCCGACCCGGGCATATTGCGCCGTCTGCGGCAGCGCAAGCGCGCCGTAGATCCAGACCACCCCGATCGCAACGACGCCGACACCGAGCCAGTAGGGGCGGGAACGTCTCAGCGGATGCCCGTCCTCGCCCACCGGCAAGGACGGGTCGCCAAACGGACTATTGGACAAGCCCGACGTCCTTCAGGACGGCGGTCATGCGCTCGCTTTCATTGGCAAGGAACGAGGCGAATTCGTCGCCCGACAGGTAGGCGTCCTCCCAGCCCTGCGTCTCAAGAATCTTCTGCCAGGCGTCGCTGCCGTGCATCCCGTCGAATCTCTCGATCCACGCCTGCCGGCCTTCCTCCGACATCCCCGGCGCTCCCAGCACGCCGCGCCAGTTGCCGATGGCCACGTCGATCCCAGATTCCTTCAGCGTCGGCGCATCGACGCCTTCGAGACGCTCATCGGAGGTCACCGCCAGGATCCGCATGCGGCCGGCATCGACGAAGCTTTTGAACTCCGACATACCCGAGACGCCGGCGGCGAGACTGCCGCCGATCACCGAGGCCGCCGTCTCCGCTCCGCTCGTCTGGGCGATGTAGTTGAGCTTGCTCACGTCGACGCCCTGATCCTTGGCGATCAGCGCCAGCGCGATGTGATCGACGCCGCCCGCCGAACCGCCGCCGACCGGGACCGCGCCCGGGTCAGCCTTCAGCGCCTCGACGAACTCCCCGATCGTTTTGTAGGGCGAGTCGGTTGCGACCGCGACGGCGATATATTCGTTGGTCAGACGCGCGATCGGCGTGGTCTCGTCGAGGCTGACCGGCGAATTGTTGAGCGCGATGCCGCCCACCATGACGGCGCCCATGACGATGATTGCATCGTCGTTTCCCTGCCGAGTGCTGGCGAACTCCGCAAGGCCGACGGTGCCGGCCGCGCCGCCCTTGTTGGTGTAGTTGGCGCCGTCCGTGAAGACGCCCGCGTCGGCCATGGCCTGCATCGCCTGGCGCGCGGTCGTGTCCCATCCGCCGCCGGGTCCGGCAGGAACCATCACGTCGGCGGTGTCCGCCGCGGCGATCCCGCTGACGGCAAGCGAAAGGGAGAGCCCCAGGGCTCCGGCAACAATCGTTCTCAGAATCATGAGCTTCCTCCACTGACATCGCGCGCCCTGCTGCGGAGCACACGGCAGACATTTGATGGTTTTCCGGCGCAATCGCCGAACCGATGCCACTATAGTGCCGGAAGGCCAACCTGCTAGAAATTTTTGCGGCGGGAATGGCGGCCCGTCTGCGACATGGAAGGACGCATGACCCCTCTGCTCGAAGGAATTCGCGTTCTCGATCTCACGAATGTGCTGGCCGGGCCTTTTTGCAGCTACCAGCTGGCTCTACTCGGCGCCGACGTCATCAAGGTCGAAGCGCCGGGCGGCGGCGACCTCGCCAGACAGCTCGGAGCCTCGCCGAAGCTGAACCGCGCCGGCATGGGCGCGTCGTTCCTGGCGCAGAACGCGGGCAAACGTTCCGTCGTGCTGGATCTGAAGAGCAAAGCGGGAAAGAGCGACTTTCTCGCCCTCGTCGCGACGGCGGACGCGCTGGTGGAAAATTTCCGCCCGGGCGTCATGGACCGGCTCGGACTCGGTTACGGGCGCCTGAAGGAGGTAAGGCCGGACCTTGTCTATTGCGCCATCTCGGGATTCGGCCAGACCGGGCCGCTCCGCGACAATCCGGCCTACGACCAGATAATTCAGGGTCTGTCGGGCATCATGAGCGTGACCGGCACGCCCGAGGCCGCGCCGCTGCGCGTCGGCTACCCGGTCTGCGATACGCTCGGAGGATTGGCGGGCGCGTTTGCCATCGTCTCGGGCCTGCTGAGGCGCAGCCGCACCGGCGAGGGCGCGTTTCTCGACGTGTCGATGCTCGAATCCACGTTGAGCGCCCTCGGCTGGCCGGTCTCGAACTATTTGACAGCAGGCATCGAGCCGCAGCCGATGGGCAACGAAAACATGACCGCCGCGCCATCGGGCGCCTTCCGCACCGGCGACGGGCTGCTCAACGTCGCCGCCAACAAGCAGGAGCAGTTCATCGCCCTGTGCGATCTGATCGGGCGGCCGGAACTTGCTTCCGATCCGCGCTTTGCCGAACGCGACACGCGCATGGCCAACCGCTACGCCCTGAAGGCGCTGATCGAAGAGGCGCTGGCATCGGCGTCGGCCGGCGAATGGGAGACGAAACTCAACAGCGCCGGCGTGCCGGCCGGCCGCGTGCTGAGCATTCCGCAGGCGCTGCGGGAGCCGCAGGTCACGACGCGCGACATGACGATCCGGTTCGACCATCCAGCAGCGGTCGACGGGCCGCTCACCGTGGTGCGCGGCGGCTTCCTGGTCGACGGCGAGGCGCCGCGTCCCTCGCGCCCGCCCCCGCGTCTCGGCGAACACACGGAAGAAGTAATGGCGGAGGCTGCCCGGATCGCCGCATCGAAATCCGACGCGGCGTGACGTCGGAGGCTAGCGCGGCCGGATGGCGCGCGAGCCGGCCAGCACGCCGATCGCAGCGGCGCCCGGTATGAGCGCGAGCCACGTCTGCGCCGCCAGGAGAAAGGCGGTCGCCGCCCAGGCGATGGAGGAGAACGCCTCCGCGAAAGTCGCCATGCGGGAGGACGTCTGGCGGCGGCGAAAATGGGTGCGCTTCGCCTGCGTGCGGAACCACAGCTGGATCATCGTCGCCGAAGCGGCGGCGACAAGAACGCCGGCAATGCAGACAAGCGCGTCGAAGGGCGAGGCGAGCAGCAGCACGAATACCATCGGCGATACGACAAGCGCGATGCAGCCGAGGACCGCCTCCACCTTCGCCCTCAGAATGCTCTGCGGCGGAACCGGAGCCGAGGTGACGAGGTCGGGCGCGTCCTCGCCGGAAACGGCGAGCCATGCGAGGCCGCCGGCGAGCTGCCCCGCCGCCATCACGATCACCGGCACGAGCACGACGAGCGCACCGCTGCCTTCGCTGAAATTTCGCCAGAGGAGCAACGCCGGCGGGAGCAGATAGAGAATCTGGATCAGCGTCTGCGACACCAGCCAGGGATCACGCCGAAGGAGCAGCCACTCCTTTCGTCTGAGGATCTGGGCGGGCGTCGCGGCACGGAACCCGCGCGCCGGCCGTTCCTGCCTGACCCGCTCGGCCGAGACGCCGGCCGCGGCCGTCGCATAGTCGGCGAAGCGCATCGAAAGGGCGGCGATCGCCGCGGCAAGCATCGCCGCCGCGACGCCCACGACGCAGAGGAGGGCGGCCGCATCGCCCATGATCGCGCGGGCCGGCCACCAGAGCGAACTGTGCGGACCGGGCGCGACCGCGAGAACGGCCGGCGACTGCAGCGCGGCAATGCGCGACAGGGTGCCGGTGGAGAGGATGGCGGCGGCCTGCACGCCGATGACGAAGGCCGCGCCGACGATGGCGGCGACGACCTGGGCGATGAACCGCGTGCGCCTGGGACCGAGCGTGCCGAACAGGAAGCAGGCAAGGCCGACCGAGAGCGCCGTCGCTGCCGCGCCCATCGCAAGGAGGACGCCATAGGCGCCGAGCCAGCGCGGACCGTCGAAATATACGAGCACGTTGACGAAGGGCGCCGCCATCGGCAGCGCCATGAAGGTGGCGGAGAAGGCGATCGCGACGATCCGCACGGCGAAGACGCGACGCGCGGAGACCGGCGACGAAAGGATGAGGTCGAGATCCGCCCGCGCATAGAAGGCGCGCGTCACCATCTCGATCGCCTGCGACAGCATCAGCGACCAGGATAGGAGGGCGCTTCCTGTGACCACGATCAGCGTCGCCGTGTCCGGCGACATGGGCGCGCCGGCGGTGTGCAGAATCGAATAGGCGACGAGATGCAGGAAGAGGATGAAGCCGAGGAGCGCCGCCGCAACCAGCTTGAGCCGCCGAGGGCGGCCGCCGGTCATCAGGCCGATCCAGTCGCGCCAGGCGAGGCGCAGCTCGTGCCGCGCCAGCCAGACGAATGTCGCGGGCGCGCTCACGCGGCCTCGGCCTCCTCGGCGACGAGAGTGAGGAAGATGTCCTCGAGCGTCGTGCCGCGTCGTCCGGCGCGCAGGCGCAGCTCCTCAAGCGTGCCCTCGGCGATCAGACGGCCGTTCGCAATCACGCCGATGCGCTCGGCCATCCGCTCGGCGACCTCCAGAATGTGCGTCGTCATCAGCACCGTCCCGCCGGCGCGGACGCGGGTCAGCAGCACGTCCTTCACCTGCCGGGCGGCGCCGGCGTCGAGTCCCGTCAGCGGTTCGTCGAGGATGATGAGACGCGGCTCGTGCACGAGCGCGCCGGCGAGCGCCACCTTCTGCCGCATGCCGCGGGAGAACCCCTCGCAGCGCTCATGCGCATGCGGGCCGAGCCCGAGCCAGGCGATGAGGTCGTCGGCGCTGCGCTCAGCCGCGGCGGCGTCGATGCCCCAGAGCCCGGCGACGAACTCCAGATATTCGTAGGGCGTGAGCTTGTCATAGATCATCGGCTCGTCGGAGACCCAGGCCATCAGCCGCTTGGCCGCGACCGGGTCGGCCAGCGCATCGACGCCGAACACCGAGATCGCCCCGGCATCGGGGCGGAGCAGCCCGGCCACCATCCGCAGGGTCGTCGTCTTGCCGGCGCCGTTCGGCCCGAGCAGCGTGTAGAACTCGCCCGCCTGGACGACGAGATCGAGCTTTTCCACCGCCGGGCGGTCGAAGCGCTTGGAGAGGGCGCGCGCTTGAAGCGCGGGCGGGCGGATGCTCGGGTCGATTGTCGCTGGCACGGCGGATTCGCTATCAGGAGGCACGGCCCTGCCTAGGCCGGCGAGGTTTCAACCGCGTAAACTGCCGGTTTTCCGCCCTGCGGCGGACAGGAGAGGGAGGTTCGGACCTTGCGCATTCCCGGCATCGGCTTTGAGGGGAAGTCGGATCTGATCGCCAGGATGCATGAGCTGGCGCGCTGAGACCCGCCGCAGGCTGCGGTTAGCGGCGACCGGTTGCCGTTCTCCCGGCAAAGCTGAATAGTAGGCCGGCAAGGGAGGTTGGTCATGCTGGGATCCGATGGCATCAGCCGGCCGCTGGCGCGCGACGCCATGGCCTACGTCCTCGCCGGGGGCCGGGGCAGCCGGCTCATGGAGCTCACCGACAAGCGCGCGAAGCCGGCCGTCTATTTCGGCGGCAAGTCGCGGATCATCGATTTCGCCCTCTCCAATGCCCTGAACTCCGGCATCCGCCGCATCGGGGTCGCAACCCAGTACAAGGCGCACAGCCTGATCCGTCACCTGCAGCGCGGCTGGAACTTCTTCCGCCCGGAGCGCAACGAGACATTCGACATCCTGCCGGCGAGCCAGCGCGTGTCGGAGACGATGTGGTACGCCGGCACCGCCGACGCCGTCTACCAGAACATCGACATCATCGAATCGAGCGACCCCCAGTGGATCGTCATCCTTGCCGGCGACCACGTCTACAAGATGGATTACGAGCCGATGCTCAGGCAGCACGTGGAGGAGCAGGCGGACGTGACGGTCGGCTGCATAGAAGTGCCGCGCATGGACGCGACCGCCTTCGGCGTGATGGCGATCGACCGCTCCGACCGCATCACCTCGTTCCTGGAAAAGCCGAAGGATCCGCCCGGCATGCCCGACCAGGCCGACATGGCGCTGGCGAGCATGGGCATCTATGTCTTCGAGACGAAATTCCTGGTCGAGCAGCTGAAGCGGGACGCGGCCGACCCCGCCTCCGACCGCGACTTCGGCAAGAACATCATTCCCTACCTCGTCCGGAACGGCAAAGCGGTGGCGCATCGCTTCGCCCGCTCCTGCGTGCGCACCACCGAGGACGCCGAGGTCTACTGGCGCGACGTTGGCACCATCGACGCCTATTGGGAGGCGAATATCGACCTCCTCGACCCGCTGCCGGCGCTCGACCTCTACGATCACACATGGCCGATCTGGACCTACGCCGAAATCACCCCGCCGGCGAAGTTCGTGCACGACGACGAAGGGCGGCGCGGCATGGCCGTCGATTCGCTGGTGTCGGGGGGGTGCATCATCTCGGGGGCGTCGCTCCGCCGGTCGCTCCTCTTCACCGGGGTGCACGTCCATTCCTTCGCCAAGATCGAGAAGGCGGTGATCCAGCCCTATGTCGATGTCGGCCGCTCCGCCCGGCTGTCGAACGTCGTCGTCGACCGCGGCGTGCATATCCCGGAGGGGCTGGTGGTCGGCGAGGACCCGAAACGCGACGCGCAGCGTTTCCGCCGCACCGAGCAGGGCATCTGCCTGATCACCCAGCCGATGATCGACCGGTTGGCGAGCTGAAGCCCGCGGCTTGATCGAAGTCCTTTCCGTCGCGTCCGAGGTCTACCCGCTGGTGAAGACCGGCGGGCTTGCCGACGTGGCCGGCGCGCTGCCCGGGGCGCTCGCCCGCCACGGCGTCAGGGTGCGGACGCTGCTCCCCGGCTACAAGGCCGTGCTCGATGCGCTGGACGGGCGCGACACGGTCCACCGCTTCGCCCATCTGCAAGGCGGGCCGGCGCGCCTCCTCGCCGCCTCCGCCGCCGGGCTCGATCTCCTCGTGGTCGACGCGCCGCACCTCTACGTCCGTCCGGGCGGGCTATATCTCGACCAGCACGGGCGCGACTGGCCGGACAACGCAGAGCGCTTCGCGGCGCTAGCCCAGGCCGCGGCGGAGGTCGCTGGAGGGCTCCTGCCGGGCTATGCGCCCGATGTCCTCCATGCGCACGACTGGCAGGCGGGCCTGGCGCCGGCCTATCTCTACTATTCCGACGGGCGGAGGCCGGGCACCGTGATGACGGTGCACAACCTCGCCTTCCAGGGGATCTTTCCGGCCGACCTTCTGCCGGTCCTCGGGCTGCCGGCGGCGGCGCTTTCCATCGACGGGGTCGAATATTTCGGGGGAATCGGGTTCCTGAAGGCGGGCCTGCAGTTCGCCGACCGCATCACGACGGTGTCGCCGACCTACGCGGCGGAGATCTGCACGCCGGAGGCCGGGATGGGGCTCGACGGGCTCTTGCGGCGGCGGTCGGACGCGCTCTCCGGCATCCTGAACGGCATCGACGAGACCGTCTGGGATCCGTCGGCCGACGCGCATCTCGCGGCGCGCTATGACGCTGAGACGCTCGACCGGAGGCTTGAGAACAAGCGGGCGCTCGCCAAGCGTTTTTCGGTCGCCTTCGACAGGGAGGCGCCGCTCTTCGGCGTCGTGAGCCGCCTGTCGGAACAGAAGGGGCTCGACCTGCTGCTTGCGGCGCTGCCGCGCCTCAAGCAAGAGGGAGCGCAGCTGGTCGTGCTTGGCGCCGGCGACGCGCCTCTGGAGGCCGGCTACAGGGCCGCGGCGGCGGCGCCGGGCCGGATCGGCGTCGTCATCGGCTACGACGAGGGGCTCGCCCATCTGATCCAGGGTGGGGCCGACGCGCTTCTCGTGCCGTCCCGCTTCGAGCCCTGCGGCCTGACCCAGCTCTGCGCCATGCGTTACGGCGCGATCCCGGTTGCCGCCCGCGTCGGCGGCCTGAACGACACGATCGTCGACGCGAACGACATGGCGCTCGCCGCGGGCGTCGCGACCGGCATGCAGTTCGCCCCGGTGACGCAGGCCGGGCTCGACCGCGCCATCGGGCGTACGCTCGCCCTCTGGAAGCGGCCGGAGACCTGGCGGCGGATGCAGGTGAACGGCATGGCGCTGCCGGTCGGGTGGTCCCGCCCGGCGGAGCAGTACGCGGAGCTTTACCGGGGGCTTGTGGGCGCGAAGTAAGTGGCTGGCGCGATAGCCCGCCTTGCCCCTACGGCACCACCACCGAGAAACCGATCAGATTGGAGAAGCTGTAGTTCCCATTATTGTTCGGGTCGGCCAGCGTATAGACGGCGATCCGCCCGGTCCCGCAGCCGTTCTGCTTGTCGGCGGTCTGTACCAGCACGCGATCTTCCGCAGCGGCTGAGGAGTAAAAATAGTCGACGGAGACGATGATGATCGCCTTGCGGGGCGTGATGTTGGTGCCGGCGGTGGGCCGTATGCAGTAGACACCCCTGTCGATGCGGACGACCGACTGCACGCCCTTCGTCCTGACCGGCGCGCCGCCGGCGTCGATCAACGCGGCGAGCCGCGCCTTCGGCGCCTGCGCGCCGCCGATCGCCCTGGCGGCCTCTGCGCCCGCCCGCGCCGAGGCGTCGCCGTCGCGCGGCCGGCCATTGTCCTGCGCCATTGCGGCGGACGCGAGCACGAGGGAGGCGCCGGCGGCGAGAGCAAGGCGCATGATCTGTGTGATTGTCATAGTCTTCTCCGAGGGTTGCAGGGTCGATTCGTCAAGGACTGAATAACGCCGCTCTGACGAAATCGTGCCACGGGGCCGGCGAAATCCGCGTTCCGCGCCCGTCACTTCAGGATGGCGGCGAGTCGCAGGAAGGCTTCCACGGGCAGTTGCTCGGCCCGCAGCGTCGGGGCGAGCCCGGCTTCCGCGAGCACCGGCTCGGGGTCGGGCCACAGGCTCTTCAGGCTCGAGCGCAGCATCTTCCGCCGCTGGCCGAAGGCGGCGGCGGTGACCGCCTCCAGCGCCGCGACCGGCAGCTTCGCGGCGTCTCTGCGCGGCTCGAAACGCACGACCGCCGAGGTCACCTTCGGGGGCGGCGTGAAGGCCCGCGGCGGCACCTTGAAGAGGAGCGCGGCATGCGTCCGCCATTGCGCGAGAACGCTGAGCCGCCCATAGGCCTTGCTCCCCGGCGCCGCGACGATGCGTTCCGCCACCTCCTGCTGCAGCATGATTGTGGCGCTCGCCCACCAGGGCGGCCAGGGCTCGGCGGAAAGCCAGCCGGTCAGCAGCGGCGTTGCGACGTTGTAGGGAAGGTTGGCGACGATTCTGAGCGGCTTGTCGCCGGCGAAGGCCGCGCCGTCGACTTCCAGCGCATCGCCTTCGACGATGGTCAGCCGGCCCGGAGCGGCGGCGGCGATTTCCGCAAGCGCCAGCAGCGCCCGCGCGTCCCGCTCGACCGCGGTGACATGTGCGGCGCCTTCGAGGAGAAGCGCCCGCGTCAGCCCGCCGGGCCCGGGGCCGATCTCCAGGACATGGCTCCCGGCGAGCGGACCGCCGGCCCGTGCGATGCGGCGGGTGAGATTGAGATCGAGAAGGAAATTCTGGCCAAGCGCGCGCCGGGCGGAAAGCCCGTTTCGGGCGATAACGTCCCGGAGCGGCGGCAATGCCTCCAGCGCGTCTGCGGTCAACCAGCCGCCTCGCGCCGGGCAAGCTCGCCCGCCATCCTGAGCGCCGCGATCAGGCTCGCCGCGCGCGCCTTGCCGGTGCCGGCGAGCGGCAGCGCCGTGCC
>DASWJZ010000009.1:0-3273 GCA_036396875.1 Propylenella sp.
AGCCAAGCTACCGCTATTCCGCTGTTGCGTCCCCAAGGCATTCCGGCGTCGCCCGCTTCAATAGACATACGCAATCACGAAGCGCGTCACACGTCGTCTCGTTCTTGGTCGTCATTCGGCCGATCCGGCATTGCCCTCGCCACAAATCCGGGCGCTACGGATCCATCCAGCGCCGCCGGAGCTTCTCGCCGATCAGGCAGTCGATGCGCGGCGCAGGCTCCGGAAAGGCCGCAGGCAGAATGGCCGGCTCGCGACCCGCGATCTCAAGGACGAGCTTCCGCCGGATCGCCTCGGCGATGCGGTCGATACTCTCCACCGTGATCAAAAACGCGCCCGGCCCGCCGATCACGCAATCCTCGTAATAGACGTCGAGATCGCGGATCGAGTAGCCGCTGAAATAGTCCGCATGGATCATGATCGGCAGGCCGTTGATGGTGATCCCGCGTTCGAGCACGGCGGCGCGCGCCTGGAGGACCGGAAAGCCGACATTGTTCGGGCCGTCGCCGGAGACGTCGATGACCTGGCGCGTCGAGCGGAAGCCATTATCGTCGAAGAGGCCGGCGGTGTAGGTGAGGGCGCCCGAGATCGAGGTGCCGCGCAGGAAGGAGACGGGCATCTCGCCGATCGCGCTGGCGAAGGCCGCGGCCGATTCCGGTCCGTCGATCATCGCCCATGGTGCAATGATCGCGTGCGACGACGGACCAGCCCACTCCACGTAGGTCACCGCGATGCGGCCGAGAAAGCCGGAACGGATCGCCGCGACGACCTCCGGGTGCTGCAAGGCGGCGATATAGCCGTCCTTCTGCAGCTTCTGCTCGGTCGCGTCCATGGAGCGCGAGACGTCGACCGCGAGCACCAGCTCCAGATCGACGTCGATCTCCTGGGCGCCCGGGGAGCCGAGAGCGGCAAGGCACAAGAGGCCCGTCAGGACCGGCATTCGAATGCGCATCGCGCTGCCTTCCGTCGCATCGCCTTTGCGGTGCATCGTCGCCGGCATTCTGACCCGGAAACGGGGAAATGCCGAGGCGGAACGGAGGCGGTCCAAACAAACCGCCGTGAGGGCGAGATTCCTTCCGCCGGCGCAAGCTGACGGAGCGCTCGGGCCTAGCCGCCCGCCGGCGGGAGCCGGACCGGATTGCTCCAGGCGGAGCGGCCGCCGGCGTCGGTGACGACCAGGCGGAACCAGTCGCCGGCAAAGCGCTCAAGGGGAATCTCGGCGCGGGTCGCCTGCTGACGGCGGATATGCACGGCGCGCGAGCCGCGCCCGACGACCGCGATGTTGACGGCCGGGGTGCACTCCACATGCAGCGCGTCCCCCGATATCTCGGCGGCGTGGATCATGGGGCCCTGGCTGGCGTAAAAGTGCCCGTCCTTCAGGGCGGCGAGCAGAGCGCCGGGCTCGTTCTCGTCCGCCTTCACCATGACCCACCCGCCGCAGGCGTCGTCGTAGCGGAAATGCGCGTCGTCGGTGGCGATGGCGGTGAGGCTGCGGCCTTCGTTCAGGAGCGTGTCGAGAAGCACGGCGCCATCGCCGCGGGCGCATTCCAGGGCGCAGCCGTGATTGTAGATCTCGACCGCATGCGCCATCGGCAGGGCGCGGCCGTCCTCGACGGTGAGGCTCGACCATTGCGGATGCGCGATGGCGACGAAGGCGCCGGCATCGGCGGCGCGCCGCGCGAGATCGACGCCGGTCTCCTCCTCGCCGGTCGGAGCGAAATCCTCGGGAAGCCCGACGGAAAGAATGTGCCAGACCTCGCCCTGCGAATTCGCCGGCGCGTGCAGTTCGGCGCCGGGAATGGTGGTGAATCGGTTGGTCCGGAAGCGTTTCGTATCGGCGACCGGATAGCCGTAGCGCTTGATGAAATGATCGGTGAGGGCGATGAAGTCGTAGCCGGCCTCGCGGTAGTGCGCGCAGACGGCCTCCGGCGCGAGCGCTCCGTCGGAGATGTTGGAATGGGTGTGAAGGTTGCCGCGGAAAAAGCGGCCGGAGCGCTGGAAAGCATCGAGCGACATTTGAGCCTCGGGAGAATCTGGCCGGTCACACCATGAACTGCCCGCCGTTCACATGGATCGTCTGGCCGGTGACGTAGCCGCTCATCCTGTCGGAGGCGAGGAACAGGAAGGCGCCGGCGCAATCCTCGGCGACGCCGACCCGTCCCATCGGGATCGTCTGCCGCATGGCCTCCATCCGCTCAGGCGAGGTGGCGGCGTGAAAGGGCGTGGCGATGACGCCGGGAGCGACGGTGTTCACGCGAATGTTCTTGGCGGCAAGGAGACCGGCGAGGTGCCGGGTCAGGTTGTGCACGAAGCTCTTCGCGGCGCCGTAGATGCTGGCGCCAGGCCCTCCGCTCGCGCTGCCGGCGATCGAGCCGACATTGATGATCGATCCGCCGCCGCGCCGCTCAATATGCGGTATCGCCGCCTGGCAGGCCGCAATGACGGACCTCACGTTGAGATCGAGGATCTTGTCGATCAGCTCGTCGGAGAGCTCGTCGAACGGGGTGCGCTTGACGAGGGATCCGGCGTTGTTGACGAGTACGTCGATGCCGCCGAGCGCGTCCGCTGCCGCGTCGACCACCCGGCGCGTCTCCCCGCGGCGGGTGAGATCGCCGCGGATCAGGTGGCATGCCCCCCCGGCGTCGCGGATCGCCGCGGCGACGGCCTCGGCCTCCTTCTGGCTGGCATTGTAGTGAGCCGCCACATTCGCGCCGTGCGCCGCAAGCGCCTTGGCGGCGGCGGCGCCTATGCCGGTGCTGGCGCCGGTGACGACAACCAGCTTTCCGGAGAGATCGTCGAGATGCATTGCGCCCGCCCCCGTTTCAAGAAATGGCCGGGGGGGTATGGCGCATATCGGTCGGTTGGAGCAACCGTCGCGTCGGCTGCCGGATGTCCCGGAGGCCACCGGCGCGGCGGAGCGCCGCCCGCGGACATCGACGCGGGTGTGGGAAGCGGATCCTGCGCGCGGTTTCAGCCCTGACCCCTCATCCGCCCGCTTCGCGGGCACCTTCTCCCGGTCTTAAGAGAAGGTTTTCTGTTTGCGCCCCGTCCCCGTAGTACGCACCCTGTCATTCCCGCGGCTCGCTTAAGCCCGAGGTTTGGTCCTTCTTCCGCCTCCTCGTCGCGAGGAGGGAGCGGGGCGCTCGAAAAACGCCGCAACTCTGTATTGGTGGCGCTTTCCGAAGCGCCCCGCGCGGCGATTACGAACCCGATTCGTCCACTCTTGTTGTCCGCGATCCTTGCGAACCGCGGAGGTTCAGCCGAGCGACATCCGGC
>DASWJZ010000010.1:0-10492 GCA_036396875.1 Propylenella sp.
ATCCAGCCGATACGCCTCGATAAGGATCCATAACAACGAATGCTGCTTAGCCGCGCAGCGTTGCACTCCCCCGAAAAGAAAGCCCGTCGCGTGCCGACGGGGAATGGTTCCCGCAGTGGTAGGCAAGGCCACACCTCCCGCACTTTGCCGAAGCGCGCGGCCAGTTAAGGAAGTGCATGGGCGGCAGGTAAAGTCCTCTTCCCCACCGTTCGGCTCCAGGTCGAGGTGTTGCCAAAGCTGCATAGCATGGCTCCTCATCGCGCTGGGCTGCGGCTCACCTGAACGGCGTTTCCGTCCGTCGTGTCCGGCGCCGTCACACCGATGCCGTCATCGATTGGCCCTTGGAGATCGACCTTAGAGCAGAGGGTAGCCTAAGGTGGTCCGGGTCGGGGATCCCCGGCGGTCTCCGCCGAGCTAGAAGGTAGTTGAACGCCCGGCTCCGTGTGCCATATTCTGCGGATGGCTACTGTGTGGAAATTTGAAGCTCGGGTCCAGCAAGATGACGGGCGGTCAAGCTCGAAAACCTGCTTTGTCGCTATCGCTGACCCCCGTGCTGCGCTCGAAGCGCTTGAGAAGGATCAGAAGGTTACCGGCACAAACCCTGGGGAGCTTTTGTCTGAAGAAGAGGTTGCGGCCACTCTAGGATATCCTCTCGAGGAAGGGGCGATTGTTTGCCTATGAAGCTCCCCACCCGCCCGCGTGACACACCAGCTCGACAAGAGTGCGTAACTGTCTGGCGAAGTGATGCAAGAACTGTGTGAGTACCCGAGCGGGCGCAAACGAGATGTTTCAGTTGCATGAGGGCGGTAGCTTGGCTGGTGCACTGGGAAACGTCATGGCTGAGAATCCAAAAGAGGACGAGAGGCGCATTTGGGCTGAAGCCCGGTTCAAGGAAACACTGCGGCGCCCCGGCTACTGGTCCATTCTCCGCTTTGTGGCAGCGGGTCTCGTAGTCGCGGCGATTCTAGTAGTGGCGGTGCAGCTGATCGCCGATTGAGGCGGCATTGCTTAATCGATTTCCAATGATGCGCCACCCGCGCCCGTAGAGGGCAAAACTTTACCGCGCGCCGATGTTGCTGAAGCTCAGCAGATCCCCCCGAAAGCCGACAAGCCTTCCGGACGGCGTATCAGGGAGCCTACCGCCCCTCTGGGCCTGTTCGCCATCGAAGAGCGGCGGGCGCTCGGATCATTGTCGAGCATCAACAGCTCTCTGATGTGGGGCCGTAAGTCGACAAAATGAGGATGAAGAAGATACTCTCCTCTGATCCGGGACCGCCCTCGGTCACCGAGCCCCATGCTACTGTACAAGCGTGGCAGCGCAACTTGACCCGCCGACATGAAAACTCATGCCGGAGGGCATCTCGACGCTCGCCCCTTGACGTGCTTCGATAGGCCGTCCAGTCGACGCGGCGGCTCCGGCCTTTCAGGGACCCCCAAATCCAGCCCAGGCCGGGGCCGCTTCCTTGAGGCGATGGACGAGCCGAGCTGGAACCGCCTGCCTCCAATCAGCATTGAAGTCCCAAGCACCCCCGCGCAATCAGCCCCCCTATCCCCATGCGCGGGAGGTGCGGCAAGCACATCGGGAGACTTAGCCGTCCTCCGTGGGCGGCTTTTTCCCTCCGGCGACGGAAATCTCCACTTCCCGCCACTCGCGCACCTGCTCGACAAGCGGCCCAGGGTTCTCCACCCCGAGTGCAGCCAGATAGGCGGCGACGTGAGGCTCGAAGTTGGTGCTGAATGGCGCCTGCCGAGGAGCCAGGATTGTGTAGACGAAGGGCAGAGTTGCCGGTCCTTCGATCGGCTGCGCGGAGAGGCGGATCATGGTGCAGCACAACGAGGACAGGGTGTGGCCGGTTCCAGAATGCGAGCTGCGCTCCGATGCGATACCGCCGGATCACGCATAGCCCCGAAGCCGCCCCGCCGAGGGAAACTCCGGCCTCGCTTCAGTCTCGCGCGAGCCGCAGCGCGTGCAGCGGAACCGCCCGGCCAGCGACGGCACCGGTGAAGCGGGCAGGCCGAAGGCTGAACAGTCCCGGTAGAACGCGCTGTGATCCCACACCAGAATGCGGCTGTGGCTATCGCCTAGAGGCTTGATGAAGCTCGCCTTGCGGCTCTTGTTCGTGAGCTCCGGCACGAAGGGACCGCTTTCCAACGCCCGCACCTTACTCTAGCCTGTTCGTTTGGCGTCTTCTCGACGCGGTGGCAAGGGGGAGGTTCGATGAGCATTGTTTCACTGCGCCGTGCCTTGCACGTTTCCGCGCTACTTCTGATGGCGGTCTCGACGGCCGATGCGGCAGCATTACGGTTCGTAGTGAGCAATGGCAAGGATGCCAATCCATGTTCCCGCACTGCGCCGTGCCGCACGCTGCAGCGCGGCCACGATGCCACCCCGGCGGGCGGCACGCTGCTCGTTCTGGGCACGGGCGGCTACGGGGCTTCGCTGGCCATCACGAAATCCATCACCATCACCGCTGAAGGCGTCGCCGCAACCTTGGGCAAGCCCGGCAACGTTGCCATCAACGCTCCCGGCGCAGTCGTGGTGCTGCGCGGACTGCTGCTGAGCGGAGACAGCGGCGGCCCAGCAGGAGTTCATGGCGTCAACATTGTCAATGCCGCGGCGGTGTACGTCGAGAACTGTGTGATCGAGCGCTTCACGGGCCGCGGCGTCACAATGTCCACCCCGACCTCTACCGAGTTGTTCGTTGCCGACAGCGTCATGCGCCACAATGGTCAAGGTGGCCTGAGTGCCCAGGGCGGGTCAGCGGAGCTCAGAGTGGAGCGGTCCCGCTTTGAGAGGAATGGATCGACAGGCGTAAGCGTATTCGCAGGCGCAGAATCCGTGATCACGGATTCGAGCGCCTCCGGCCACAACATCTACGGCTTTTCGGTTTCCTCAGGTGGCCAGTTGACTCTCATACGGTCGACGGCCGTCGACAGCGGGCTTTCCGGGTTCGTGGCCAGCGGGTCGGGCAGCGAACTGACGGTGGAGTATTCGGCGGCCCACCGCAACGGGAGAGGTCTCCAAGTCGAGTCGAGCAGCGGCGACGCCCCAAACATCGCAATCGTATCGAACTCCGTCTTCACGGAAAACGACACCGGAATTCAGAACAGCGCCGGCGGCACCAGCAGCATTCTCTCGCGCGGCAACAACACCGTCTCTGGGAACACGACCGAAATCTCAGGCACGATCACGCCGCTGGACGGAGAATAGGGGGCACCGAGATGGTGGCCGGAGACGGCCGAACGTCTTCGTCGCGGGCGGAAAACCTCCGCCTGGCGGTTTAGCCGCCGCACCACTTCTCCATCCGGCCGCGCCACGCGCGCGCCAGCCCCTCGCTGACCAGCATCTCGCCGGCCGTTGTCTCGCCTATGCGGAACCGCGCCAGCACGGGCCGGTGCGTTTTTCGCCAAGCCTCATGCGCCGCGCGCTGCTCCGGCGCCATGCCCGAAACCGCCGATCGGCACAATGTGTCCGCGGCCTTGCTTCGTGAACGTTGGCGGTAGCGAGATCATTCTGGCCGTACGGTCGATCATGCCCCGCGTGAGCCCGGCGCCCTCGCCTCGCCGGCAGCCCGTCAGGATCCGGAACCTGATCAGGCGCAAATCTGCGGAGTTTCGGTGCCCGATTGAACTTTCGTAACCCCTGTTCACCCACGTCCGACAGTTTTCACACGGGAGGGGTCACAGGTTCAATCCCTGTCGCGCCCACCATTTTCCCGACACGGGCCTCCGCCGCTATCCTGATCGACCGGTCGCTATCCGCCCTTCCGCACGACTGCGTCGGCGTCCCGCAGCAGCGCCTCGACGAAGGGAGCAAGCCCGGTGACACGCTCGCGCTGCATCCGTTCCGCCTCGAGGATGGCGCGGACCGCCCGAAGCGAGGCTTCAAGGTCCTCGTTGACGATGACGTAGTCGTAGTGCCTCCACTTCCCGATCTCGATGCAGGCATTCTGCAGCCGGCGCAGGATTGTGTCCGGCGCGTCTTCCGCGCGACGCTCCAGCCGCCCCTTCAACTCCTCCAGGCTCGGCGGCAGCACGAAGACGCGCACCAGGTCCGGCTTTACGTCATCGAGCGCCGAAAGCTGCTCGGTGCCCTGCCAGTCGATGTCGAACAGCACGTCCTGCCCCGCGGCGAGCGCCTTCTCCACCGGCGCTCGCGGCGTCCCGTAGAGATTGCCGTGCACCTCCGCCCATTCGAGCAATTCGCCATGATCGCGCATCCGCTTGAATTCGGCCTCGTCGATGAAATGGTAGTGGCGCCCGCCGATCTCGCTCGCCCGGCGCGGGCGCGTCGTCACCGAGATTGACAGCGTCAGGCCGGGATCCTCCTCCATGAGGAGCCGGGAAAGGGTCGATTTGCCCGCCCCCGACGGCGACGAAAGCACGAACATGAGCCCCCGCCGCGGGAGCGCGATCGGGCTTCCGCTCATGCCAGATTCTGCGCCTGCTCGCGCATCTGGTCGATAGTGGTCTTGAGCTCGATGCCGATCGCGGTGAGACGACGGTCGAAGGCCTTGGAGCAGAGCGTATTGGCCTCCCGGTTGAACTCCTGCGTCAGGAATTCGAGCTGCCGCCCCACCGCGCCTGCCGAAGCGAGGAGCGCGCGGGCGCCGGATACATGGCTCGAAAGACGGTCGAGTTCTTCGCGCACATCCGCCCGCGTTGCAAGGAGCACCGCTTCCTGATGCAGCCGGTCGGGATCGAGGTTGTTCTTGTCGGCCGTGATGAGCGCGATCTGGTCGCGAATCCGCGCCCTGATCGCTTCGGGAGCCTGCCCTGCCACCTGCGCCGCTTCGCTGGTCAGCCGCGCAATGGTGCTCAACTGCTCGTCGAGCACGGCCTGCAGCCGCTTTCCCTCGTCGAACCGCGCCACGACAAGCGCCTCAAGGGCCGCGCGGAGCTTCCGCAGCACCGCCGCGTCGCGTTGCTCGGCCGCCTCGCTCTCAAGCGCCGTCGCGCCATCCTGCAGCACGCCCGGTATGGCGAGAAGGCCATCCGCCGTCGGCATGGCGACGCCGTGCTCGGTGGCGAGGCGGCGGGCCGCCGCCAGGACGATTGCGAGCGCCTCCTCGTTCAGCACGAGGCGCGCGCTCTCGCTCTCGCCTTCCTTCTGCAATCCGGCAAAGCAGGTTCCGCGCGCCAGGCTTTCGCGGATCTGCGCTCGCATCTCCGGCTCCAGATGTTCCAGGCCGGGTGGAAGCCGGAGCCGAATCTCCAGCCCGCGCGCGTTCACGCTCTTCAACTCCCAAGAATATTTCGCCCCGCCGGCCTCGAAAGAGACACGGGCGAAACCGGTCATGCTCGAAAGCGCCATGGGCCCCCGGCGGATAGAAGTGGAACATTATCGGCGCAGGCGGCCGTCAACAAGCGGCGCCGCAGCGTTGCATCGCCGCGACCTAATCCGAAGCCTGTCCCGTCGCCTCGTCCGATTCCGGCGCATCCTCCGCGCCGCCGGCGGCTTCGCCGCTTTCCGGCGCAGCCTCGTCGCTTTCCGCAGCCGCGCCCGCCTCGCTCCGCGGCGCAGCGGCTTCCGCTTCCCGCGCCTGCCGCTCGACTGCCTCGATCTGACGCCATCTTTCGACGTTGCGGTTGTGCTCCGCCAGCGAAGAGGCGAAGGCGTGCCCACCGCTTCCGTCGGCAACGAAGTAGAGCTCGTCGGTGCGCGACGGATTGGCGACGGCTTCGAGCGCGGCGCGGCCGGGATTAGCGATCGGCGTCGGCGGCAGGCCGGTGACCTGATACGTGTTGTAGGGCGTCCGCTTATCGAGGTCGGACCGGTAGATCGGCCGGTCGGCGGGCTTTCCTGCACCGGCGAAGACGCCATAGAGGACCGTCGGGTCAGACTGCAGGCGCATGCCCCGCTGCAGCCGGTTGATGAAAACGGCGGCAACGCGTGGGCGTTCGTCGGCTCTGCCGGTCTCTTTTTCGACGATCGAGGCGAGCGTGACAAACTCCTCCTTCGTTTCGATCGGCAGCCCCGGCATGCGCCGCGCCCATGCCTCCTCCACGACGCGCGCCTGCGAACTCTGCATCTGGTCGAGAATCTGCTGCCGCGTCGTGCCGCGCGTGAACTTGTAGGTGTCCGGCATCAAGGCGCCTTCTGGGGGGACTTCAGCGATCTCCCCGGTCAGAACCGGATCGGCCTTCAGTCTGTCCACGATGGCCTGGCTGGTCAGCCCCTCCGGGAAGGTGACGGCATGCAGCACCGACCGGCCGGAAACCAGGTCGTCGAGAACCTCCTTCATGCTGACGCCGGGCTGGAAAAGATACTCGCCCGCCCTCAGCTTGTCCTCCGCGTCGTAGACGCGTGCCGCGACCGTGAATACGAGCGGGCGGTCAATCACGTTGCTCCGCTTGAGCTGGGCGGAAATAGTGTCGAGGTCCGCCCCGCTGGCCACCAGCACGCTTGTCGGCTCGGTCAGCGGCCCCGGCGCGGTGAAGCTTGCCTTGCCGAAATAGAACACGGCGCCGCCGGCAATCAGGATCAGCACGGCGACCATCAGGAAGAAGTTGAGAACCACCACGACGGGATGGCGCGCCTTCTGCGATGGCGGCGGCGGCGGTGGCGGGAGTTCCGGCTGGATCGCCTGGCGCGGGCTCTTTGGTGTGAGGCGCCGGCGCGGCTGCCCCGGGGCGCCCGCCGTCGGCATGTCGAGCGGCGAGACGGCCGGCATGTCCGGCGGAGCCTTGGCCTTGGGCGGATTGGTATAGTTCATTGAGCCCCCGATCCTCCCCCGGGTTGATGACCTTTAGGTCCGAATGTGGCGAAACCGGGAAGTCATGCGACCCGCCGGAAAACGAGCGAGGCGTTGGTTCCGCCGAATCCGAAGGAGTTTGAGAGGGTGGTGTCGATCCGCTTCTCCTTCGGCTTCAGCGGCACGAGGTCGATGGGCGTCGCCACCGAAGGATTCTCGAGGTTGAGGGTGGGCGGCGCCACGTTGTCCCGCATGGCGAGCATGCAGAAGATCGCCTCGACCGCTCCGGCCGCGCCCAGCAGATGCCCGATCGCGGATTTGGTGGACGACATGGTCACCTGGCCGGCGGCGTTGCCCATCACCCGCTCGACCGCGCCCAGCTCGAGCTCGTCGCCGAGCGGGGTGGATGTGCCGTGGGCGTTGACGTAGTCAATCTCCGAGGGGTCGACGGCCGCGCGCTTCAGGGCGGCCTTCATGCAGCGATAGGCGCCGTCCCCGTCGGGCGCGGGCGCGGTTATGTGGAAGGCATCGCCCGACAGCCCGTAGCCGATAACCTCGGCATGGATGCGGGCGCCCCTGGACCTGGCATGCTCTAACTCCTCGAGCACGACCGCCCCGGCGCCCTCGCCCATGACGAAGCCGTCGCGGTCGCGATCATATGGGCGCGAGGCCTCCTTCGCACGATCGTTGAAATGGGTCGAGAGCGCGCGGCAGGCGGCAAAGCCGGCGAGCGAGATTCGGCATACCGGCGACTCGGCCCCGCCCGCCAGCATGACATCGGCATCGCCGAGCGCGATCAGCCGCGCGGCGTCGCCGATCGCATGCGCGCCGGTCGAGCAGGCGGTGACGACGGCATGGTTCGGGCCCTTCAGCCCGTGCTTGATGGAGACGTAGCCGGAGGCGAGGTTGATCAGGCGTCCCGGAATAAAGAACGGCGAGATTCGACGCGGACCCTTCTCATGCAGCGTGATCCCGGCCTCGACAATTCCATCGATGCCACCGATGCCGGACCCGATCAGCACGCCGGTTGCAAAACGGTCCTCGTCGCTCTTCGGCGCCCACCCGGCATCGGCGAGCGCTTCGTCCGCAGCGGACATGGCGAAGATGATGAAGTCATCGACCTTGCGCTGCTCCTTGGGCTCCATTGACAGGTCCGGATTGTATGTGCCGTTCGACCCGTCGCCGCGGGGAATCCGGCAGGCGATCTGCGACGGCAGGTCCGAGACCTCGAAATCGGTGACGCGAACGGCGCCGCTTTCACCGGCGAGAAGCCGCGACCATGTCGTTTCGACGCCGCTCCCCAGCGGCGTCACCATCCCCATCCCGGTGACGACAACGCGGCGCATCTGGCCTCACCCGGCCGGAGATCAGGAGCTGCTCTTCTCCAGAAAGCGGACGGCATCGCCCACCGTCAGAATCGTCTCTGCGGCATCGTCCGGAATCTCGACGCCGAACTCCTCTTCGAACGCCATAACGAGCTCAACGGTATCGAGGCTGTCGGCGCCGAGATCGTCGATGAAGCTCGCGTCCTTCGTGACCTTATCTTCCTCGACGCCGAGATGCTCGACGACAATCTTCTTCACGCGCGCCTCAATGCTGCTGTCGCTCATCATTTCTTCCTCAGGTTTCGGGTCAATCGCCGACCCGGAATATAAGCCGAAAGGCCGCGAAGCCGAAGCTCCGGCAACACTTCACCGGGCTGCAGGTTGGGCAATTGCGGCGGTCGTTATCACGTTTCGTTGTGCTTGACCAGCAGCGGAAAAGCGCCGGTTCGGGCGCTCTCCGCACCCCGGATCGCCGCCTCAGATCATCGCCATCCCGCCGTTCACGTGAAGCGTCTGACCGGTGACGTAAGCAGCTTCATCGCTCGCCAGGTACGCGACGGCGGCCGCGACTTCGGCGCCGCTTCCGAGCCGGCCGGACGGTATGGTGCCGAGGATGGCTTCTCGCTGCTTGTCGTTCAGCCGACCGGTCATCGCACTCTCGATGAAACCGGGCGCGACGCAGTTCACGGTGATCCCCCGGCTTGCGACTTCCTGCGCCAGCGCCTTTGACATGCCGATCAGGCCTGCCTTGGAAGCCGCATAGTTCGCTTGGCCTGCATTGCCGGTCACACCGACCACGGAAGTGATTCCGATGATGCGGCCGAAGCGCTGGCGCATCATCCCCTTGAGCGCGGCCCGGGCAAGCCGGAAGGCGGCCTCGAGATTGACGCGCAGGACGATCTGCCAGTCGTCATCCTTCATGCGGACAGCCAGTCCGTCGCGCGTCAGCCCGGCATTGTTGACCAGGATGTCGAGTCCCCCCATGAGCCGTTCGGCCTCCGGCACGAGGCCGTCGACGGCAGCCCCCTCCGATAGGTCTGCCGGAGCCACGTGGGCGCGATCGCCCAGCCGCGCGGCGACCGCTTCAAGCGCGTCCCTGCGCGTTCCAGAGAGGGCGACGGTCGCCCCCTGCGCGTGCAGCGTCTCGGCGATGGCGCCCCCAATGCCGCCGCTCGCGCCGGTGACCAGCGCGCGCTTTCCGACCAGACTGAACACAAGGTGCCTCCCTATCTCGCAAGCTCCTCAGCGAGCGCTCGCGCCTCCTCCGGCGAACCGACCGCGCTCGCTACGGCATCCGGCAGGATACGCCTTACCAGCCCGGTCAACACCTTGCCCGCCCCGATTTCCACGAACCGGCCGACCCCGTTTGCGCCCAGCCAGGCTATCGACTCTCGCCAGCGGACCGTCCCGGTCACCTGTTCGACGAGGCACCGCCGGATTTCCGTCGGATCGGCAATCGAGGCAGCGAGCACGTTGGCGACGACCGGCACCGACGGCGGATGGATTTTCGTTCCGGCCAGCTCGTTGGCCATGACTTCCGCCGCCGGCTCCATCAGCGCGCAATGGAAGGGCGCGGAAACCGGCAGAAGCATCGCGCGGCGGGCGCCGCGGCTCTTGCCGATCTCGATGGCGCGCTCGACCGCGCTCTTATGGCCCGACACGACGACCTGACCCGGCGCGTTGTCGTTCGCCACCTCGCAGACCTCGTCGCGCGTGGCGGCTTCAGCCGCAATGGCCGCGGCCGCATCGCGATCGATGCCGAGCAACGCCGCCATCGCGCCGACGCCCTCCGGGACGGCATTCTGCATCGCCTCGCCGCGCGCCCTCAGCAGCCGCGCCGTATCCCCCAACGAAAGACTGCCGGCGGCAGCGAGCGCCGAATATTCGCCAAGCGAATGACCGGCGACATAGGCGGCGCGGGCCGCAACGGTGATGCCCTCCGCTTCCAGCGCCCGCATAGCGGCGATGCTGACCGCCATCAGCGCGGGCTGCGCATTCCGCGTCCGGGTCAGCGCGTCCTCCGGCCCCTCGAAGATGACCGACGAAAGCTTTTCGCCGAGCGCCTGGTCCACTTCGTCGAAGACCGCCCGCGCGGCGGGAACCTGTTCCGCCAGCGCCTTGCCCATTCCGACGGCCTGGCTCCCCTGCCCGGGGAACAGGAACGCGGTCTTCATCAATCCTCCCGATCTGCCTGGAGAAGCGATCCGGTACGCCGATCGGGGTGTCAAGGCGCGGTGCGAAATGCCGGCGCTCCCGCCGACACCGGCCTGCGGAGGCGGAACATCGGCCCTTGGGCTGTCGGACGGCCGGCACTCCGCTGGAATTGTCCGGCCGCATGCCGGCCTTTCCCGTCTCCGCCTGCGGCGGCTAAGATGGGCGGCTACGGATGATCTGGAGGTGGGAAGGATGCGGGTTGCCAGCGTGGCGCCGTTCGCGGCGCGCCTTCGGTGGGCGGTCGCGCTTGCCGTTCTC
>DASWJZ010000011.1:0-3400 GCA_036396875.1 Propylenella sp.
GCCCGCCCGCCGGATGGAACGTGCACGACAGATCCTTGGTGGAGCCGATGATGAAGCCGGCTCCGCCGGCGACCACGCAGTCGAGCAGGCCGATCTCCACACGCACCTGCGCCCGGGCAGGCCCCGAAGCCAGCGCCGCCAGAGCAACCGCAATCAGCATGCGCACCATGACGCCCCTCCGTTTTCCGCTTTCCGCTACCCATATTACCCGGCGGATCGAGCCGCGGCGAGGCAGGCTTGCGAAAAACCGGCAAAACTGCTCTACCGCGACGCAGCAAAGAGCGGGCCGTCATGGCATCACTTCAGGACCTTCTCGCGACGGGACGCGTGCTTCTTGCCGATGGCGCGACAGGCACGAATCTGTTCGCCGCGGGGCTCGCCGCCGGCGACGCGCCGGATCTCTGGAATCTCGAACGGCCGGACGCCATCAGGGCGCACTACCGGTCCTTCGTTGACGCCGGTGCGGACATCATCCTCACCAATACTTTCGGCTCGACGAGGCAGCGTCTGAAGCTGCATCGTGCAGAGGACCGCGTCTTCGAGATAAACCGCCGCGGCGCGGAACTGGCGCGCGAGGTGGCCGACGAAGCCGGACGTCCGATCGTCGTCGCGGGGTCGATCGGGCCGACCGGCGAACTCTTCGTTCCGCTCGGGGCGCTGACCGCGGAGGACGCGGTCGCCTCATTCACCGAGCAGGCGGAGGGGCTGAGGGCCGGCGGCGCCGATGTCTGCTGGATCGAGACCATGTCGGCGGTGGAGGAGATTCAGGCGGCGGCGCGGGGCGCGATTGCCGCCGGCATGCCCTATACCGCGACGGCGAGCTTCGACACTGCCGGCCGCACCATGATGGGACTGGCGCCGGCCGACCTCCCATCGATCTTCGCCGCTCTTCCGGTCCAGCCGCTCGCCATCGGCGCCAATTGCGGGGTCGGGGCGTCCGACCTCCTCTATTCGCTGGTGCAGATGACCGAGGGGCGGTCTGACATCGCATTCATCGCCAAGGCGAATTGCGGCGTTCCGCAGTTCAGGGGTGAGCATATCCACTATAGCGGGACGCCGGAGCTGATGTCCGATTACGCGCGCCTTGCGGTTGATTCCGGGGCGCGGATCGTCGGCGGGTGCTGCGGAACCACCCCCGCCCACCTGCAGGCGATGCGCATCGCTCTTGACGCGCACAAGACGGGTTCGAGACCGGATCGAGCCGCGATCGAGGCCCGCGTCGGGCCGCTGGTCAATCCGCCTTCCGAGGGTCGAGCGCGCGAGAAGCGAAGCCGCCGTGGCGGCACCGAGGCGCAGCCAGCCGCGTGACATCGCGTGTCGGAAAGGGCCGGGAAACTCCCGGCCCTGCCGCTTTGTCCTGAGCGCCGCCTCAGGCGCTCAAGCCTTCGGCTCTCAGGCGACCCTGCGCCAGTATTCGTCGTCGCGCTTTGTCCACTCGTCGATCTGGCGCTCGACCTCGTCCTTGGCGATTCCGTAGCGCTCCTGGATGCGCCCTGCGAGCTGGTCGCGGCGGCCCGCAACCATGTCCAGCTCATCGTCAGTGAGCTTGCCCCACTGCTCCTTCGCCTTGCCCTTGAACTGCTTCCAGTTACCCTCGATTCGATCCCAGTTCATCTGTTCCTCCTGTTGGAAACCTGGTCTGGGCGGAAACGTAGGGGCGGCGTCAAGGTTCCGGATTGCCGGTGCGCGGAGTTGGGAGCCGACCAGCCGGGAGCGTGGTCCCGCGGGCCGGGCCGGTGCCCGAGCGGAAGTGTCGGGCGTCTGCTACATGTCAAGGATGGGCCGCGTGTCGTTCCAGTCGTCGAGGACGCCCGGCTCCTTCATCCAGTCTTCGATCTCGCGGTAGGCTGCCTCCTTCTCGATGCCGTAGCGCGCCTGGATTCGGCCGGCGAGCTCCTCGCGGCGCCCGTCGACCCCCTCGAGGTCGTCGTCGGTAAGCTGCCCCCACCGGGTCTTCGCCTTTCCCCGGAACTGCTTCCAGTTCCCTTCGATCAGGTTCCAGCTCATGCGCGGCCTCCGCGATCCGGTGCGGGCTAACGGGCGGGTCTGCTACGGGTTCCAAAGACCGGAGAAGCCCCGGCAGCCAATTGCGCCCCGCTTCGCAATTCCTCTGCGAGGCAGTATCGGAGATCGCGTCTTCTCTGCGGCCTCCACAGAGACGCGGCAATCATAGCAGATATCCGCATTCAATCCGAAGAACCGGACGACGGGTCTGCCGCAGCGAGGGTTCACTCCATCGGGAGAAACAGTCTGGCGTTCTCCCTGACTGTCCCGTCGGACTTGGGCGTCTCGGCGCAATGTGCTTTGATGTCTCGAGGGCATGAAGTCCGCCGACGCGATGCGTAAGAGGAGCATTTGATGCGCCCCAGGCTGATCCACCTTGTCAACCCGAAGACCGACTCGCTTACGACACGGCCTCTTTATCTGAACCGCGCGCTCTATTCGCCGATCGCCGGTCTTCTCGCCGTCGCCGCGGCAATCCCGCGCGAGCGCTACGAAGTGGTGCTGACGGATGAGAACATCGAAGAGATCGACTTCGACCTGAAATGCGATCTGGTCGGCATTTCCGCCATGACGGCCTACGTCAACCGCGGCTACGAGATCGCCGACGAGTTCCGCCGCCGCGGCGTGCCGGTGATCATGGGCGGCGTCCATCCGAGTTTTATGTCGAAGGAGGCGCTCACCCATTGCGACGCTGTCTGCATCGGCGAGGCGGAGCTGATCCTGCCGAAGATCCTCGACGACCTCGAGGCCGGCAGCCTGCGCGGCGTCTATCGTTCGGAAAAACTGCATCCGATGGTCGGAATCCCGATGCCGCGCTACGACCTCGTCAAGCGCCACCGCTACGTCAATAAGACCTTCGTGCAGACCTCGCGCGGCTGCCACCAGGGCTGCACCTTCTGCGCCGAACCGCTGATGAACGGTCTGAAATTCCGCTACCGGCCGGTCGACGAGGTCATGTACGAGGTCGACAATTGCGGCTCGCGCATGATCTCCATCAACGACGCCGATTTTTTCGGCACGCCGGAGCGGCCGAAGGAGGTGATGCGGGCGCTGAAGAGCAGAAAAATCCGCTGGCAGGCGGGCGTGACGTCAAAGCTGGCGCAGGACGACCGCATGCTGGAGCTCGCCGCCGAAAGCGGCTGCACCATGCTTTCGATCGGCTTTGAGTCGATCTCGCGCGAGACGCTGAAGAGCGTGCACAAGCACGTCAACCGGCCCGAGCAGTTCGCCGCGCTCGTCGAGAAGGTGCATTCTTATGGGATCGCGGTGTTCGGCCTCTTCATGTTCGGCTTCGACGGCGACGACCTCGACACCTTCCAGCACACCGCGCGCTTCAACATCGAGGCGAATTACGACGCCGTCGCCTATTCGGTGCTGACCCCCTATCCCGGCACCC
>DASWJZ010000012.1:0-5621 GCA_036396875.1 Propylenella sp.
GTCGGCAACTTCTTCGACCTCGACCGTCAGCCGGTGCTGAAGGCCGTGTGCGGCCGCAACCGGGCGAAGGCGGAGGATTTCGCCCGGCGCTGGGGCTACGAGTCGGTCGAGACCGACTGGCGGAAGCTCGTCGAGCGGAACGACATCGACGCCGTCGACATCTGCGTGCCGAACGACCTCCACATGGACATCGCCGTCGCCGCGGCGAAGGCGGGCAAGATGATCCTCTGCGAGAAGCCCCTCGCCCGCACCACGAAGGAAGGGCAGAAAATGGTGGCGGCGGTCGAGAAGGCCGGCGTCCCGAACATGGTCTGGTACAATTATCGTCGCGTGCCGGCAGTCACGCTCATCAAGCAGGTCGTCGACCAGGGCCTGCTTGGCCGCATCTATCACTACCGCGCGAATTTCCTGCAGGACTGGACCATCAGCCCCGACGTGCCGCAGGGCGGCGCCGGCACCTGGCGGCTCGACGTCGAGGCGGCCGGCTCGGGCGTGACCGGCGACCTGATCGCGCATTGCGTCGACACGGCGCTCTGGATCAACGGTTCGATCAAAAGCCTCACCGCCATGACGGAGACCTTCGTCAAAAAGCGGAAGCACGCGCTGACCGGCAAGATGCGGCCGGTCGGCATCGACGACGCGGCGGCGGTGCTCGCCCGCTTCGGCAACGGCTCGCTCGGGCTGTTCGAGTCCACCCGCTACGCGCGCGGCCACAAGGCGCTCTACACGCTGGAGATCAACGGCGAGCACGGCTCCTTCATGTGGAACCTGCACGACCTGAACTACGTGCAATGGTTCGACCACCGGGTCGAGGGGCGGCTCAGGGGCTGGACCTCGATCCTGGTGACCGACGGCGAGCATCCGTATCTCGGCAAATGGTGGGTGCCCGGCCTGTCGATCGGCTACGAGCACTCCTTCATCCATCAGCTCGCCGATTTCCTCGAAGGGTTGTCGACCGGCAAGCCGGCTTCGCCCACCTTCCGCGAGGCGCTGGAGACGACGAAGGTGTGCGACGCCATCATCAAGTCGGGCAGGACCGGCAAGTGGCAGGCGATCGGCTGACCGCAGGCCCCTCATCCTTGTAAGTCACGGACCGCCTCGTCGGCTAGAATGGCGGGGGCGGGCGGGGAGAGGCTATCGTTCTGCGAACGACGGGTTGAGGAGGTTCTCGCCGCTGTCCTCTCAGAATCGTCATTGCCGGACTTGATCCGGCAATCCATTCCGGACCGGTCGCGGCTTCTATGAGCGTTGCGGAATGGATGCCATGGTCGAGCCATGGCATGACGACATCGGAGCCCGCGCGCGCATAACCTTCCCCTTGAGGGGAGGTCGAAATTTGCCGGCCAACAGGCGGGAAAATTTCGGGAGCGTCACGCGTTTCCGATGAGGACGCCGGCGGCGAAGACAAGCGCTCCGCCGAGCACGATCTGGAGGGATGCCCGGAAGAAGGGCGTGTCCATGTAGCGCCACCGAATCCAGGCGATCGCCCAGAGCTCGACGATCACGACCAGAACGGCAATGAAGGTGGCCGTGCCGAAATGCGGGATGAGATAAGGCAAGGCGTGGCCGAGCCCGCCGATCGTGGTCATCACGCCACAGGTCAGGCCGCGGGCGACCGGCGAGCCGCGCCCCGTCAGCGCGCCGTCGTCGGACAGCGCCTCGGTGAGGCCCATCGAGATCCCCGCGCCGATGGACGCGGCCAGCCCCACCAGGAATGTCTGCCAGGGATTGTGGGTGGCGAAGGCGGCGGCGAAAACCGGCGCGAGGGTCGAGACCGACCCGTCCATCAGCCCGGCAAGCCCCGGCTGAACAAAGGTCAGCAGAAACTTTCGTCGCGCGGTCGCCTCCTCCGCGGCGCCAGCCGTTCCGCCGAGGAATTCCTCCTCCAGCCGCGCCGCCGCCGCGATGTGACCCTCCTCCGCCGCGGCGAGGTCTCCTAGCAGCTTCCTCGTCGTGGCGTCCGACGTGCGCTGCGCCGCCTTGAGGTAGAAGTTCCGTGCTTCCGCCTCCATCGCCTCGGCTTCCTGGCGCACCCGATCCAAACCGAGCTGACTCACCAGCCAGTATGGCCGGCGGGCGTAGAACCCTGCGACGTGCTCGCGCCGGATGACGGGAATCGTCCCGCCGAATTGCTGCTCGTAGCGCTCGATCAGGTGCCGCCGATGCTCGTTCTCCTCGGCCGCCATGCCGTCGAAAATCTGCGCCGTTTGCGGATAATCGCGACGCAGCCGGTCCGCATAGGTGGCGTAGATGCGCCCGTCCTCCTCCTCGGAGGAAATGGCAAGGGCAAGGATTTCCTGTTCGGTGAGATCGGAGAAGCGTTTGCGGTTTTGAAATCCGGGGATCAAGCGGATAAGCCTCGGGCTGCGGTGGAAGAGGGAATCATGTGGTCTGGTTACGGTCCGACCCGCAAGGAGCGGCTGTCAAGTGCCGGCGGGCGCGGCCGGCATCGACCGGCGTGAGGCGATCGCATGCGACGCGGCGAGGCGGTCCCGCTTCCGCCGGCCCGACACCCGCTGAAGCCGCGGGACCCATATTGCGATGAATCGCCCCAACCGACCCAAGCCCACGCTTATGCCGTCCCGGGAGCAGGGCATCGCTCTCTTCACCGATCTCTATGAGCTCACGATGCTGCAGGCCTATCGGGAGCTTGGCCTGGCCGAGAGAGAAGCCGTCTTCAGTCTCTTCGTGCGGCGGCTGCCGCCGGAGCGGAATTTTCTGATCGCCTGCGGGCTCGACCGGCTTCTCGGCGAGCTGGAGGCGCTCCGCTTCGGCCCCGGCGACATCGAGTATCTTGCGGCGCAGGGTTTCAAGCCGGACTTCCTCGACTGGCTCGCGGCGTTCCGCTTTACGGGGACCGTTCATGCCCTGCCGGAAGGGACGCCGTTCTTCGCCAACGAGCCCGTGCTGGAGGTCATTGCGCCGATCGGCGCGGCCCAGTTGATCGAGACGCTGGCGATCAACCGGGTCGGCTTCGAGACAATCATCGCATCGAAAGCGGCGCGCGTCGTCGAGGCGGCCGCCGGCCGGCCGGTCATCGACTTCGGCGGCCGCCGGGCCCAGGGGCATGACGCGGCGGTCGAGGGCGCGCGGGCCGCCTTTGTTGGCGGTGCCGCCGCCACGTCCAATGTCCTCGCTGGCCGCCTCTACGGCATCCCGGTGGCCGGAACGATGGCGCACAGTTTCGTGCAGGCGTTCACCGACGAGATGGACGCGTTTCGCGCCTTCGCGCGCATCTACCCGGACACGACGCTGCTCGTCGACACCTACGACACTGTCGAAGGCGTCAGGAAGGTGATCGCGCTCGCCCGGGAGATGGGCGCCGCATTCCGGGTGCATGCGGTGCGTCTCGATTCCGGTGATCTTCTGGCGCTGTCGAAAGAGGCGCGGCGGCTGCTCGACGAGGCAGGTCTCGCCACGGTACAGATTTTCGCCAGCGGCGGGCTCGACGAGCGAAAGATCGCGGGGCTGATGGTGGCCGGCGCGCCGATCGACGGTTTCGGCGTGGGCACGGACATGATGGTCTCCGCCGACGCCCCGGCGGTCGACATCGTCTACAAGCTCACCGAATTCGCTGGCGAAGGCCGCATGAAGCTCTCCGCCCAAAAGCGCACGCTGCCCGGCCGCAAGCAGGTGTTCCGGACCACGATTGACGGGACGGCGGAGGGCGACATGATCGCGCGGTACGGCGAGCCGCTGCCGGGCGAGCCGCTGCTTGCTCCGGTCATGCGCGACGGCGTCCGCCTCGAGCCTTCACCCCCCCTCGCCGCCGTCCAGGCGCGCGCCCGTGCCGAGATCGCCCGGCTGCCGCGGGCGCTCCGTGCCCTTGAGCCGGCGGCCGAACCGTATCCGGTGGCGATCAGCCCGGCGCTTCAGGAATACGAGGCGGAGGTGCGCGAAAAAATCGCGGCGCGGAACGTTCAGCCGAAAGCCTGAATCCCCGTCTGGGCGCGCCCGAGGATCAGCGCATGCACGTCGTGCGTGCCCTCGTAGGTGTTGACCGTCTCGAGATTGAGCATGTGGCGGATGACGTGGAACTCGTCGGCGATGCCGTTGCCGCCATGCATGTCGCGCGCTGCCCGCGCGATCTCCAAGGCCTTGCCCGCATTGTTTCTTTTCAACATGGACACCGCCTCCGGTGCTGCTATTCCAGCGTCCATGAGCCGCCCGAGCCGAAGCGCCGCGTGCAGCCCGAGCGCGATCTCCGTCTGCATGTCGGCGAGCTTCTTCTGGATGAGCTGGTTCGCCGCGAGCGGCCGGCCGAACTGTTTTCGGTCGAGCGCATACTGGCGCGCGCGATGCCAGCAATCCTCCGCCGCGCCCATCGCGCCCCAGGCAATGCCGTAGCGAGCGCGGTTCAGGCACTCGAACGGGCCCTTGAGGCCGGCGACGTTCGGCAGGAGCGCATCCTCGGCGACCTCGACGCCCTGCATCGCGATCTCGCCGGTGATCGAGGCGCGGAGCGAGAGCTTGCCCTCGATCTTCGGCGCGGAAAGCCCTTTCGCCCCCTTCTCCAGCACGAAGCCGCGAACGGCGCTCTTGCCGCTCTCCTCTACCTTCGCCCACACCACGAAGACGTCCGCGATCGGCGCGTTGGATATCCAGGTCTTGTTGCCGGTGAGGCGATAGCCGCCGGAGATGCGCTCCGCGCGCGTCGTCATGCGGCTCGGGTCGGAGCCGGCGTCGGGCTCCGTCAGCCCGAAGCAGCCGATCAGCTCGCCGGTCGCGAGCTTCGGCAGGTATTTCTTGCGCTGGCTTTCGTCGCCGTAGGCGAAGATCGGATGCATCACCAGCGAGGACTGCACGCTCATCATCGAGCGGTAGCCGGAATCGACCCGCTCGACCTCGCGCGCCACGAGCCCGTAGGCGACGTAGGAAGCGTCGGCGCAGCCATATTCGGAAGGAAGCGTCAGCCCATGGAGCCCGAGCGCGCCCATCTCGCGGAAGATCGCCGGGTCGGTCTTCTCGGTGCGGTAGGCTTCGATCACCCGCGGCGCGAGCTTCTCCTGCGCATAGGCGCGCGCCGTGTCGCGGATCATCCGCTCCTCGTGCGTGAGCTCCGCCTCGAGGTTCAGCGGATCGTCCCAATGGAAAACGGGCTTCCCCGGCGTCTTTGCGGCTCCCGTCTGCCTGGCTTCCGACACGGTCCGTCCTCTTGGCTGCGTGCGGCCTCTTTACCCCCTGCGCGACGCGGAAAGAAGAGTACCTGAACCGCCCCTCATCCTGAGGAGCGAGGCCGTGAGCCCGTCGAACGGCCGGCCTCGAAGGGCGCGAAGCATAGGATGCGCCGCGACTACGGGCCGGAGCGTTAACAAGGAATTCATCGGGAGCGCCGACAATCCCGGCAGAGGCGGCGCGTGCCGGACGCGAGCCCTCTCGGCCCGCCGACAACACGCTAGCCGCCGCTCGCCCACGCGGGTCCGGGCCCACGCCCGCCCACGGGCGCCACGCAGCGCGCGGACGCATTCTGAAGGGACACGACGATGTTCCGTAGAGAAGGTCGTCTCGGCCATCCGGAGCTCGAAGCCGAGACGCATGGTCATTCCACGCGGCGGGGAACCGCGACGCTCCTCAGCTGGCAAGGCCCGGTTGTCGTGCTCGTCGCAATCGCGCTTCTCGTC
>DASWJZ010000013.1:0-7696 GCA_036396875.1 Propylenella sp.
TCAGGGCCGGCAGCAAGGCCATGGAAATGAGGAAATGAATTGCCGGGCCAAGTCCGGTTGAGCCATGGCATGACGACAGCGCCGGCCTCGCAGGTTCTCTCCGCTGCGCTGCGCGCCGCCTAACCTCCCCCTTGAGGGGAGGTTACGTGCCGTCCGGCGTGAGCAGCAACCGGGTTTTCGGACTCTGCGGGCCAATTTGCCAATCCCCCTGCGATCGGCTAGGCGGGCGTCCTTGTCTGGAAACGGGGCGTAATGGCGGAGCAGAAATTCGACGTGCTGACGATCGGGAACGCGATCGTCGACGTGCTGGCGCATGCGGAAGAGGATTTTCTGGTGCGCGAGGGCCTGGTCAAAGGCGCCATGCGGCTCATCGACGGCGCCGAGGCCGACCGGCTCTTCGGCCGCATGGGCGCCGCGCAGCTGATCTCCGGCGGCTGCGCCGGAAACACCGCGGCCGGAATCGCCTCTTTCGGCGGACGCACCGCCTTCATCGGCAAGGTGGCGGGCGACGAGCTTGGACGCTTCTTCCGCCACGACATGCAGGCGCTCGGCATCCATTTCCCGACCGCGCCGCTTGACGACGGCACGCCGACGGCGCGCTCGATGATCCTGATCACGCCGGACGGCGAGCGCACGATGAACACCCACCTCGCCGCCTGCCAGGAGCTTTCGCCGGCGGACATCGACCGGGGCACGGTCGAAGGCGCCGCGATCACCTATCTGGAGGGCTATCTCTGGGATCCGCCGAAGGCGAAGGAGGCGTTCCGCATCGCCGCCGATATCGCGCATTCCGCCGGCCGCAAGGTCGGGATCACGCTTTCCGATTCGTTCTGCGTCGACCGGTTCCGCGACGAGTTCCTCGACCTGATGCGCTCCGGCGCGCTCGACATCGTCTTCGCCAACCGGCACGAGGTGCTCGCGCTCTACCAGACAAGCGACTTCGAGACGGCGGTCGCGAGCCTTGAAAAAGACATCGCGCTCGCAGTCGTGACGATGAGCGAAGAAGGATCGCTCGCCGCCTCAGGCGGCAGGCGGGTGCACATACCGGCGGCGAAGGTGGATCGCGTCGTCGACCTGACGGGCGCGGGCGACCTCTACGCGGCGGGCTTCCTTTTCGGCCTGGCGCGCGGCTATCCGCACGAGACCTGTGGCCGGCTCGGCTCGCTCGCGGCGGCCGAAGTCATCGCCCATATCGGCGCGCGGCCGCAGGATTCGCTCAGCCAACGGGCCGGCCAGGCGGGTCTTGCGGCCTGAGGCGGCCGGCATCCTGCCATGGCTGCGCGCCAAGGCCGCGCTTCGCCAGAAAGTCGCGCGCCTCCCACATCCAGGGAATGCGCCGCTCGGCGATGCCGGGGACGCTGCCGAGATCGAGGCCGGCCCATGGCAGGAACGGATTGCGCCGTCCGTAGGTCCAGATTTCGACGCGGATTGTCGGGCGGGCGGAGAAGCCGCGCGCATGGAAGCCGACGGTGTCGGCGACGACGAGCGTGTTCGCCGGCACCGCGAAGGCCCGCGGAGCGCGGAAACCCATCGCCTCGATCTCCGCCGGCGTGGCGCGGAGCGAGCCGCGCGAGGAGAGGCGATCGGCGCTCGCGGCGGCGGAGATGCTCTGCTCGCGCTCCCAAGCAAGGCGGCCGGGGGTCAGCCTATGGGAGCCGGGGACGTAGACGAAGGGCCCCTCGTCCTCCGCCACATCGGTGAGGAAGTAGAACGCCTTGACGGTCGGGTGGAAGGTGTCGATGTGCAGGTCGGTCTGCGGGTCGGGCCTTGCATCGCGGATGTGGGAGAGGATCGTCTGCACGTAGGTGAGCGGCTCCTGGTCGAAGGAGCCGACGTAGCGGTTGAGGCCGCGCCAATCGGGATTGTCGAGCACCAGCCTGATCGCCGGCACGGCGGCGATGAATTCCGGGTCGACGGCGATGCGGCGGGTGATCGTATCGCCCTGCAGCATCTCCCGCGCCGGCGCCCGGTGCGCAAAAACCGCGTCGCTCAGACGCTTAAAATCGTCGGGTGGCAGAAACTTCTCCCGCAGGACGAAGCCATCGCGGTCGAAGGCGGCGCGATCGGCGGGCGATACGAGGCGCGCAAGGCGCTTGCGGCGCTGCCAGGCCATGGCATGCGCAAGCTTGGCGCGGCCGGCGTGCAGGCCGCGGCGGTTGAACGCGGCGGAGCCGATGACCGGATTGTCGCGGAACGATTTTGCTCCGGTCGCCAGCTGCGCGACCCATATCGGCGCCATCAGATAGCGCGTCGCCTTCATCGCCGATCCTCCAGCACATTCCTGCGGGCCGCGCCTTATTACAGGAACGGGCGGCCCCACGGAAATGCCTCGCTGCAGCCCCGCGCTACTCCGCCGCGCTTGCCGTATCCATGCGAAAATCGCAGTCTCCCGAGATGGTCGCTATCGTGCGGAATTCGCGGCGCTTCGAACGGCACGCGCAAAGCTATTTCTCGAACGGATATGCCAGCATCGAAGCGTTTCTGGCCGAGACGGCGGGCGCCGCCCAAGAATTTTTCGAGCCCGGCCATTCCGGTTCCGCCGCGAGGCGAGAGGTCCCGGCCACCCAGAAGGAGCGACGGCACGGCAAGCGCGGGCTGATGCGCTGGCTGCTTCTGACGGCCGGCCATCAGCCGATCGATTACTTCGAGTTCGGAGTGATGAGCTGCCGGACCTTCAACCGGGTCGTCGAGTGGACGCCGAACCGCGATGCAAGGTTCTACGGCTTCGATACGTTCGAAGGTCTGCCGGAGCCCTGGGTGAAGAAATCCGGCAGGGGCCTCAGCCTCGGCCGAAGCGCCGGCGATCTCAGCCCCGAAAGCCGGCCGGCGGTCTACGACGACCGTGCCGTCCTCTTCAAGGGGCTGTTCCAGGACACGCTTCCGGACGCATTGCTGCAGGCCTTTCCCGCCGGCAGGCAGCCAGGCCGCACGCTTCTTCTCAACATCGACAGCGACCTCTACACGTCCGCCCTCTATGTCCTTACAAGCATGCACCCGCTGTTGCGGACGGGGGATTATGTCTACTTCGACGAATTCTTCGACACGCTGAACGAATTCGCCGCCTTCAACGACTACGTCCGCGCCTACAACACGAAATCATGGTTCACGCCGGTCGCCCGATCCTATGACGGGATGCTTTTCCGCCTCGACCTGCCCGCTTCCGACAAGCATTCAGTTGAGGTGATCGATCGCAGGACCACGCACTTCCTCGACCGGATGCGGGCCTATGCCCGCGCCAGAATATCCCTCCTCAGCTCCAGCGCGGCACCGAATTCGGATTGAGCGGCATCGCCGCTACAGGATGAAGCGGCTCAGATCGGCGTTCCGCGCAAGATCGCCGATATGCGCCTCGACATAGGCGGCGTCGATGGTGACCGCCTCGCCGCCGCGGTCGGTGGCGGTGAACGATATCTCGTCGAGGATCCGCTCCAGCACCGTCTGCAGCCGGCGCGCCCCGATATTCTCGATGGAGGCGTTCACCTCTACCGCGATATGCGCGATCGCGTCGACCGCGTCGGGCGTGAAGTCGAGGTCGACGCCCTCCGTCGCCAGCAGCGCCTTGTACTGCTTGATGAGGCTCGCCTCCGTCTCCGTCAGGATGCGGCGGAAATCCTCTTCCGTGAGCGGCCTGAGCTCGACGCGGATCGGCAGGCGCCCCTGCAGCTCCGGCAAGAGGTCCGACGGCTTCGCCACGTGGAAGGCGCCGGAGGCGATGAAGAGGATATGGTCGGTCTTCACCGGCCCGTGCTTGGTGGCGACCGTCGTGCCCTCGACCAGCGGGAGGAGGTCGCGCTGCACGCCCTCGCGGGAGACGTCGGCGCCGCGCAAATCGCTGCGCGACGTGATCTTGTCGATCTCGTCGAGGAAGACGATGCCGTCATTCTCCACGGCGCGCACCGCCTCCTGCACCAGCTGGTCCTGATCGAGCAGATTGTCGGCTTCCTCGTCGACCAGGATCTGGTGGGACTCGCCGACCATGACCTTGCGCGTTTTGGTGCGGCCGTGCCCAAGCGCCTTGCCGAGCATCTCGCCGACATTCAGCACGCCGACCGAGGCGCCGGGCATGCCCGGCAGTTCGAAGGCGCCCATCGGGTTGGACGTGTCGCGCAACTGGATCTCGATTTCCTTGTCGTCCAGCTCGCCGGCGCGGAGCCGCCTGCGGAAGCTTTCGCGCGTCGTCGGGCTCGCGCTCTTGCCGACCAGCGCATCGAGCACGCGCTCCTCCGCCTGCAGGTGCGCCTTTGCCTGCACCTCGCGGCGTTTCACATCCCGCACCAGCCCGATGCCGACCTCGACCAGATCGCGGATGATCTGCTCCACGTCCCGGCCGACATAGCCGACCTCGGTGAACTTGGTCGCCTCGACCTTGATGAACGGCGCGTTGGCGAGGCGGGCGAGCCGGCGCGAGATCTCCGTCTTGCCGACCCCCGTCGGCCCGATCATCAGGATGTTCTTCGGCAGCACCTCCTCGCGCATCGGGCTCTTCAGCTGCTGGCGGCGCCAACGGTTCCTGAGCGCGATCGCGACGGCGCGTTTGGCGTCCTTCTGGCCGATGATGTAGCGATCGAGCTCGGACACGGTCTCGCGCGGCGAGAAGGTCGCCACGCCGTCGCCGGCTCTCGGTTCGGGATTCGGCATGGCGGCAGTGTTAGCGGTCGGCATCGAGCGACTCCAGGATCACGTTCGAATTCGTGTAGACGCAGATCTCGCCCGCGATCTCCATGGCGCGCCGGGCGACGGCCTCGGCGTCCATCCCGGTCTCGGCGAGCGCCCGCGCCGCGGCGAGCGCGAAATTGCCGCCCGAGCCGATCGCGGCGATGCCGCCCTCCGGCTCCAGCACGTCGCCGGTGCCGGTCAAGACCAGCGTCGTGTCCTTGTCGGCGACGATCATCATGGCTTCCAGCCGCCGCAGATAGCGGTCGGTGCGCCAGTCCTTGGCGAGCTCGACGCTCGCGCGCATGAGCTGGCCCGGATATTGCTCGAGCTTCGCCTCCAGCCGCTCGAGCAGCGTGAAGGCGTCGGCGGTGGCGCCGGCGAAGCCGGCGATCACGTCGCCCTTCGACAGGCGGCGGACTTTTTTGGCGTTGTGCTTGATGATTGTCTGGCCGATCGACACCTGCCCGTCGCCGGCCACCACGACCTTGCCGCCCTTGCGCACGCTGACGATGGTGGTCGCATGCCAGGGGTCATAGGGAAATCGGTCGGTCAATGAACAGCTCCTCCAGCGGACGAATCCGGCCTTCAGGGAAGCGCCGGCAAGGTCCCTGCTTCTCGCGGACCCCATATCTAGGTGCAGGCGGCGATCACTGCAAAGCCATGGCCACCCGTTGCTCGGGCGGGTTCAGCGGTCCGGAGGACGCGTGGCGCGGCCCGCAGGGCCGGGTTCGCCGCCGCCTGCCGGCCTTAGCCTGGCGGGCGGGGCCCAAAGCCCCCGTTGCTGATCCGGCCCTGCGGCCGCCGGGGGAAGATCGGTCGCTTCGGCTGTATCTCGCTGGCGTGCCCTGCTAGAAGGCGCTCCGAAACAGGAGCCGCGCGATGCGCAAAGCGGAGATCGCCCGCAAGACGACCGAAACGAGGATCAGCGTCGCCGTCGATCTCGACGGCGAGGGCCGCTACGACGTGAGCACCGGAATCGGCTTTCTCGACCACATGCTGGAGCAGCTTTCGCGGCATTCGCTGATCGACCTGACGGTCCGCGCGGAGGGCGATACCCACGTCGACCTCCACCACACGACCGAGGACATCGGGATCGCGCTCGGCCAGGCGATCGGCAAGGCGCTCGGCGACCGCAAGGGGATCAGCCGCTACGCGTCGATCGAGCTGCCGATGGACGAGGTCTGCACCCGCGCCGCGGTCGACGTGTCGGGCCGGCCGCACCTCGTCTGGCGGGTCGACTTCCCGCGGCCGAAGGTCGGCGACTTCGACACCGAGCTGTTCCGCGAATTTTTTCAGGCGCTGGCGCAGAATGCCGGGCTCACGCTCCACGTCGTCAACCTCTACGGCGAGAACAGCCACCATATCGCCGAGACATGCTTCAAGGCCGTCGCGCGCGTCCTCCGATCGGCGTTCTCCCTCGACCCGCGCACGATCGACAGCATCCCCTCGACGAAAGGGACCCTCACCGCCTGAGGCAGAGCGATTCCATGCGAGCCTATACGGTCCACGCGCCGCCGGACGAGACGGGTACTCCCGAGGCATTCGCCTTCGTCAAGGACGGCTTCTCCTGGCCGGCGCTGTTCGTGCCGATCCTCTGGATTCTGTGGCACCGGCTGTGGCTCGTTCTGATCGGCTACATCATTTTCGTGCTGCTGATCGCCTGGACCGGACGGCTTGCCAACGAGGACGTCGCGGCGATCGCCGCAATCCTCGGCGGGGTCTTGTTCGCGCTCGAAGCCAACAACCTCCGCCGCCTGTCGCTCGATCGACGCGGCTGGAGCGAGATTGGCGGCGCGATGGGACGGAACCTCGAGGAGGCGGAGATGCGCTTCTTCGAGAAATGGCACGCGGAGAGCCGCGGAGCGCCGGACAAGGGCGAGGCCATCGCGCGCGCCGCGTATCCGCAGCAGGCGCGCGACCGGGGCGCCGATCAGCCCATCCTCGGGCTTTTTCCGGAACCGGAGCGGTGAGCGTCGCGATCATCGATTACGGCTCCGGCAATCTGCGATCGGCGGCCAAGGCGTTCGAACGGGCGGCGCGCGCGACCGGCGACGACGTGACGGTCACCTCCGACCCGGACGCGGTGGCGCAGGCGGAGCGGATCGTTCTGCCTGGCGTCGGGGCCTTCGCCGACTGCCGGCGCGGACTCGACGCCGTGCCCGGCATGGTCGACGCGCTGAACGAGGCGGTGATCGAGCGCGGGACGCCTTTCCTCGGCATTTGCGTCGGGTGCCAGCTGATGGCCGAGCGCGGCGTCGAGAAGGTGACGAGCGAGGGGCTCGGCTGGATCGGCGGCGACGTCGTGGAGATCGAGCCGAGCGATCCGGACCTCAAAATCCCGCACATGGGCTGGAACACGCTTGAGGTCGTCCACGAGCATCCGCTGCTTGCCGGCATACGGACGGGCGAGCAGGGGCTGGACGCCTATTTCGTCCACTCGTTCCACTTCGCCGTGCGCGACGAAAGGAACATGGTCGCGACCGCCGAGTACGGCGGACCGCTGACGGCGATCGTCGCCCGCGACAATTACGCCGGCACGCAGTTCCACCCCGAGAAGAGCCAGGCGCTGGGGCTCGCGCTGATCGGGAATTTCCTGAGATGGAGACCGTGAGCGCGGTCGACGCATGATTCTTTTTCCCGCGATCGATCTGAAGGGCGGAGAATGCGTGCGTCTCGTCAAGGGCGAGATGGAGAAGGCCACCGTCTACAACGAGAATCCCGGAGAGCAGGCGCGGGCATTTATGGAGCTCGGCTTCTCCTGGCTGCACGTGGTCGACCTCGACGGCGCGGTCGCCGGGGAAACCAAAAACGAGGCGGCGGTGGACTCCATTCTGTGGTGCGTCGCCAACGAGATGAAGGTCCAGCTCGGCGGCGGCATCCGCACGCGCCGGAGCATCGACGATTGGCTCGAGAAGGGAGTGAGCCGCGTGATCCTCGGAACGGCTGCGCTTCGCGACCCGCCGCTGGTGCGCGAGGCAGCGCGCGGTCATCCCGGGCGGATCGCCGTCGGCATCGATGCGCGCGGCGGCAGGGTCGCGGT
>DASWJZ010000014.1:0-1729 GCA_036396875.1 Propylenella sp.
GCCGGATGCTGCTCCTTCGATCGCGGCGCTCGCCGCCGGGCTCGGCCTGCCGCTGACGGCGATCGGCCGCATCGAGGCCGGGCGCGGGGTCTGCGCGGTCGACGCCGCCGGCGCCGAGATCGCGCTTGCGAGGGCCGGCTACACGCACGGTTGAAGCGGTGGCGACGGTCGCCCGAAGGGGGTATACCATGGGCATGACGGATACCCGCAGGCGGTGAAGCTGATCGTCATCCTCGTCGTGGTCGTCGTGCTGCTCGCGGGTGGCGGCGGTGCGGTCTATTTCTTCCGCGACGCCCTGTTCGGCGGGGAGGGCGCGCCGAAGAAGGCCGACATCGCCAAGACGGCCGACGTCGTGTTCGTCGACCTGGAGAGCCTGACCGTCGCGGTCATCCGCAACAGCCGGGTCGAGAAGCATGTCGTCCTGCAGGTCAGCCTGGAGGTCCCGGACGAGGCGACGCGCGCGAACGTGTCGAAGGCGCTGCCCCGCCTGAAGGACGCCTTCATCAAGGACCTCTACGACTATTATGCGGTCCGGACGCCCGGCAGCGACGGCATCAACGTCGAGGGGATCAAGAAGCGCCTGAAACGCACGAGCGACCTGATCATGGGCGAGGGTGTGATCCGGGCGGTCCTCATCCAGGGCGCGGTCGAGCGCGAAACCAACGATTAATAGTGTCGCACCGGCCGCCGTCTTCGAAAGACGGCGGCGATGGGCGGTTGCCATTCGATCCCGCATCTGGCATGTTCGCGCCGCTTTCGGCGGCCCGATAAGGTGCAATACCTAGAGGGGGATCGCGCGCTCGGCCGTCTGAATCTCAAATTCCACCAAAACAAGACCGGGATCGGGAGATGCTTGTTTTCGTCATAATCTGCGGCCTATTGGCCGTCGCGTACGGTATTTTCACCAGCCGTTCCATTCTCAGCGCCAGTCCGGGCAACGAGCGCATGCAGGCGATCGCAAGCGCCATCCAGGAGGGCGCCAGCGCCTATCTCAACCGGCAATACACGACGATCGGCATCGTCGGCATCGTCATCGCGGTCGTGCTGTATTTCCTGCTCGGCTGGCACGTCGCCGTGGGCTACCTGATCGGCGCGGTGCTGTCGGGCGCTACGGGATACATCGGCATGTACATCTCCGTGCGAGCCAACGTCCGCACCACCGAGGCGGCGCGCCATGGGCTGGCCCAGGGGCTCGCGATATCCTTCAAGTCGGGCGCGGTCACCGGGATGCTCGTCGCCGGCTTGGCTCTGCTCGCGGTTTCCATCTACTACGCCTTCCTGCTGAGCCAGGGAGCGAGCGGGCGCGCGCTGATCGACCCGCTGGTGGGGCTCGGCTTCGGCGCCTCGCTGATCTCGATCTTCGCCCGTCTCGGCGGCGGCATCTTCACCACGGGCGCCGACGTCGGCGCCGACCTCGTCGGCAAGGTCGAGGCCGGCATTCCCGAGGACGACCCGCGCAACCCGGCGGTAATTGCCGACAACGTCGGCGACAACGTCGGTGACTGCGCCGGCATGGCGGCCGACCTGTTCGAGACCTACGCCGTCACCATCGTCGCCACGATGCTGCTCGGCGCGCTCATACTGAAGACCGAAGCCGCGGTGATCTATCCCCTCGCCATCGGCGGCTTCGCCATCATCGCCTCCATCGTCGGCACCTGGTTCGTGAAGGCGCAGCCCGGCGACCGGAATGTCATGCCGGCGCTGTACAAGGGCCTCGCCTGGGCCGGCG
>DASWJZ010000015.1:0-10500 GCA_036396875.1 Propylenella sp.
GCGGAACACGTAATGCAGCGTCGCGTGCGCCGGCACCCGGCGGCGCGTAATCCCCAGAGCTTCAAGCGCCTTCGGCGGTAGCCGCTTGCCGAACCGGTGGATCGCCAACAGGTCGTTGGCTCCCGAAAGCATCCCCGCCAAGGCCAGCAGGATGATCGACGCCAGACTATACCGCCGCCCCTTCCGCGTCCGCCGATCCGGCAGACCCGCCAGCGCTTCCCCCAGCGTCCCCATCAGCATCCTCCTTCAAGAGGACACCTTCAGAATCCAACTCAACCCTCTTCCGCCATGCGGTGAATTGAATCACCCTGTTGCCGGCCCCGGCGGGCAACGAAAAGCGGCTTCCGGTGCAGAATCCATCCCACCAAAAGCCGCTCGGACAGGATCGCTTCAGTGGCTCCCACCATTTCACGGAGGCCGGTGGCTTCTGGCCTCATCAAAGAGCCGCAACGAACCCTTGTCGCTCTACGCCAAGATTCGCAGCAACAGCTGGTCTTTTCAGTCGCTCCGGGCCGATATCTCTCTCATCGACGGTTGCAACGGAAGTTTTCGCAGATGCCCGCTGCGTCAATACGTCTGATTTGATTGTACTTGCTGAATTGCCGATCCCGAAGGACTGCGCACGACCTACGAAATCGGCCTTGGCTGCACCGGAGGCTTCATTTTCTTAGACCTCCCTCTCTTCCGAATATCCCTAAATCTATGCTCCTGCCCGAGCGGGTCAAGTCACGATTTTCGAACCTGTGATTTGCGCCGCTGGGTGTTGCCCCTCTGCATGTCGATGAGACCGGCGCGGGCCAGGTCGCCGAACAGGTTGGCCACGTCGGCCGCAATCGCCGCGCGGGGATGATCGGGGAAGGCGAAGCAGATCGTATCTTCGGCCTCCTTGAGGCTGATCGGCTCACGGAGCAGCGACCAGATGCTTGCTCCCAGTGCGTTCAACCGAAAAATTGTGGTGCCTTCGGGATCGGCCAGGAAGGTCTCGCCCTCGACGCTCCGGGCCTTGATTCCGACTTTCCTGTGAAAGCGTGCGGTTCCGGCAAACTTCGGGCGCGCAGTCCGCGCGCGGGATTTGGCCGGGCCTTGCGCGGGGGCAACATTTGTCGAGGGCCCTGCAGCCGAAAGCGGAAGCGTTGTGGGCCACGCCCCGAACGCATCGGACAACGCCATGCCCGCTGCCTCTATGTCGCCGTAGCGAAGGCGGACGATCGGAACACCCCGCAAGAGCTTATGGAGACGGCTGAGGATTGCCGATGCCGGCTGCCGTCGCGCAAAATTCTGCATGATGAGCGCCTGCAGCGCCTCGCTCCGGGGGACCGGTTCGAATGCCGCGGAGGCTCCGGCATCGCGTTCCAGGAGAACGATTGCGCCGATCGGCACGTGAGTTCCTTGCGGCGCCAGCCTCTCAGGCGGAAGCGGAACGTATTGATAGTAGCCGTCACCCGGGCCGGCATGCGAACGGACATACTCGCGGAAACCGTCGCTGGCGCCCTCGGGAAGAGGAAACCGCGGTCTCGGTGCGATGCCGAGCGCCACGCAATGCCCGGCGGCCTCTGCCACCGGCATGACGTCGTCGGCAATGACGCGGTGACCCCGATAGGCGAGACAGGCCATCAGCGTACTCTTTCCGGCGCGATGGGTGCTGGGAAAGATCACCGCCTTGCCGCCGAATGCCGCCGCCCCGCAATGGAGGCAGAGCATGGACGGGTTCGCGACGAGATACGCATGAACCAGCTCGATAATGAGGTTACAGACGCTGCCGACCGCCGACGTTTCGCAGACCGCTTGAGCCAACCAGGGCGCGCTGACGCAATATGCGCGGCCGACCCGCGCGACGCCTATCTCGGCCGGTTGATTCGAAGCTTCGGTTTCTAGGCGCCAGCCAAGCAGGATCCGGCTGAGGATATCTTCGATTTCCGGACAGTTTCGAAGGCTGAGCGAAACGGCGAACCCATCGCTGCTCTGAATGCGACGCCGGATATGGCTGGCCGGCGGTCGCCGCCTTTGGGCTGGCGCCGCCGGTTTTTGCCGTTGGGACTGACGAACCGCCGTCACGCTTGGTACAAAGCCTACCAGAAGGGTTTCCAGAAGGAAGCTCTGCGGCGGCGCCACTTCCGGCCGCCGCTTGCGCGGCCGCCACGGCTCCCGCGCCCGCCGCCGCTTCCACGGCTGCCGCGCCCGCCGCCACCGCTCCCGCGTCCGCCGCTCCCGCGTCCGCCGCTGCCACGCCCGCCGCCGCTACCACTGCCGCCGCCGCTACCACTGCCGCCGCCGCTGCCGCGGGAGGCGTGCGCCGCGTCGAGGTTCACGAGCACAGGGGCCGCATATATTGCACCCGCAGCGATGCCGAGGCGCATCAGGGCCTGCCGCCGCGAGAGCTGGGGGATGGTGCGTTCATTGTTGGACATCGTGATCTCCCTACTTCGTCTGACAGATACACGAACGTTAAGCGACGCTTATCCATTCCCTCGCTTCGCGGCCATTCGATCACGAACCGGCGATCGGCGGCAGAAAAGGAGCGGCTCCGCGGGCGGGCGACCGCTGGGTTTCAGGCGCGGATGCGCGTCGTGAACCAGCGGGTCAGCCGGTTCCACAAATCCGCCTTGGCGACCGCATCCTCGACGCCGTGCTCGAGATTGGGATTGTCGTTGATCTCGATGATGTAGACGCCGTCTGGCGTTTCCTTGAGGTCGACGCCGTAAAGCCCGTCGCCGATCAAGCTCGCCGAGCGCACGCCGACGTCGAGGATCTCAGGCGGCACCTGATCGATCGGGAATGTTCGAAAGTGACCCTCGTCCGCCGTGCCGTCCTCGCGGTGATGGACGATCTGCCAGTGCTTCTTGGCCATCTGATACTGGCAGACGAAGAGCGGCTGCCCGGCAAGCACGCCGACGCGCCAGTCGAAGGTCGTCGGCACGAACCGCTGGGCGAGGAGCAGATCCGACTCCTTGAAGAACTCCGCCACCGTCGCCTTCAGCGTCTGGATCGTCTCGGCCTTGCGCACGCCGCGGCTGAACGATCCGTCGGGAATCTTGACCACCACCGGGAAGCCCAGCGTGTCGGCGACCGGGACCACGTCGGACGGATCCTGAATGATGATCGTCTCGGGGACCGGCAGCCCGGCATGGGTCAGCCGCTCCCAGAGGTAGACCTTGTTGGTGCAGCGGATCATCGAGATCGGATCGTCGATGACCGGCATGCCTTCCATCGCGGCGCGGCGGGCGAACTGATAGGTGTGATTGCGGATCGACGTCGTCTCGCGGATGAAGAGCGCGTCGAATTCCGCCAGCCGCCCAAGGTCGCGGCGGGTTATCGGCTCCACCTCCACCCCCTGGGGGGCCGCGAGCTTCGCCCAGTGCATCAAAGTTTTCGGGCTGCTCGGCGGCAGCGCCTCCTTCGGGTCGTAGAGGACGGCGATCGAGTGGCGCGGCACGGAGCGCGGCTTTTGCGCCCGCCACTTCCGGCCGGTATAGGCCTTCAGCGCGTTCGCGAAGAACTGCTTCTCTGACGACGTGCATCGCGCCAGTGCGGTCAGCTCGATCTTCCGGATCGAGCGCCATTGCTCGCCCTTGAACGCAACGGTGAGCGTCGGCGACCGGAACCACTCGAAAAGCAGCCCCGCGAACCGTTCGAACCCCGGCGTCGCGGTTCGCCCGAAGGCGACGAACATGCTGGCGGGCGGCTCGCCGCCGAGCGCCTTCGCATCGCGATTGAATGCTTCCTCTAGGTCCGGAAGGGCGTGCTCGTAGTGTGGTCGGCTCCTGAGGTCGAGCATCGTTTCGACGCTCGGCAGAACCCGATGGCCGCGCGCTTCGGCGAGCAGGGCGCAATAATAGCCCTCGGTCTGGTAGTTGTAGGATCGCGCCAGGATGATGACTTTCTGGCGCGCCCCGGCGAACATGTACGGCCGCGCCACGTAATCTTCCGACGAGACGACGACATGCGGCAGGTCGCGCGCAACGACATCGCGGGGTTGATCGGCGACGAGAACCCAGCTGTCCATGATCGGCGCTAGGCGGCCCGGCGCGTGGGGGAAAGGCCGGCGCCGCCGGTGGTCCGCAGGGTCCGCTCGTATTGGAGGGCCGTGGCGCCGTCGGCGTAATAGTCCTCGCACCTTCCGATCGGCCGATAGTCAAGGCTCTCGTAGAGCCTGATCGCCGCCCGATTGTCGGCGCGGACCTCTAGACGCAGGCGATGCGCTCCGCGCTCGACGGCGGCCTTTTCGGCGCTCGCGAGCAGGCGCCTGCCGATCCCCCTGCTGCCATGCTGCGGCGCGACCGCAATCGAATAGAGCCGCGCCACCCGGCTGCCGCGGCGCGTGAGAACGAGCGCGTAGCCAAGCAATCGTGCCCCATCGCGGGCCACGAGAACGCAGGCGGAGGGGCTTTTGCAGAGCGCCGCAATGCGTCGCCGGGTCAGCCGGTCGGAGGCGAAGGCGCTTGCCTCCAGCTCCGCCAGAGCGGCGATGTCCGTCGACCGCGCCTTCCGGATCTGAAGATTTCGGGAGGGAGAAGGGAAGCTGTCCTTGAGCATTCGGATCGTAGGCCCGGTGCCGCCGCGTGGCCGACCCCCGCTAGGCTGAGCGAGTCGGACTTCTGAACCACGGCGCGTGACCTCGCAAGTGGGATTGCCGCCATTCGCGCCGACTCTATCTGCAAGACCCAAGACTGATTGTCGCGCCCCTGCTACGGGATTAGGCTGTTTGAATCCGCCGCGGGGCGTTCTTGTTCGACGGGAGGTCAGGAGATGCTGAAATACCGAATGATGGTGCTGGCGGGAGCGGCTGTCGCAGGATTGCTCGCAAGCGCTGCCTCCGCGGAAGTCGTCTACAATCGCGGCAACGACGGCGATCCCGAGACGCTTGATCAGCACAAGACCTCGACGGTCGCCGAGGCGCATCTGCTTCGCGACCTCTATGAGGGTCTGGTCATCTACGACCCGAAGGCTGAAATCATCCCTGGCGTGGCCGAAAGCTGGACGGTGTCCGACGATCAGCTTGTCTATACCTTCAAGCTGCGTCAGGACGCCAAATGGTCCAACGGCGACCCGGTGACGGCCAATGACTTCGTCTTTTCGCTCCGCCGCATCGAAAATCCGGAAACGGCGGCCGACTACGCCAATATCCTTTACCCGATCAAGAACGCGGAGAAGGTGAACAAGGGTGAACTGCCGCCGGAGGAGATCGGGGTCGAGGCTGTCGACGACAGGACGCTTGAAATCACGCTGGAGAACCCGACGCCCTATTTCCTCGAGCTGCTGACGCACCAGACCGCGCTGCCCGTGCATCCGGCTTCGGTGGAGCAGCACGGCAACGACTTCGTCAAACCGGGGAACATGGTTTCGAACGGCGCCTACACGTTGCAGGAGTTCGTTCCGAACGACCACATCACGATGGTGAAGAACCCTGAGTTTCACGACGCCGCGAACGTGAAGATCGACAGGGTCGTCTTCATCCCGTTCGAGGACAAGGCGGCCTGCGTGCGCCGCTTCGAGGCGGGCGAGGTGCAGTCGTGTTCCGATCTTCCGACAGAACAGCTTCCGCAGCTGCGCGAAAAGTTCGGCGATCAGGTGAACACGCCGCCCTATCTCGGCACCTACTATTTCAGCTTCAAGACCGACAAGCCGCCCTACGATGACGTGCGGGTGCGCCAGGCGTTGTCGATGGTCATCGACCGCGACTTCCTGGCCGAGGACATCTGGGCCAATTCAATGCTCCCCGCCTATTCGCTCGTGCCTCCCGGCACCTCGAACTATGGCGAACCGGCCTATGTCTCGTGGAAGGACATGGATCTTTTGAACCGCGAGGACGAAGCAAAACGGCTTCTGGAAGAGGCCGGGTTCAACGAGCAGAACCCGCTCAACGTGGAGATCCGCTACAACACTTCGGAAAATCACGCCAACACCTCCACCGCGATCGCCGACATGTGGAAGCCGCTCGGCGTGAACACCACCTTCGTCAACAGCGATTTGCCGAGCCATTACGCCCTGCTGAAGGAGAAGGGCGACTACGACGTCGCGCGCGCCGGCTGGATCGCGGACTACAACGACGCGCAGAATTTCCTCTTCCTGCTGGAGAGCGATAATGCCGGGTTCAACTACGCGAACTACAACAACCCGGACTACGACGCCCTCATGAACGAGGCGGAGGCGACGCCTGATCTCGAGAAGCGCGGGGAACTGCTCCGGCAGGCGGAAGAGATCATCATGCGCGATCTGCCCTTCATGCCGCTCCTCTATTATTCCTCCCACAGCCTGGTCTCGAACAGGCTGAAGGGGTGGGAGGACAATATCCAGGACGTGCACGCCACGCGGTTCCTGTCATTGGAGCAATGACGATGAGGGGAGCGGTCGCCGAGGATTGAAAGGGAAGCGCCGTGGTCCGCTACGCGCTTCGCAGTCTCCTCGGTGCGCTCCCCACGCTCTTCCTGATCGTCACGATATCCTTTTTCCTGATCCGGCTGGCCCCCGGCGGGCCGTTCAACCTGGAGCGGCCCATCGATCCACGCGTGCTTGAAAACCTCGAACGCGCGTTTCACCTGGACGAGCCGCTCTGGCGCCAGTTTACCCGCTATCTCGGAAACCTCGCGACCGGCGATCTCGGCCCGAGCTTCGTGCACCGCGACTTCTCCGTGAACGAGCTCTTCGCCGCCGGGCTCCCTGTCTCCATCAAGGTCGGCGGGGCCGCGCTCTTCCTGGCGCTTCTCCTCGGAACGACATTCGGCACGGTCGCGGCTCTTCGCCAGAATTCCGCCGTCGACTATGGCGTAGTCGCGATCGCCACCTTCGGCATCACCATCCCGACCTTTGTCACCGCGCCGGTCTTCAGCCTGGTGTTCGGTGTCTGGCTCGGATGGCTTCCGGCCGGCGGCTGGAACAACGGCGCACCGGCGAACATGGTGCTGCCTGTGCTGACGCTCGCATTGCCGCAGATCGCGATCATCACGCGTCTTACGCGCGGCTCGATGATCGAGGCGCTTCGATCCGATCATGTGCGCACCGCGCGCGCCTACGGCCTGTCGGGCTGGTCGGTCGTCGTCCGGCACGCGCTCCGCAGCGCGATCCTGCCCGTCCTTTCGTATTGCGGTCCGGCAGCAGCCGCTCTCCTGACGGGGTCGGTGGTCGTCGAAACGATCTTCGGCATTCCCGGCATCGGCCGCTACTTCGTCCAGGCGGCGCTGAATCGCGACTACACGCTGGTCATGGGAACCGTGATCGTCATCGCCGTCTTCATTATCCTCTTCAATCTGCTCGTCGATCTTCTCTACGCGGTGGTCGACCCCAGAGTGCGGTACGACTGAACCATGGTCGTCCGCGACTTACCGCTGCTTGAAGGAGGCCCGGGACCGCACGCCCGCGCAAAGGCGGGCCGTTCGCTGTGGCAGGACGCCTTTCGGCGGCTGCGCGCCAACTGGATCGCCCTCGGCGGCGGTGTCTTTCTGGTGTTGATGGCGTTCGCCTGCATCGCAGGGCCGTGGCTGACCGGCCATCGCTACGATCAGGTCTACCAGGCCTATGTGAAGGCGCCGGCGAGTCTCCAACCCTATCCGCGCGAGGCGGAGATCGTCCCGGCGGCAGAGGACGCCATGCGCCGCGCGCGGGTCGACGTCCGCTCGGTGGATGTGGAGGGGAGCCGGCTTACGATCGTCGTGACGGACGACGAGCCGGTGGACGAGCGCATCGTCCGCTATCTGGAACGCAGCGACCTCTTCGCCGATGCCGCCGTGGGAGAGAGCGCGGATGGCGGCAGGCAGCTCACGCTGACTGCCGACGTCGCCCGCGTCCGCTTCCTCTTCGGCACCGATTCGAACGGACGCGATCTTCTCACGCGCACGCTCTTTGCCGGCCGCATATCGCTTGCCATCGGCTTGCTGGCGACCTTCGTCGCGCTGGTGATCGGCGTGTCATACGGTGCGGCGGCCGGCTATTTCGGCGGAACGGCTGACCTCGTCATGATGCGTGTCGTCGATATCCTTTACTCGCTGCCGTTCATCTTCTTCGTCATCCTGCTCGTCGTCTTCTTCGGCCGGAACTTCGTGCTGATGTTCATTGCCGTCGGCGCAGTGGAATGGCTCGACATGGCGCGCATCGTGCGCGGCCAGACCATCTTCCTGAAGCGCCAGGAATTCGTGCAGGCGGCGGAGGCCATGGGCGTCGATTCCGGCGGGATTCTCAGGCGCCACATCGTGCCCAACCTCGCCGGCCCGGTCATCATCTACATGACGCTGATGGTCCCGAAGGTCATCCTGCTGGAGAGCTTCCTCTCCTTTCTCGGCCTCGGCGTGCAGGAGCCGATGACGAGCTGGGGCGTGCTCATCGCCGAGGGGGCGCGCAACATGCAGAGCACGCCGACCATGCTCATCTTCCCCTGCATCTTCCTCGTGTCCGCGCTCTTTGCGCTGAATTTCCTGGGAGACGGGCTCCGCGATGCGCTCGACCCCAAAGATCACTGACAGGGTCTCCGCGGAGCCCATCCTGAGCCTGCGAGGGCTTGCCGTCCGCTTCGATCTCCACGACGGGGAAGTGCACGCGGTCAGGGGCATCGACCTGGATGTGATGCCCGGTGAGACGGTCGCAATCGTCGGTGAGTCCGGCTCCGGCAAGAGCCAGGCGATGATGGCGACGATGGGGCTGCTGGCTCCAAACGGCAGAGCGACCGGGTCCGTCCGCTACCGGGGGCAGGAGCTGCTCGGCATGCCGGCCCGGCTTCTCAACCGGTTTCGCGGCGCCAAGATAACGATGATCTTCCAGGAGCCGATGACCTCTCTCGACCCGCTCTACACCGTCGGCGATCAGATCGCCGAGCCGCTGATGCAGCACGGCCGCCTCGGACGGGCCGAAGCGCGCAAGCGGGGCGTCGAGCTGCTCGAACTGGTCCGGATTGCCAGGCCGGAAGCGCGGATCGACGCCTATCCGCACGAGCTGTCAGGCGGACAGCGGCAGCGCGTGATGATCGCGATGGCCCTTGCCAACGGCCCCGATATCCTTATCGCGGATGAGCCGACCACGGCGCTCGATGTCACCATCCAGGCGCAAATTCTCGAGCTTCTGAAGGACCTGCAGGGGCGGCTCGGCATGGCCGTCGCCTTCATCACCCATGACCTCGGCATCGTGCGGCGCTTCGCCGATCGGGTCTACGTGATGCGGGCGGGAGAGGTGGTGGAGGAAGGGCCGGTCTCGCGCATCTTTTCAGACCCCCGCCACGCCTACACCAGGATGCTGCTCGCGGCACAACCGGAGGGCCGCAAGCCGGATATCCCGGACGAAGCGCCGCCGCTGCTGGAGGCCGGGAATCTCGCCGTCACCTTCCATATCGGCGGCGGCTTCCTCTCCGGCGACGGCTTCGAGCTGAAGGCGGTCGATCGTGTTTCCCTGACGCTGCATGCCGGGCAGACGATCGGGATCGTCGGCGAATCGGGATCCGGCAAGTCGACGCTCGGACGGGCGCTCCTGCGGCTCATCCCGAGCCAGGGCACGATTCGCTTCGAGGGAAGGGATCTGCGGGCGCTGGACCTGAAGAGGGAGCGATGGCTTCGGCGCGAGCTGCAGATCGTCTTTCAGGACCCGTTCGGCTCGCTGTCGCCGCGGCTGACGGTCGGGCAGATCGTGACGGAGGGGCTTCTCGTCCACGAGCCGCAATTGTCGCGCGCCGAGCGCGATGAGCGCGCCGTCCAGGCGCTGGAGGAGGTGCAGCTCGATCCGGCGATGCGCAACCGCTACCCGCACGAATTTTCCGGCGGCCAGCGGCAACGCATCGCGATTGCCCGGACGATGATCCTGAAGCCGAAGGTGGTTGTGCTCGACGAACCGACATCGGCGCTCGACCGCTCGGTGCAGAAGGAGATCGTGGAGCTCCTCAGGCGCCTGCAGGAGGCGCACGGGCTCTCCTACCTCTTCATCAGCCATGACCTCGCCGTGGTCCGCGCCATGGCCGACGAGGTGATCGTGATGAAGGAGGGGAGGGTGGTGGAACGCGGCTGCACCGAGGCGATCTTCGCCGACCCGAAGGATTCCTATACGCGCGCGCTGATGGCGGCTGCCTTCCAGATGGCCGAGGCGCCTGAGCCGCAAATGAGGCTTGGCCCGAATTAGGGCGTGGACTCAGTGCGCCGGTCGTCAACACGGGGAACGCCGCGTGGCTTGTTCGGCAGCATCGGTCTAATGACAGTCCATTCGTAGTCGCTGAGTTCATGCCGCATGATTCGTGCTCCTTTTGGGAAGCGGGAATCACATCTATGCGGTGGCACTCGAGACTGGATCGGATTTCCGGAGTCGGCGCAACTGCGGACATGACGCTGAACAGGTTGGTCGGGGATTTTTGACCCTAACAGACATTGAAGCCGACGAAGCGGACGCCTCAAAACGGGATGCACGCCGAACCAGCGGTTCCTGTCGGCGCGGCAAGAGAACGCTCCGGCGCATGGAATCGCTCTCAGCCGGCCACAGCGGCGATAGTTGCCAGGATGTCCGGCCGCTTTGCCCCACTCGCGAGCAGCACCGCCA
>DASWJZ010000016.1:0-6812 GCA_036396875.1 Propylenella sp.
GCGGAACACGTAATGCAGCGTCGCGTGCGCCGGCACCCGGCGGCGCGTAATCCCCAGAGCTTCAAGCGCCTTCGGCGGTAGCCGCTTGCCGAACCGGTGGATCGCCAACAGGTCGTTGGCTCCCGAAAGCATCCCCGCCAAAGGCCAGCAGGATGATCGACGCCAGACTATACCGACGCCCCTTCCGCGTTCGCCGATCCGGCAGACCCGCCAGCGCTTCCCCCAGCGTCCCCATCAGCATCCTCCCTCAAGAGGACACCTTCAGAATCCAACTCAACCCTCTTCCGCCATGCGGTGAATTGAATCACCCTGGGAGGTGTTTGGCGACCCCGCATCGACTCCACATAAGATTGGTGTTTAAGTTCAGCTTGCCGAATATCCGGCTTTTTCAGAATAGGAGGCGGACATGACGGGCAGCAAATCACCAGGGCGAGTTCGCCGCCTCCTGCTCGCCGCCCTTGTTGTCGCATTGCCCATGGTCGAAGGCGCAATCGGAGCTCCGGCCCCGGGGACGCGAAACCCCTATCAGAAGCATTTGAATTCCACCGACTGCAAGGCGAACACTGGGGTCGACACTTTCGTCTGCCGAGTCGATTTCCCGCCAGTCCCGCAAAATCGTCGACGTGAAATCACCTACGTGTCCTGTTTCATCCAGACCGACTCGACGGCCGAGCTAAATTTCCTCAATGTGAACGTAGACCCGGTATCCAACGTTTTTGTGAACCTCATTCCGGTGCATATCGGCTCCGGTGGCACGAAGCAGTTTCAATCGAGCGACCAGATTCTGCTCTATTTGAAGGAGGGGGATCAGATAGAGATTGCAGCCGGGCTGCAGGCCGGCGTTACCATCTTTAGTCTATCGTGCATGGTATCGGGCGAAACGATCGTCACAAATTAGGCGGTTGCGATCTCGGCTATCGGCGGGCAGCGAAGCCCTCCCCTTGCGCTGAAAAGCCGCTCAATGCAGGCCGAGCACGTCGGCCATGTCATAAAGGCCGGGCTTCTTGTCGAACGCCCAGAGCGCCGCGCGGATGGCGCCGCGGGCGAAGATATCGCGGCTTTCGGCCCGGTGGGACAATTCGATCCGCTCGCCCTCGCCCGCCAGGATCGCCGTGTGGTCGCCGACGACCGAGCCGCCGCGGAGGCTTGCAAAGCCGATCGCGCCCTGCGGCCGCGGGCCGGTGTGCCCGTCGCGGATTCGGACCGAATGGCCGGCGAGATCGAGCCCACGTCCCTCCGCCGCCGCCTTGCCCAGAAGCAACGCGGTGCCGGACGGCGCATCGACCTTGTGCCGGTGGTGCATCTCGACGATCTCGATATCGTAATCAGGGCCGAGCACGGCCGCGGCCCGCCGCAGGAGGCCCACGAGGAGATTCACGCCGAGGCTCATGTTGCCGGAGCGCACGATGCGGCAGTGGCGGGCCGCCGCCTTCAGTCGATCCTCGTGTTCGGGGCCGATGCCGGTGGTGCCGATCACATGCACGATGCGCGCCTGCGCGGCGAGGTCGGCATAGTCGAGCGTCGCTTCCGGCGCGGTGAAGTCGAGTACGACGTCGGTGTGGGCGAAGGCCGGCAGCGGATCGGCCGTGACGACGACACCGGTTGCCTCCGCGCCCGCGAGCAGTGCGGCGTCGGCGCCCTGCGCGCGCGCGTCGGGACGGTCGAGCGCGCCGACGAGCCGCATGCCGCTTTCGGCCAGAACCGCGCGGGTCAGCGCGCGGCCCATGCGTCCGCCGGCCCCGACGACGACGACGCGCAGTTCCGGCATGTCGGCCTCTCCTTCCCCGACGGACAGATTGCGGGCTCCTATAGCAACCGCCGCGGCGCACGCAAACCGCCGGGCGGATGCGAGGGCATGGCCGGCCGCCGGCCGGCCCGCTATCCTTGGAGGATGATCCGCGTCACCGACGACATCGCGCTCAGCGAAAGCGAAATCACGGAGAGCTTCGTGCGCGCCTCCGGCCCCGGCGGCCAGAACGTCAACAAGGTGGCGACGGCGGTGCAGCTTCGCTTCGACGCGCGCGGCTCGCCCTCGCTGCCGCAAGGCGTGCGCGGGCGGCTCGAGAAGCTGGCCGGCGCACGGCTCACCAGGGACGGCGTGATCGTGATTTTCGCCGACCGCTTCCGGACGCAGGAGCGGAACCGCGAGGACGCGCTTCAGCGGCTCCTCGCGCTGATCCGCCGGGCCGTCCCCGAGCCGAAGCCGCGCCGCCCGACCCGCCCCACCGCCGCCTCGAAGGAGCGGCGGCTTAAGGCGAAGAGCGAGCGGAGTGGCGTGAAGCGGCTCAGGCGGAGCCCGCCGCCGGTCGAGTGACGGCGCTTTCACCCTGGCGGAGCGCGTCGACGCTCCAGCCGCCCGGACCGGCAAAGACGAAATAGAGGAAGACGAAGCAGTAGAGCACGGCCAGCTCGCCGCCGTTCAGGAGCGGATAGAAGCCCTGCGGCGCATGCGCCATGAAATACGCGACCGCCATGAAGCCGCAGAGGATGAAGGCGACCGGGCGGGTGAACAAGCCGATCAGCAGCAGGATACCGCCGACCAGTTCCAGCACCGCCGACAGTCCGATCAGCGAGAAGAGCGCGACATCGAACGGGGCGGCGGCGGGGAAGCCGAAAAACTTCTGCATGCCATGCGCCATGAAGAGCAGCGACGTCATGATGCGGAGCGCGGCAAGCGCCTGCGGCGACCAGATAGCGAGAGAACTTGCGGACATGATTGGACTTCCCTTTGGATGCCTGCGGGGTCTCTTAGATAGGAAGCACGGCCCGTCGACCCTGGAAACACGCCTTCCAGGATTCGTGAACGATCTTGAAGAGCCGACGAAGCGGGATTCGTCACCGCGTATCCGATGGCGGGACGGCTGCGTCGGGGGGCGCGCGGAGCGGCCGCGACAGACCGTCGGCGCTGATGAAGATCAGCCGGCGACGGAAGGCGGAGGGGCTCTCGACGAGCAGGATGGCTTTCAGCGATTCGAGGCCGCCGGCGAAAAACGGCTCGCGGAGAAAGCGATGCGGCGCCTCGGCCCAGCCGGGAGCGTCGATCCCGGCGATCGAGGCGAGATGCTCCGCCAGCGCCGCGAGATAGGCGTCCTCGACCCGGCCGACGGGACCAGGCTCCTCGGCGAGAGCCTCCGGCCGCTGATCGGGCGGCATGCTCTGCCAGGAATCGATGAACTCGCGGACGGCAAGATCGAAGTGCTGCGTCCCGCCCGACGCGCGCTCGGCGATCTCCGCAATGCTCAGCGGCCGAAAGGACGGGCGCCTCATGCTTCCAGCGCCGGGCGATCGAACGGCCGGGGCCGGGTCGCGTCCGCCACCATCACACGTCCAGATTGGCGACGTTCAGCGCGTTCGCCTGGATGAACTCGCGGCGCGGTTCGACCTCGTCGCCCATCAGCTTGGCGAACAGGTCGTCGGCGTCGTCGCCGGAGCGCACCTGCAGGAGCGAGCGCGCATCGGGGTCGAGCGTGGTCTCCCAGAGCTGGCCCGGGTTCATCTCGCCGAGCCCCTTGTAGCGTTGCATGGCGACGCCCTTTCGGCCGGCGGCGAACACCGCCTCGAGGAGGTCGCGCGGACCGAATATCGGCGTTTCCGCATCCTTGCGGCGAAGCGCCGCCGGCTGCAGGTAGACCGCCTGCAGGCTCACCGCGTGCTGGTCGAGGCGGCGGGCGTCCGCCGAGTGGAGGAGCGCGGAATCGATCACCTGCACCTCCGCCACGCCGCGCACCGTGCGCTCGAAGACCAGGCCGCGGCTCTCATCGAAGCTGCCGGACCAGCCGCGCTCCGTCTCCTCCGCGAGAAGGTCGAGACGGCGGGCAATATAGGCGGCGGCCTGCATGCCCCGCTCGTCGTTCGAAAGCAGCTCCGGATTGAGCGCGCCCGCGATCGCCGCCTGTTCCACCACCCCGCGATCGTAACGCGAGTGCAGCGTGTCGAGGGCTTGGCGGATCTGGCGCGCTTCGTTGACGAGGGCGCGGAGGTCCGGCCCGGCGCGTTCCTCGCCGGTCGCAAGGGTGAGCACGGCGTCGTCGAGTCCGCCTTCGACCAAATAATCCTCGAGCGCGCGCTCGTCCTTCAGGTACTGCTCGGCCTTGCCGCGCGTCACCTTGTAGAGCGGCGGCTGTGCGATGAAGATGTGGCCCCGCTCGATCAGCGGGTCCATATGCCGGTAGAGAAAGGTCAAAAGCAGCGTGCGGATATGGGCGCCGTCAACGTCGGCGTCCGTCATCAGGATGACCTTGTGGTAGCGCAGCCGGTCGGCGTCGAAATCGTCCTTGATGCCGGTGCCCAGCGCGGTGATCAGCGTGCCGATCTGCTCCGACGAAAGCATCTTGTCGAAGCGCGCCCGCTCGACGTTCAGGATCTTTCCGCGCAGCGGCAGCACCGCCTGGAACGCGCGGTTGCGCCCCTGCTTGGCCGAGCCGCCGGCGGAATCGCCCTCGACGATGAAAATCTCCGAGCGCGCCGGGTCGCGCTCCTGGCAATCGGCGAGCTTGCCGGGGAGCGACGCCATGTCGAGCGCACCCTTGCGGCGGGTGAGCTCGCGCGCCTTGCGGGCGGCTTCGCGCGCGGCCGCCGCCTCCACCACTTTGCCGACCACGATCTTCGCCTCGGCCGGATGCTCCTCGAACCAGGCGCCAAGCGCCTGATTGACGACGCTTTCGACGACGGGCCTCACCTCGGAAGACACCAGCTTGTCCTTGGTCTGCGAGGAGAATTTCGCGTCCGGCACCTTGACCGAGAGCACGCAGGTCAGCCCCTCGCGCGCGTCCTCGCCGGTCAGCGTCACCTTCTCACGCTTGGCGATGCCGGAGCTCTCGGCATAACCCGTCACCTGACGGGTGAGCGCGCCACGGAAGCCTGCGAGATGCGTGCCGCCGTCGCGTTGCGGGATGTTGTTGGTGAAGCAGAGCACGTTCTCGTGGTAGGAATCGTTCCACCACAGCGCCGCCTCAACGGAGACGTTGTCCCGTTCGGCCGACAGCATGATCGGCGCGGGGATGAGCGGCTTCTTGGCGCGGTCGAGGAAGCGGGCGAAAGCCTCCAGCCCGCCCTCGTAGTGAAGCTCCTCGCGCTTTTCGTCGGGCCCGCGACGGTCGGTGAGCACGATATGGACGCCCGAATTCAGAAACGCCAGCTCGCGCAGCCGATGCTCCAGCGTGGCATAGTCGTAGTCGGTCATCGTGAAGGTCTTCGGCGAGGCGAGGAAGCTCACCTCGGTGCCGGTGCGCCCACTGGAATCGCCGGTCACCGCGAGCGGCCTGTCCGGCACGCCGTCGGTGAAGGACATTTCGTGCAGCCGGCCGCCCCGCCAGATTCTGAGCTTCAGCCACGACGACAGCGCATTGACGACGGAGACGCCGACGCCGTGCAGTCCGCCCGAGACCTTGTATGAGTTCTGGTCGAACTTTCCGCCGGCATGCAGCTGGGTCATGATGACCTCGGCGGCCGAAACCCCCTCGCCCTTATGGATGTCGGTCGGAATGCCGCGGCCGTTATCGAAGACGGTAACGGAGCCGTCGGCGTTCAGCGTCACCTCCACGCGCGTGGCGAAGCCGACGAGCGCCTCGTCGATAGCGTTGTCGACAACCTCGTAGACCATGTGATGAAGGCCGGAGCCGTCGTCAGTGTCGCCGATATACATGCCCGGCCGCTTGCGGACCGCGTCGAGGCCCTTCAGGACCTTGATCGATTCCGCCCCGTATTCGGGCTCGGACATGGCGCCGGCGAGGGCGCCGTCAGGCGATTGCATCATGTTCGAATCAGCATTTTCGCGAGGGTGGCAGGAACGCTTATAGATAGGGATTGTAGGGGCGGAAAGGAAGCTGTAGCGCCGCATTGGGCGACATAGAAAATTCGTTTTTCGTCAGAGACTTACAAGTTCTCCGTCCGTCACGCAAAAATGCGCGGCGACGCCCGGCAGCCGGTCGAACAGCCCGGCGTCGGTTCCGGTCATGAAAGCCTGCCCGCCGAGCGCGGCGACGCGGGCGAAAAGCGCGGCCCGCCGGACGGGATCGAGATGCGCGGCCACCTCGTCAAGGAGGAGGACGGGGGTCATCCCGCTGATCTTCGCGATGATGTCCGCATGCGCGAGGATGAGGCCGACCAGGAGCGCTTTCTGCTCGCCGGTGGAGGACAGCGCCGCCGGCATGTCCTTTTCGGCGAACACGACCTCGAGGTCGCTGCGGTGGGGACCTTCGAGCGTCCGGCCGGCCATGCGGTCGGCGGGGCGCTGCGCCCTCAGCGTGTCGCGATACCAGATTTCGGCCTCGGCGGCGGTGCGGCCGAAAATGGCGCGGTCGAATTCGCCGGCGATGGCGATCCGCCCGCGTGGAAAGCCGGCGGCTTCCGGCGCCGGCTCGGACATGCGGGTCGAGATCAGCCCCACGGTCTCGGCGCGGGCGAGAGCGAGCGCGACTGCGCAAGCCGCAAGTTCCGCCTCCAGCGCATCGAGCCAGCCGCCGTCATTGCCCTCGGCAAGAAGCCGGTTCCGCTGCGTGAGAAGCCGTTCGAAATCGCGGGCGCGGCGGCCATGGCCAGGATCGAGCGTCAGAACCAGCCGGTCAAGAAAGCGCCGCCGCTCGCTCGCCGGCCCGGTAAAGAGGCCGTCCATGGCGGGGGTTAGCCAGAGGACCCTCAGATATTCAAGCAGATCGTCGGCGGAGGCGGCGGGCGCTCCGTTCACGCGCACCTTGCGGACCCTCGGCTCGCCCGGCGCGCCGTCGACGAGGCCGGTGCCGATTCGCGTCTCGGCCCCGTTCCGCGCGATGAGCGCAGCGACGGCCCAGCCGCCGGCGGCGCCCGTCCGGACG
>DASWJZ010000017.1:0-10455 GCA_036396875.1 Propylenella sp.
CCCTAACCCGAAGGGTCGAGAGCCTTCTCCAGCGCGGGGAGAAAATCGGCTTCCAGCCCCTCCTCCGAGAGCGGGCCGATGAATTTGTGGACGACGACTCCGTCCTTCACGATGAAGGTCTCGGGCACGCCGTAGACGCCCCAGTCGATGGCGGCCGTGCCCTCCCGGTCGGCGCCGATCCGATCGTAGGGGTTGCCGAGCGCGCCGAGGAAGCGCGTGGCGTTGTCCGGCGCGTCCTTGTAGTTGATGCCGGCCAGCGCGAAGCGCCGGTCCTCGGAGAGCCGCGTCAGGATCGGGTGCTCGAGCCGGCATGGCCCGCACCACGACGCCCAGACGTTCACCACGTGGACGCCCTCGGCGAGGTCCTCGTCCGCAAGGCCGGGGCCGGCGCCTTCCCGGATCGGCGGCAACGCAAAATCCGGAACCGGCTTGCCGAGGATGGCGGAGGGGATGCGCGACGGGTCGCCGGCGCCGAGGCGGAAATAGAAGAGCGCCGCCAGCGCCAGGAAGACAGCGAGCGGAACGAGCAGCCAGATGCGGCGGCGCATTGCAGTCCCCGCCTCGCGTGCCGGCGCCGCATCGTCGACCCCGCTCATCGCGGCACCTCCGAGCGGCGGCGCAGCCCCTCTTCTTCAAGACGGCGCAGCTTCCGCCGCTGCGCCCGAAGATCCAGCACGATCAGCGCGACCATTCCGATCAGCACTGCCGCTGTCGCGAGATAGGCCGCCAGTATGTAGGCGAGATGCGTCATGCCGGTCAGTGCGCCGCCGCGATGCGCCCGGAATGCACGGGCTCAGCCGCGAGCAGCTCGGCCGTGCGGATGCGCCGACGGTAAATCTCCGCGCGCATCGCCGCGAGGTGAAGCGTGAAGAAGAGTGCCGCATAAGCGGCGAGCATCACGAGCAGGGGATAGAGCATGGAGACGTCGATGCTTGGTCCACCGAGCCTCAGAATGCTTGCCGGCTGATGCAGCGTGTTCCACCAGTCGACCGAGAATTTGATGATCGGGATGTTGACGGCGCCGACCAGAATGAGCACGGCCGCGACCCGGCCGGCGCGCGCCGGATCGTCGAAGGCGCGCCAGAGGGCGATCAACCCGAGATACATGACGAACAGGATGAGAAACGACGTGAGCCGCGCGTCCCACACCCACCAGGCGCCCCACATCGGCTTGCCCCAGATTGCGCCGGTGACGAGGCCGAGCAGGGTGAAGGCTGCGCCGAGCGGAGCGGCGGCCTTGGCGGCGACCTCGGCGAGCGGATGCCGCCAGACGAGGGTGCCAAGGGCCGCGATCGCCATCAGCACATAGCAGGCCATCGCGAGCGTCACCGCCGGGACATGCACATACATGATCCGCACGCTGTCGCCTTGCTGGTAGTCCGGCGGCGATACGAAGAGCGCGAGGTAAAGCCCGAACGCGAAGAGGCTGACGGCGCTCGCCGCCAGCCACGGCAGCACGCGGCCGGATATCGCCAGGAACCGCGACGGATTGGCGAGCTCGATCGGGCTTCGCATGATGCGTAACTATTCCTGACGAAGCGCGGCTGCAATGCGGCGCTTGGCGCACGCGGTCAATCGAGCGCCGATCGCAGCGCCGCAGCCGCCGCCCACGGGGCTAGAACGAGCGCGGCGAGCGTGCACGCACCGAGGAGCATCAGCGGCGGGAGGAACGGCTCCGGATCGGAAATGGCGCCCATGGTCGCCGACACGCCGAAGATCAGCACCGGGACGGTCAGCGGCAGGACAAGGACGGCGATCAGAAGCCCCCCGCGCGGGAGGGCGGCGGTGAGAGCAGCGCCCACCGCGCCGATGAGCGTAATCGCCGGCGAGCCAATGAGCAATGTGAGCCAGACGGCCGCCATCGCACGCGGCTGCAGGTTGAGGAGCAGCCCGAGGACCGGCGCCGCGAGCACGAGAGGAAGCCCCGTCGCTATCCAATGCCCGGCGGCGCGGCCGAGCACATAGATCGAGAGCGGCTCGCCCGACACCATGATCAGGTCGAGGGACCCGTCCTCCCGATCGGCGCCGAACAGGCGGTCGAGGCCGAGGAGCGCGGCCAGCAAAGCGCCGATCCACAGGACGGCCGGGCCGATGCGGCTCAGAAGGTTCAAGTCCGGGCCGATGCCGAACGGCGCGACGGTGACGACCGCGAGGAAGAAGATCAGCCCGACGACGGCGCCGCCCCCCGCCCGGATCGCCAGGCGCATCGTCTGCAGCATGATCGCCGCGAACGAGGTCATCCGCCCCCCAGGTCGACTATCGCATGCGGGGCGACGGGCAGAGCCTGATGGGTCGCGGCGACGATGATGCCTCCCGCGTCAAGATGCCGGCGCATCAGCCCTCCCAGAACCGCTTCGCCGTCCCGATCGAGGGCCGCGCCGGGCTCGTCGAGCAGCCAGAGCGGCCGCGGCGGAAGAATGAGACGGGCGAGACCGGCGCGACGGCGCTGGCCGGCCGACAGCGTTCCCGTGCGGAGATCGAGCGCGTGGCGGAGGCCGACGGCCGCGGACGCATCTCCCACATCCGCGGCAGAAGCGACGGGTCCGCGCCGATAGAGCGAGGCCCAGAAATTCAGCGTCTCGCGCAGCGTAAGCGCGGGCTTCAGGGCGTCGGCGTGCCCGAGATAGTGCAGAAAGGCCTGATCGTCCCGCAGCCCCTCGAAGAGGATGCCGCCGGAATGCGGCCGCAGGAGGCCGGCGAGGAGGCGCAGAAGACTCGACTTGCCGGAACCGTTCGGGCCGGTCACGGCGAGCAGCGTTCCCGGCGAGGCGCGAAAGGAAATGTCCGAAAAGACGAGCCGGCCGCCGCGGATGCACGAAAGATCGCGAACCTCGACCGCAAGCGGCGCGAAGGCGGTCTCCGGGCGGCGGTCGGTTACGGAGGGAGACAGCTTGCAACAACTCCGGACTCTGGTCTCGGCTTACGAAATCTACTATATCCGCGGCAAGCCGGCGCAGCAGGCGCTCCTCTTTGCCGGTGTTTCCCGTTTTGCCCGCATTCCCCTTATGCGGGCCGCCAGGAGCCCATCCGTGCCCGCAGCATCGCTCGACACCTTCAAATGCCGCCGCACCCTTGAGGCGGCCGGGAAGACTTATGCCTATTTCTCGCTGCCCGACGCCGAGAGGAACGGGCTCAAGGGCATTTCGCGGCTACCCTTCTCGCTGAAGGTGCTGCTGGAGAATCTGCTCCGGTTCGAGGACGGACGCACGGTGACCGCCGACGACATCCGCGCGGTCGGCGAATGGCTCACGAACCGCAGTTCGACGCGCGAGATCGCCTACCGTCCGGCGCGCGTGCTCATGCAGGACTTCACCGGCGTGCCGGCAGTCGTCGACCTTGCCGCGATGCGCGACGCTACGGCGCATCTCGGCGCCGATCCTCGCCGCATCAACCCGCAGGTGCCGGTCGACCTGGTGATCGACCATTCGGTCATGGTCGACTTTTTCGGCTCGCCGAACGCCTTCGAGAAGAACGTCGAGATGGAGTACCAGCGGAACGGCGAGCGCTACACGTTCCTCCGCTGGGGGCAGGAGGCGTTCGACAATTTCCGCGTCGTGCCGCCCGGCACCGGCATCTGCCATCAGGTGAACCTCGAATATCTGGCGCAGACGGTTTGGACGCGCGAGGAGCGCGAAGGCGGCAGGCGCGTCACCTACGCCTTCCCCGATACGCTCGTCGGCACCGACTCGCACACGACGATGGTGAACGGCCTCTCCGTCCTCGGCTGGGGCGTGGGCGGCATCGAAGCGGAAGCGGCGATGCTCGGCCAGCCGATCTCGATGGTCATCCCGGAAGTGATCGGCTTCCGCATGACCGGTCAGCTGACGGAGGGCACGACCGCGACCGACCTAGTGCTGACCGTCACCCAGATGCTCAGGAAGAAGGGCGTGGTCGGCAAGTTCGTCGAGTTCTTCGGCCCCGGTCTGTCGAAGCTGACGGTCGAGGACCGCGCGACGATCGGCAACATGGCGCCGGAATACGGCGCCACCTGCGGCCTCTTCCCGATCGAGGACGACACGATCACCTATCTCAAGGCGACCGGCCGCGACCCGGCGCGCGTGGCACTCGTCGAAGCCTACGCCAAGGCGCAGGGCCTGTGGCGGACCGACGCCAGCGAAGAGCCCATATTCACCGACACGGTCGAACTCGATCTCGGCGAAGTCGTTCCCTCGCTAGCCGGGCCGAAGCGGCCACAGGACCGCGTCGCCTTGTCCGACGCGGCGCGTGAATTCGACAAGGCGCTGACCGAAATCCGCGGCGGCGAGCCGAAGAGCGCCAACGTGGAGGGCGCCGGCTACGCGATCGCCGACGGCCACGTCGTCATCGCCGCCATCACGTCCTGCACCAACACGTCGAACCCGAGCGTGCTGATCGGCGCCGGCCTTCTGGCGAAAAAGGCCAACGAACGAGGCCTGAAGCCGAAACCCTGGGTCAAGACGTCGCTCGCGCCCGGTTCGCAGGTGGTGACCGAGTACCTCGCCAAGGCCGGCCTGCAAGCGCATCTCGACGCGCTCGGCTTCAACCTCGTCGGCTATGGCTGTACCACCTGTATCGGCAATTCCGGGCCGCTGCCGGAGCCGATCTCCGACGCGATCGGCAAGGCGGACCTTGTCGCCTGCTCGGTGCTCTCCGGAAACCGCAACTTCGAAGGCCGCGTCAATCCGGACGTGCGCGCCAACTACCTCGCCTCGCCGCCGCTGGTCGTCGCCTATGCGCTCGCCGGCTCGCTCACGGTCGACATCACGCGCGAGCCGCTCGGCGAGGACAAGCAAGGCAAACCCGTCTATCTCAAGGATCTCTGGCCGAGCTCGTCCGAAATCTCGGCACTCATCCGTCAGGTGATCAGCCAGGAGATGTTCCGCGCGCGTTACGGCGACGTCTTCAAGGGCGATGACCACTGGCGCCGAATCAAGGTGGAGGGCGGCCTCACCTATGCCTGGTCGGACGGTTCGACCTACGTGCAGAATCCGCCCTACTTCACCGACATGAAGCCGACGCCCGACACCCCGACCGACATCGTCGGCGCGCGCATCCTCGGCCTCTTCCTCGATTCCATCACCACTGACCACATCTCGCCGGCGGGCTCAATCAAGCGTGACGGGCCGGCCGGCGAGTATCTCATCGCGCACCAGGTGCGGCCGATCGATTTCAATTCGTACGGCTCGCGGCGCGGCAATCACGAAGTCATGATGCGCGGGACCTTCGCCAATATCCGCATCAAGAACCAAATGGTGCCGGGGGTGGAGGGCGGAGTCACCGTCCACCACCCGTCGGGCGAAGAGATGCCGATCTACGACGCGGCGATGCGCTATGCGCGGGAGAACGTGCCGCTCGTCGTCTTCGCGGGCAAGGAATACGGCACCGGCTCCTCGCGCGACTGGGCCGCCAAAGGAACCCGCCTGCTCGGCATCCGCGCGGTGATCGCGCAATCGTTCGAGCGCATCCACCGGTCCAATCTGGTGGGTATGGGAGTCCTGCCGCTCGTGTTCGAGGAGGGCGCCAGCTGGCAGAGCCTCGGCCTGAAGGGCGACGAGACGGTGACGATCGGCGGCGTCGCGGACCTGTCGCCCCGGCAGATCGTGTCCGCCAAGATCGCCTTCCCCGACGGCCGCAAAGTGGAGGTCCCGCTGCTGGCAAGGATCGATACGCTCGACGAGCTCGAGTATTTCCGCCACGGCGGCATTCTGCACTACGTCCTGCGGAACCTTGTGAAAGAGGCCGCATAAGCGGTCACAAGCGCTGAATTTTCATTGCCTCCACCGGCCGGCGGCTTCAAATGGCCGTGTGTCAATCCATTGTGACTGGCCAGTGACAGGATGCCGGACCTACTTGGTCGGTGTGATCCGTTCGTTCGCCTTCTTTACGGTCGTGTTTGCTGCGCTCGGCGCGTCGCTCGGCGCGGCCGGCGATGTTGTCGTGCGGAGCGAGCCAAAGGCGGTGGTGGAACTTTTCACCAGCCAGGGCTGCTCCTCCTGCGTCGCGGCCGACGCCTATTTCGCCGAACTGGCGGAGCGCGACGATCTGGTCGCCATCTCCCTGCACGTCGATTACTGGGATTATCTCGGCTGGCGCGATACCCTGGGGGACCCGGCGAACACGGCCAGGCAGCGCGACTATGCGGCGGTGCGCGGCACGCGCCGCATCTATACGCCGCAGATCACAATCAACGGTCGGAGCGACCACGTCGGCAGCCGGCGGGCGGCGGTCGAGGCGGCGATCGCCCATTCCGCCCTGCCCGTTCCCGTCACGATGCGCCAGGGCGACGGTACGGTTGAAATCGAAGTGGCCGCGCGTCCTCTCCCGCGCCCCTGGCCGGCGACCATCCGCCTCGTCCTCCTCACCTCGGAAGCCGAGGTGAAGATCGAACGCGGCGAGAACGCCGGCGCCACGATCGGCTATTACAATGTCGTGCGCGAGATGCGTCCGATCGGCATGTGGGACGGCGACAGCGTGAAGATCACCTTGCCCGAGGACGAGATCATGGCGGACGGCGTCGACGCCTGCGCGATCCTGGTGCAGGAGGATCTGCCGAACGGCCCCGGCGCGATTCTCGGGGCCGCGTGGCTCCGCAACTGGTAGGTCAGTCCCCTTCCGCAGCGGCGGCGACAAGCGGCTCCACAGCGGGCAGAATCTGCTCGACGATCTCCGCCACGCCGGCGGCCGTCGGGTGCATGCCGTCGGCCTGGTTGAGAGCGGCATCGGCGGCCACGCCCTTGAGGAGGAACGGATAGAGGGGAACCTCGTATTGGGCGGCGATCTCCGGGTATATGGCATCGAATGCCGCCGCATAGTCCTCGCCGAGATTGGGGGGAGCGAGCATCCCCGCCAGGAGCACTGCCTGCCCGCGCGCCGTGAGCCTGCCGACGATGTCCGACAGCGCATTGCGGGTGATCGCCGGGTCGATGCCGCGGAGCGCATCGTTGGCGCCAAGCCCGACGATGACAATGTCCGCTGCTGCCGGCACGGACCATTCCAGCCGCGCGAGGCCGTCGAGCGCGGTATCGCCCGAAACGCCGGCATTGGCGACGCTCACATCGTAGCCGCGTTCCCGCAGCGCCCCTTCCAGCTGTTCCGGAAAGGCCTCGCCCGGCCCAAGCCCATAGCCCGACGTCAGGCTGTCGCCGAGCGCCACGATTTCGACCGGCATCGCCGCCGCGGCGGTCGCACCGACGCCGGCGAGCGCGACGACGATTGTCACGGCGCCGATGCCGCGGTGCATTTTGAACTTCTTCATCTTCGGCCCATATGCGCAAGTCCTTGTATGTAGGCCTGGATCGGTGAACGAACCTGTCATCTCCCTCGAGAACGTCGATTTGACGCTGGGCGCCGGTCCGTCCCGCGTCCACGTATTAAAGCATCTGGACCTCGCCGTCAGTCAAGGCGAGAGCATCGGGCTGGTGGGGCCGTCAGGCTCCGGCAAATCCACGCTGCTCATGGTGATCGCCGGCCTGGAACGGATCGACAGCGGGCGGGTGGTCGTCGCCGGGCAGGACTATGCGGGCCTTGGCGAGGACCGCCTCGCGCGTTTCCGCGGCCAGAACATCGGCTTTGTCTTCCAGGCTTTTCATCTGATGCAAACGATGACCGCGCTCGAGAACGTCGCGGTGCCGCTGGAGCTCGCGGGCAGGCCCGACGCCTTCGACCGGGCGCGCACGGTTCTCGGCCAGGTCGGACTCGGCGGGCGGCTTTCGCACTACCCGGCGCAACTCTCGGGCGGCGAGCAGCAGCGCGTCGCCATCGCCCGCGCCCTGGTCGTCGAACCGGCCATCCTGATTGCCGACGAGCCGACCGGAAATCTCGACGGCGTTACCGGAAGCGAGGTCGCCGATCTCCTCTTCGCCGCGGTCGCCAAGAACGGGACTACGCTTGTACTCGTCACCCACGACGCAACGCTTGCCTCGCGATGCGACCGGACCGTGCGCATCGCCGCGGGGCGCATCGAGGCTTCGGCGCCTGTGCTCAGGGCGGCCGCGGGGTCATGATCCGATCGCCGCCGCTGTTGCCGCTGCGGCTCGCTCTTCGCGAGCTGCGAGGCGGCTTGCGCGGCTTCTACGTCTTCATCGCCTGCATCGCGCTCGGCGTCGGAGCGATCGCAGGCGTCAATTCGGTGTCGAGCGCCCTGACCGAGGGAATCTCCGCCGAGGGACGCACGATTCTGGGCGGCGACGTCGCGTTCTCGCTGGTGCACCGCGAAGCTTCCGATGACGAGATGCGGTTCTTCCGGCGGAAGGGCGAGGTCGGCGTCGTCGCTACGATGCGGGCGATGGTGCGGCGGACCGACGAGGACGCGCAGGCGCTGGTCGAGCTGAAGGCGGTCGACGGTGACTATCCGCACGGCGGAGCTCTGACCCTCGAGACCGGCGCCGAGGACGGCGAGAGGCTTCTCGCCCCGCGGAGCGGCGTCCACGGCGCGCTCGCCGTGCCGGAGCTTCTCGATCGACTCCGGCTTGCGAACGGCGATTCGATCCGTCTCGGCAGCACAACGCTTCAGATCCGCGGCGTGATCGAATCGGAGCCGGACCGCCTTTCCAGCGGCGTCGGGTTCGGACCGCGCCTCATGACCTCGATCGACGCCCTGAGGGCGACGGGACTGGTTCGTCCAGGCAGCCTGGTGACATGGATCTACCGGGTCCGCTTGCCGGATGGGGCCGACGAGCGGCGAGACATCCAGCGAATCCGGGGCCAGGCGGCGCGCCTTTTCCCGGAGGCCGGCTGGAATATCCGCTCGCGCGAAAACGCCGCGCCGAGCCTCCGGCGCAACATCGAGCGCTTTTCGCAGTTTCTGACCCTTGTCGGCCTGACCGCGCTCATCGTCGGAGGCGTCGGCGTCGCCAACGCCGTGGCGAGCTTCGTCGACCTGAAACGGCCCGCCATCGCCACACTGAAGTGCCTCGGGGCGCCGAACGGCGTGGTGTTCCGCGTCTATCTGATCCAGATTCTTGTCATCGCCGCCCTCGGCATCGCGGTTGGGCTGGCAATCGGCTCGCTCCTCCCCTTTGCCGCCAGGCTCGCGCTCGCGGATCTGGTGCCGGTCTCGGCGTTCGGGCTCTACCCGATCGAACTCGCCCTGGCCGCGCTCTATGGCCTGCTCGTCACGCTGAGCTTCGCGATCGGCCCCCTCGGGCGCGCCCGGCAGATGCCGGCGTCGAGCCTCTTTGCCGATCGCGCGATCCACTCGCCGATCGTTCCGCCGTTGCGCTATCGCCTCGCCCAGGGCATGGCGCTCGCTGCGCTCGCGGCGCTGGCGATCGGGCTCGCGGGCGACCGCGACCTTGCCGTGCTTTTCGTCGGCTCCGTCGTCGCCACCTTCATCGTGCTGCGGCTCGTAGGCCTCGGCATCATGGCGGCGGCAAGCCGCGTCGGGACGCTGCGCGGCGCGACGCTGAGGCTCGCCATTCGCAACATCCACCGGCCGGGCGCGCTGACGCAAAGCGTCGTCCTCTCGCTCGGACTCGGCCTCACACTGCTGGTCGGCCTTGCCCTGATCGACACCAACCTGCGCGGCCAGCTCTCCGGCACGATCGTCGAGCAGGCGCCGGACTACTTCTTCGTCGACGTGCAGGATGCCGAACGGGACGAATTCGTCCGGACGATCGGGGAGAGCGCTCCGGGCGGGGCGGTGGAGACGGTGCCGATGCTGCGCGGGCGCATCGTTGAGGTGAATGGCGTGCCGGCCTCCGACATCACACCTCGCGAGGGCGCGGGTTGGGCGCTGCGGGGGGACCGCGGCATCACCTATTCGGAGGCGGTGCCGGTCAATTCGACCGTCGTGGCGGGGGAATGGTGGCCGGCCGGCTACAATGGAGAACCGCTCGTCTCGCTGGAGCGGGAGATCGCCGAGGGGCTCGGGCTCGCGCTCGGGGATAGCGTTACCGTCAACATCCTCGGGCGGAACATCACCGCCCGCGTCGCGGCGCTCCGAGAGCTGGAATGGGAGTCGCTTTCGATCAACTTCGTGCTGGTGTTCTCGCCCAACACCCTGCGGGGGGCGCCGCATGCGCATCTCGCGACCCTCAGGCTTCCGGATGGAGCCGGGCGCGACATGGAGCGCGCCGTGCTCGCCGCGGCGACGCAGAATTTCCCCGGCGTGACGACGATCGGCGTTCGCGAGGCGATCGCATCCGTCAACGCGATCATCGGCGATCTGGCGCTTGCGGTGCGGGTCGCCGCCTCGCTCGCCCTGGTCATTTCCATGCTTGTGCTTGCCGGCGCGCTCGCCGCGGGCCAGCGGCAGCGCCGGCAGGATGCTGTGGTCCTGAAGACGCTTGGCGCGACGCGGCAGACCCTCTTGTCGGCCTTCTCGCTCGAATATGGGCTGCTCGGCGCCGCCACGGCGCTTTTTGGCGTCGCCGCGGGCTCCGTCGCGGCTTGGTACGTGGTCACGCGCGTGATGGACCTCGAGTTCGGCTTGTACCCGAGCGTCGCTGCGACCGCGGCGATCACGGCGCTCGCCGT
>DASWJZ010000018.1:0-26435 GCA_036396875.1 Propylenella sp.
CTGCCTTACCGCTGGCGCATCGCCGCCGCGATCGTCGGCGAGGCTGTCGTGTTCGCGTTCTTCGCGCTGCTCGCATGGACCGGCTGGAAGGTGCTGCAGGTGGTTGGGGGCATGACCCTCATCAGCCTTCCGTCGGTGTCGGTGACGCTGACGCAATCAGTCATCCCCGTCGGCGCCGTCCTCTTCATCATCTGCGAGGCGCTGAGCCTCCCGGAATATCGGCACCGGCTGCGCGAGCGGATCTCCGCCGAAGAAGCGGAGGTGGCCGAGCATCTCGAGGCGCAGGAGCGCTTGCGCTCATGATCCTCGCGCTGATGCTCGTCGGGCTGGTTGCGCTCGTCTTCATCAACGTGCCGATCGCAATCGCGCTGGCGGTGATCGCGACACTGGCGATCCTGATAACCCAGGGCGACCACATGCTGGTGAATGTGGCGCTGGTCATGTACCGGGGCGCACAGAGCTTCCCGCTGCTCGCCATCCCGATGTTCATCCTGGCTGGCGCGATCATGAACTCCTCAGGAATCTCACGCCGCCTGATCGCCTTCGCGTCGGCTTTGGTTGGCTTCATCCGCGGCGGCCTCGCGATGGTCAACATCACCACGTCGATGTTCTTCGCGGAGATTTCCGGCTCCGCCGTCGCCGACGTCGCCGCGATCGGTCCGATCCTCATTCCGGCAATGGAGAAGAAGGGCTACCCGCGCGCCTTCGCCGCCGCGGTGACCTCCTCCTCGGCGAGCCTTGCGATCATCATCCCGCCCTCCATTCCGATGATTCTTTACGGCGTCATGTCGGGGAGCTCGATCGTGCAGCTCTTCGTGGCCGGCATCGTTCCCGGCATCATCGGGGGAGTCGGCCTGATGAGCGTGTCCTACTGGCTCGCGCGGCGCCTCGGCTGGCCGGTCGAGGAGGTGTTTCAGACCAAGCGCGTCTGGAGGACTTTCAAGGAGGCGTTCTGGGCCTTCACCATCCCGATCATTATTCTCGGCAGCATTTTCGGCGGGCTCGTCACCGCGACGGAAGGCGCCGGCATGGCCGTCGTCGCCGCGCTGTTCATCGGCGGCGTGATCTACCGCGAGCTCGATCTGCGCTTCCTCTACAAGGCCTGCGTCGACGGGGCGGTGCAGACCGCTGTCGTCATGCTGCTCGTCGCCGCCTCGGCGCTGCTCGGCATCTATCTTACCGAGGCGCAGGTGCCGCAGCGCCTCGCCCGCGCCATTCTCGAACTGACCGACAACCAATATGCGGTGCTGGCGATCCTCAACGTCTTCTTCCTGATCATCGGCCTCTTCCTGCACTCGGCCGCCGCCATCATCCTGGTCGTGCCGGTGGTGATGCCGCTCATCAATACCGTCGGCATCGATCCCGTCCATTTCGGCCTGATCGTGACCTTGAACCTGGCGATCGGCCAGCAGACGCCGCCGGTCGCAAGCGTCCTCATCGCCGCCTGCTCGGTCGCCAAGGCGGACATCTGGGAGGTTTCGAAGGTCAACGTCTATTTCGTCGCGGTCCTGCTCCTGGTGCTTGTCCTCGTCACCTACGTTCCTCCGGTCCCGATGACGCTGGTGGATTATTTCTACCAATGACCGCCGACGATCCGGTCCTGCTCGATGTGGACGGCGCCATCGCCACCGTCACCCTCAACCGGCCGCGGGCGCGCAACGCCCTCACCTTCGCCATGTACGAGCGGCTGGCGGAGATCTGCCGGACGCTTCCGGCCGACGGTCCGGTCAGGGCGCTCGTCGTCACCGGAGCGGGCGACAAGGCGTTCGCGGCCGGGACCGATATCGGCCAGTTCCGCGACTTCCGCTCCAAGGAGGACGCGCTCGCCTACGAGGAGCGAATCGAGAGCGTGCTGACCGCGATCGAGACCTGCCCGGTGCCGACGATTGCGGCCATTGCCGGGGCGTGCACCGGCGGCGGCCTCGGCATTGCCGTCGCCTGCGATCTGAGAATCGCGGCGCGCGGCTCCTCCTTCGGCTTTCCGATTGCGCGCACGCTCGGCAATTGCCTGTCGCTCGCAAACTGCGCCCGGCTGGCCGCGCTGATCGGGTCGGGGCGGGTGATGGAGGCGATCTTCACCGCTCGTCTCATCGAAGCGGAAGAGGCTCGCCAGATCGGCCTCATCTCCGAGGTACTCGACGACAGGGACGCGGTATCGGCTCGCGCCCACGAACTGGCGACGACTGTAGCCGGCCACGCGCCGCTGACGCTGCGCGCCACCAAGGAGGCGCTGCGCCGCGTCAGGCTTGGGCGGCAGGACGGGAGCGACCTGATCGCCATGTGTTACATGAGCGAGGATTTTCGCGAGGGCATCGAGGCGTTCCTGGCGAAGCGGCGGCCGCAGTGGGAAGGCCGCTGATGGGCGGAAGCGGCAAGGGTCCGCTCGAAGGGATGCGGGTGATCGAACTCGCCCATATCATGGCCGGCCCGGTCTGCGGGCTGATGCTGGCCGATATGGGCGCCGACGTGATCAAGGTCGAAAAGCCCGAAGGCGACGACAGCCGCCGCTTCCTGCCGCCCGACGTGAACGGCGAATCGGCCGCCTTCATGATGCTGAACCGCAACAAGCGCGGCATCGTGCTCGACCTTAAGCGCGATCGCGACCGGGAGATCGCCCGGCGCCTGCTGCGCACGGCGGACGTGGTCATCGAGAACTACCGGCGGGGAACGATGGAGCGTCTCGGCCTCGGCTACGATGTTCTCCGGGCCGATAATCCCGGGCTGATCTATTGCGAAGTTTCGGGCTTCGGCCGCAGCGGTCCCTACGCCGATCGCGGCGGCTTCGACTTGATCGCGCAGGGCATGTCCGGACTCATGTCGATCACCGGCGAAGCTCCGGACCGCCCGCCCGTCAAGGTCGGGGCGCCGGTGACCGACATCACCGCCGGGATCCTGGCGGCGCTCGGCGTCTGCGCGGCCTATGCGCGGCGGCTGCAGACCGGCGAAGGCCAGCGGGTCGACACGTCTTTGTTCGAAGCCGGCATCGTCCACACATACTGGCAGTCGGCGATCGCGCTCGCGACCGGGCGCTCGCCCGGGCCGATGGGCTCGGCGCATCCGCTGAACGCGCCATACCAGGCATTCGCCACGTCCGACGGCTGGCTCAATGTCGGCGCGGCAAACCAGAAGAACTGGGAGCGTCTTGTCGGCGCAGTCGGCGCGCCCGAGCTGCTGGACGATCCGCGCTTCTCGTCGAACCGGAGACGGATGGAGAACCTCGCGGAGCTGGTCGAGCGGCTCGCACCGGTCTTTCGCAGCCGCCCGACCGGCGAGTGGCTGAAGGTGCTGGAGGAAGCCGAGGTTCCGGCGGGACCGGTGCTTTCGATTTCCGCGATGCACGCCGATCCGCAGACGGTTGCGCGCGGCATGGTTGTCGAAGTCGACCACCCGGTCGCCGGCGCGACGAGGGCGATCGGTCTGCCGATCAAGTTCTCCGGCACGCCCGGAGCCGTGCACCGGCCGGCGCCGCTCCTCGGCCAGCATACGAGCGAGGTCCTGGCAGAGCTCGGTTACACCGACATCGACCCGGAACGGCGGACCGACACATCGTAGCGCCGGCTGCGGGCAGCGCCCAAACCCTGGACGGCATCTAGCGGGTGAGGCCGCCCGCCCGTTCGACAAAGCCGACGATCCGCTCGAGGCCCTGCCGCCTCAGCATGTCGGCAAAGACATAGGGCCGCTCGCCGCGCACGCGCCTGGTGTCTGCCTCCATGACCGTCTTCGCGTCATCCTGGAGCCTCCCGTTCATCGCCCGCGCAGCAACGACTTCAGCCCGATCTCCGGATCGGCGAGGGCAACGGGATCCGGCCTGGCGCGCGCGGCGATCATCATTTCGGCAAGACGCATGTCGCGCGCGATCGAGGCGTTCGGCCCGACGCTGCTCGCCGCCACGAGACGGCCGTCCTCGGCAAGATAGAAGACGAGGCGCGCAGCTGCACCGTCGCGCACGATCGTGACCCGGCCCTCGTCGGGAAGGCCGGCGATCTGCAGCGTCTCGTCGTACTGGTCCGACCAGAACCAGGGCACCGCCGCATAGGGCTCGTCCGAGCCGAGCATCGCCCTGGCGACCGCGGCGCCCTGATCCTGCGCGTTGCGCCAGGCCTCCAGGCGGATGCGCCGGCCGGCGCGGTGCGGGCTCGGGAAGGAGCAGCAGTCGCCGGCGGCGAAAATGTCGGCATCGCTGGTCCTGAGCGTCGCATCGACGGCGATGCCGTTGTCGATTGCGAGGCCCGCATCCACGGCAAGCGCCGTCTCCGGCACCGCACCCACGCCGGCAATGACGCAATTGCAGTCGACGCGCCCGCCGTCGGTCAGCTGGACGCAAAAGACCTCTCCGGCAGCCTCGATCCGCTCCACGATCGCGCCGAGATGGATGGCGACGCCGGCGCTTTCGTGCAGCTTGCCGATCTTTTGCGCCATCTCGGCCGGCACGCCGCGCGCAAGAAGGCGCGGCGCGGCCTCGATCAGCGTGACGCTCGCACCGCGCCGGACCGCGCTCGCCGTCACCTCCAGCCCGATGAAGCCGCCGCCGATCACCGCGATCCGCGCGCCGGTGCGAAGATGCCGGCGCAGCGCCAACGCATCGTCGAAGGTCCGCAGGTAAAGCGCGTGCTCGGCGCCGGGAATGCTGAGGCGGCGCGCCCGCGCCCCGGTCGCGAGGAGCAGCCGGTCGTAGGCGAGCGAGCGGCCGTCGCCGAGCTGGATGCGGTGGGAGGATGGCACGATCGCCGCGACGCGGGCCCGCGCGTGGTGGGCGATGCCCGCCGCGCGGCAGCGCGCTTCGTCGACGATGGTGGCCGGTCGCGGCTCATCGCCGCTCACGATCGCCGCCTTCGAGAGCGGCGGACGCTCATAAGGGAAATGCGGCTCCTCCCCGAGGATGGTCACCGGGCCGTCATAGCCCGCTTCGCGGAGCGCGAGCGCAGCGCGGGCGCCCGCCTCGCCGGCGCCGACGATGACCATGCCGGCGGCGCTCATCGAGCCGTCTCGGCGTCCCGAACGCGTCTCAGCCGAGATTGATGTAGACCGTCCCCTCCTCGACCTTCACCGGATAGGTCTTGAGGTTGACGCAAGCCGGCGCGCCCTTCGCCTCGCCGGTTTTGTAGTTGAAGCGGCCGTTATGCTTCGGGCATTCGATGATGTCGTCCATCACCAGCCCGTCGGTGAGGTGGAACTGTTCGTGGGTGCAGAGCCCGTCGGTCGCGTAATACTGGTCTTCAGGGCTGCGATAGATGGCGAAGCTGCGGCCCGCATGTTCGAAGCGGGTCACGTCCTCCTCCTCGATGTCGTCCGCCCCGCATGCGGCGATCCAGCCGTCAGTGCCCATGATACCCTCCCCTATCGATGTTGGTTCCCGGCGGCGGCCGCCGCCTCGTATGCCGGCGGCCCCGGTCACGCCGTGGTCAGCGCTTCGGCGCCTTTGGTCTCATCGCCCGAGCGCCGGGCCGAGTCCGGCAGATAGCGCCGTACGAAATGGGTCGGATCGCGCAGCTGCCGCAGGATCGCCGGCACGATCTCCCGGTAGGTCTCCCACAGGCCGCGATAGGCGGGCGGGCAGTCGCCCTTCACCGCTTCATGCAGCGCGGGCAACGCGTGATACGGCACCATCGGAAACATGTGGTGCTCCACGTGGTAGTTCATGTTCCAGTAGATGAAGCGCGAGATCGGGTTCAGGTGGACGGTGCGGCTGTTCAGCCGGTGGTCGAGCGTGTCCTCGGCGAGCCCGGCGTGCTGGGTCAGCCCGGTCATGAGGTGATGCCAGGCCCCGTAGAAGCGCGGCAAGCCGATGAGCATGGCGGGCAGGATGCTGCCGAGCGCGAAGCAGCCGGCGATCGTCGCGGCGTAGACGGCGAGCCAGATGCGGGCGATCAGGTAGACCTTGGAGCGCTCCATCTCCGGCACGAAGGTCTCCTCCTCGGCGGTCAGCCTGCCGGTGGCGTGCACGACCATGTGATAGAAGGCGACCGGTACGTCGACGAGGCCGAGGAAGTTGACGATGATCTTGGCGAGGCGCGGCGGGCGCATCGCCACGATCTCCGGGTCGCGGCCGACGATCAGCGTATCGGTGTGATGGCGCGTATGGCTCCAGCGCCAGATGGTCGGCTCGCGCATGATCATGAACGACGCAATGTGGTAGACGGCGTCGTTCATCCAGCGGGTGCGGAAGGCGGTGCCGTGACCGGCCTCATGCCAGCGGGAATCGGAGGCGGAGCCGTAGAGCACGCCATAGACGGCGAAGAAGGGGATGCACCACCAGGTGCCCCAGAGCCAGACGCCCAGTCCCCCGGACAAGGCCATCGCGCCGAGCCAGATGAAGGTGTCGCGGACGGCCGGCTGATCGCTGCGCTTCATCAGCTCCTTCAGCCGCTTGCGCGGGATCGGGCACTGATACCACTCGGCCTTGGCAAGACCGGCCTCGACCGCAAGCTGGCCGTCGCGTCCGACGAGGCTGTAGTCACGCTGCGGAAATTGCATCCCCATGGCCGTCTCCCGCGGAAGGCATCCTTGCCGTTTCTATTCGGTGAAATCGGCGCGCCTGGTGCCGTGACCAGCGCCTTCAACGCGCGCCGCATAGGTTAGTCGAAGCGGTTGACAGGCTCAATGAGAGAATGAGAGAATATTGCAAATTCCATCACCATCAGGGCTATCCAGAATGATGGATAATGTCATCTTCCGCACATGAGCCGGCGCCCCACAATCGCCGACCTGGCGCGCACTGCCGGCGTCTCGGTCGCGACGGTCGACCGGGTGCTCAACCAGCGGCACTCGGTGCGCGAGGAGACGATGCGCCGCGTGCTGCAGGCGGCCGAAGCAATCGGCTTTCACGCCACCGGGTTGATCCGTCAGCGCCTCGCGCCGGATGCGCCGCAGCGGACCTTCGGGTTCGTCCTGCAGAAGGAAGCCCACTACTTCTATCAGACGCTGGCCGCCGCCTTGCGGGACGCCGCGCACGCCGCGCCCGGCGTGCGCGGGCAGCCGCTGATCGTTTTTGCCGCGGAACTCACGCCTGCGGCCGCCGCCGCGAAGCTATCGGAGATCGGCGAGCGAGCGGACGCGCTCGCGATTGTGACGGTCGATCACCCAAGCATCAGCGAAGTGATCGAGCGTCTCAAGGCCCGCGGCATCCCGACATTCGGGCTGCTTACCGCGCTGACCACGCCGGCATGGGCGGGCTATGTGGGCATCGACAACCGCAAGGCCGGACGTCAGGCCGCCTGGACGATCGCGCGCACCGCCCGCAAGCCGGGCGAAGTCGGCATCCTCGTCGGCAGCCACCGCTATCTCGGCCACGAAATGCGCGAAATCGGCTTCCGCTCCTATTTCCGCGAGCACGCGCCGTCGTTCCGGGTGCTCGAGGCGATCGTGAACCTGGAGGAGCCGCGCATTGCCTATGAGGCGACCCTCGACCTCCTGAAGAAGCATCCCGACCTCGTCGGCATCTGCGTCGCCGGCGGCGGCATGGAGGGTGTGATTTCGGCGCTGCGCGACGAGGGGCTTGCCGGAAGTCTCTCCGTCGTTGTCAACGAGCTGACGCCTGATACGCGCGCCGCGCTGACCGACGATATCGTGACGCTGGTCATCGGGACGCCCATACAGCCGCTCGCCAGGCGCATCATCGACGCGATGCTGCATGCCATCGAGGACGGCGCGGTGGCAACGCCGAGGCAGATCCTCCTGCCCTTCGAACTCTATACGTCGGAGAATTTCTGACCGCCCGTGGCCCCGGAGAGCCCGGCTGCGGCCTGCGGGCAACGGCGGGTACGCCCAAGCGCAATCTCATGAATGAGAGATTCAGATGACAGATTCTCTCTTTCCGGCGCTTTAACTCTTGACGGACACTTCGCATCCGCGGGAGCATCGCACCTGAGAACCAGCGTCGCGCTCCGCAAGGGACGAAGCGGCCGGGCCGAGAGAGCGAACAGCTCCGGGCCGATCGGGTGGGAGGAAGTGCCGCATGCGGCTTCGCTTCGCGCTGAACCACATGGTCGCGCCCCGCGCCAGCGCGGAGGCGTTGTTTGGCATGGCCGCCGAACTCGGCCTCGACGCCGTCGAAATCCGCAACGACCTGGCTGCAACGGCGATCGCCGACGGCACCGACGCCGCCGTCATCCGCGCCGGCGCGGCAAAGCATGGGGTGCGGATTCTCTCGATCAATGCGCTTCAGCGTTTCAACGACTGGACCAGCGAGCGGGCCGCGGAGGCGCAGGCCCTGGCGGATTATGCCGCGGCGAGCGGCGCGGAAAGCCTGGTTCTATGCCCGGTCAACGACTGGCGCTTCCGGCCGGGAGAGCGCGCGCGGCTCGATGGCCTGCGCCGCGCCCTGTCGGAACTCGGGGCGATCCTCCGCGGGCGCGGGATCATCGGGCTGGTCGAGCCGCTGGGATTCGCCGAGTGCTCGCTGCGCTCCAAGCGGGAGGCGGTGGAGGCGATCGACGCGACGGGCGGCGGCGAGACGTTCCGGCTGGTCCACGACACGTTTCATCATGCGCTCGCCGGCGAGAGCGCGGTTTTTCCCGAGCGGACCGGCCTTGTCCACATATCGGGCGTCGAGGAAAATGATCTGCCGTTCTCCGGCATGCGCGATCGGCATCGCGTCCTCGTCGGACAGCACGACCGCCTTGACAACGTCGGCCAGATCCGCGGCCTGATCAAAGGGGGCTATTCCGGCTTCTTTTCGTTCGAGCCGTTCGCCGAGAGCGTCCATGCTCTCGCCGAGGTGCATTCCGCGCTGCGACAGAGCGCGGCCTACTTGTCGGACGATCTGGAAAGCGAGGCTGCCTGATCGGAGACACGAACCAATTCCTCGCGACGCGCCGGGGATAGAGCCCGCCGGCAATCATGTGAGCCCGGTCGGGATACACGAAGGGAGAAACGCAATGAGAAGACTATTGCTTGCCTTGACGGCCTCGGCGGCCATGACCACAGGTGCCACAGCCGAGAATATCGGGGTCACGATGGCGCTGTTCGACGACAACTTCCTGACCGTTCTACGCAACGGTATCCAGGAGCTGGCCGACGGCATGGACGGCGTCGACGTGCAGATCGAAGACGCGCAGAACGACGTGGCCCGGCAGCTCGACCAGATCAACAACCTCATCGCCTCCGGCGTGGACGCGATCATCGTCAACCCGGTCGACACCTCGGCTACCGAAGCGATGTCCGCCGCGGCCCAATCGGCCGGTGTGCCGCTCGTCTACGTGAACCGGCAGCCGATCAACCTCGATTCGATGCCCGACAACCAGGCCTTCGTCGGGTCGAACGAAATCGAGTCAGGCACCCTGCAGGCCTTCGAGGTCTGCAAGCAGTTGCGCGCCGCCGGCAAGGGCGATGGCGCCCGCGCCTATCTGTTCATCGGCGAGTTGCAGAACCAGTCGGCGATCCAGCGCACCAAGGACATCCATGACGTGATGGGCATGGACATGTGCAACTTCATCACCCTGATCGACGAACAGACCGCCAACTATCAGCGCGACGAGGCGCAGGATCTGATGACCAACTGGCTCTCGGCCGGCGAGGCGTTCGACGCAGTGTTCTCCAACAATGACGAGATGGCGATTGGCGCGATCCAGGCGATGAAAGCCGCCGGGATCAGCATGGAGGATGTCATTGTCGGCGGTGTCGATGCCACGCAGGACGCGCTCACGGCTATGCAGGCCGGCGATCTCGACGTGACCGTCTTCCAAAACGCCGCCGCTCAGGGCTCGGGCTCGCTGGACGCGGCGCTGGCGCTGGCGCGGGGCGATGACATTCCGCAGGTCGTCTGGATCCCGTTCGAGCTGGTGACCCCGGCCAACATCGACAGCTACCTAGCCAGGAACTGAGCAGGGCAAGTGTGCTATACAGAGCGGCGCTGCGGTGCCGCTCTGTGCACACTGGGCCGCAAACGGACCGTAAGGCTCAGAAAACAGGGAGGGAGCTCATGGCCGAGACGGTGCACGGCACCGGCGGACTGACCTTCGATAAATCCAGGAGGCAGTGGCCGAACGAGCTGAATATCTTCGGCGCGCTGGTCCTGATCGTGATCATCTTCGAGGCGCTCGGGGCGCTCCTTGTCGGGCAAAGCTTTCTGTTCGACAGTGCGGGCCGCTTCGACAGCATCTTCAACGAGCAGCGGCTCTACATCATCGTCCTGCAGGTCTCGATCGTCGGAATCATCGCCATCGGCGTGACGCAGGTGATCATTTCTGGCGGCATCGACCTCTCGTCGGGCTCGATCGTCGGCGCCACTGCGATGATCGCCATGAGCTTCGCGCAAGTCGCGGAGGTGAACGGCCAGCCGAACCCCAAGGGCGTCTTTCTGGAGTATGGTTGGGTGGACCTGCCGGTGATCATCCCGATAGTGGTCGGCCTCTTTTGCGGCCTGATCGCCGGCATCATCAACGGGCTGCTTATCGCCTACACCCGCATCCCGCCATTCATCGCCACCCTCGGCATGATGGTGACAGCGCGTGGTGTCGCCAAGTGGTGGTCGCGCGGTCAGCCGATTTCCTTTCCCACCGACGATTTTGCGGCGATCGGCAATGGCCTGAATGGCTGGATGCCGGTGGTGATCTTCATCGGACTGGCGATTCTGTTCCATCTGATCCTGAGGTACACCGTCTACGGCAAGCACACCTACGCCATCGGCTCGAACGAGGACGCCGCGCGGATGTCCGGCATCAAGGTCGATCAGCACAAGGTGCTTGTGTACACGATCGCAGGGATGCTGGCTGCGCTGGCTGCGCTGGTGTTGAGTTCCAAGAACCTGACCGCCCAGGCGGGAATGGGGGTCATGTACGAGCTCGACGCCATTGCCATGGCGGTGATCGGCGGCGTTTCGCTGTCCGGCGGCCGCGGGTCGGTCGTGGGCACTGTGTTCGGCGCGCTCATCTTCGGGGTCATCATCTCAGGTTTCACGTTCCTCAGGCTCGACGCCTACTATCAGGAGATGGTGAAGGGCGGCATCATCGTCGCCGCAGTGGTGCTCGACCAGTGGCGGCAGCGGCGCGCTGCGCTGAGGGCATAGGGAGGTCGGCATGCAAGACGGTATCCTGAAGACCGAAGGCCTGACCAAGCACTATGGCGGCGTGCACGCGCTCGAAGACGCGAACTTCGAGATCGTTAAGGGCGAGCATGTCGCCATCATGGGCGACAACGGTGCGGGCAAGTCCACCTTCGTTCGCCAGATCACTGCAGTGGAGCAGCGCACGCGCGGCAAGATTTGGTTCAACGGGGAGGAGGTCCGTTTCGCCGGCCCGCTCGAAGCCCGCGAGGCGGGGATTGAGACCGTGTTCCAGAACCTGGCGCTCGCCGACGATCTTGACGTGCCCGACAACCTGTTTCTGGGCCGCGAGATGACCAGGTTCAAACTCGGCCCGTTCTCGATCCTCGACTACAGGGGCATGCGCCAGGCCACCCTGGCCGGCCTGCAAAAGACCGCGGTCAAGATCCCCAACATCAGGAACACCATCCGCAACATGTCAGGCGGCCAGCGACAGTGCGTGGCGATCGCGCGCACCGCCACCTTTCATTCCAAGCTCACCATCATGGACGAGCCGACCGCGGCGCTCGGCGTGCAGGAGACCGCCCAGGTCGAGAACATCATCAGGACTCTGAAGGAGCAGGGCGAGCCGCTGATCCTCATCAGCCACAACATGCGGCAGGTCTTCGACCTTGCGGATCGCATCGTCGTGTTCCGGCGGGGTCGAATTGTGGCGAACCTGAACAAGAGCGAGACCGACGGCCAGGACGTGGTCGCCTATATCACCGGCGCCAAGACCGGCATCGAGTACGCGGACGCGGCCTGACGCCGATCGCCGCCGCGGCCTCGCGGCAGACGAGGCGGAGCATGTGCCGAGGCCGGCGGACGGGTGTCCCGCCGGCGCTCGTAGCGCCATTTGCGATTGGGAGGCATCGCGCCTGGCGGGTCGCATCCGCCAGGCGCTTCGATCTCAAACGGAAGGCCGCTCTCGTTCGTCTACGGTGTCCAGCCTGCCGGCTGCTGCATCACCGTCTTGTCGATCGAATCGAGATTTTCCGGCGTGACCGGGATCAGCGGAATCTCGACCAGTTTGGCGTCCGGGGTCTGGCCCTGTGCGATCTGATCGGCGAGTTGCACGGCGGTTCGGCCGATGACGACCGGCTGCTGCGCCACGACGTAGTCGACGCATCCCGCCCGCATCATCTCCTCGGCCGCCGGCCCGAGGACTGCGAACAGCACCTTGATCTCGCCGCACTTGCCCGCGCTTTGAACCGCCCGCGCAGCGCCGACGCCGTAGGTGTCGTCCGCGCCGTAGAGCAGGTCGATGTCCGGGTAGCGCTGCAGGAAATCGTCGGCGAGCGCCAGGGCGGTCGCGGCATCCTGTTCGCTCTCCTGCTCCGCGACGATTTCGATATTGCCGCCGGCAAGCTCCTCCTTGAAGCACCGCCACCGGTCGCCCGACCAGAACGCCCCCGGAGGGCCGGCGAGCGCCGCGATCCTGCCGCCGTCGGGAAGCAGCGTCCTGGCGCCTGCCGCCAGCTCCACCCCGATATTGCAGTGGCTCGACGAGGCGGCGGCGTCCGCCTCCACCTCGCTGGCGACGATCGGGCTGCCGGCGCCGAGCACCGGGATGCCTTCGCCCTGCGTCTGCTTCACGACCGCGTTGAAGGCGCTCGGATTGGCCGGGTCCATCAGAATCGCCTTGACCTGCTGCACCGCCAGATTCGAGACCTGCGTCACCTGGTTGTCGGCATGCGCATAGCCGCCGGCGTCGAGGATCACCGTATCGTAGCCGAGCTTCTGCGCCTCGTCCGTGATCCCGTAGAGAAGCGCGGTGTACCAAGGCCCCTGGATGGTCGGCATGGAAACGCCGATCGTGCCCTTTTCGCCGGCGGCCGCGGCCGGCTCCATCAGGGCCGCCGCTGCCAACAGCGCAGCCGGCAGCAATCCTGAGCATAGTGAATTCCGCTGCATTACCGTCTCCCTCGTTTCTTGCGCCCGCTGCGCGTTGTCACCCGTTCAGTCGTCGGATTGGCTCCGCTTCTCGTGATGTCTTCAGGCATCAGGCGCCGCCGCGCCGCACCAGCGCCTGGTCGATCGCTACGGCTCCCGCCAAGGCAACGCCGATAACCATCATCTGCGTGTAGGACGAGACGTTGAGAAGATTGAGGCCGTTGGAGAGGATGCTGACGAACGCCACGCCGAACGCCACGCCGATCACGGAGCCCCGGCCGCCGAACAGCGAGACGCCGCCGAGCACAACCGCCGCCACCGATTCCAGCGCCAGGCTGGCGCCAAGCGTCGGCTGGCCGGAGGCCACCCGCGCCGTCAGGATCAGCGCGGCGATCGCGGAGCAGAAGCCGCTGTACATATACGCCGCGACCTTCACGAAATCGACGCGGAGGCCGGAGAGGCGCGCCGCCTCCTGGTTGCCGCCGATCGCATAGATATTCCGTCCGATGCGCAGGTAGCGAAGGATGAGGGCCGTGCAGATCAGCAGCGCGAGCGAGACGATGACGGGAAACGGCACGCCGAAGACGCGCTGGAGCGCGACATCGGTGTAGGCTGACGAGAGCCCGATGACCGGCGTTCCGCCGCTCAGATTCAGCGCGAGGCCGGACAGGAACGACATCATCGCCAGCGTGGCGATGAAGGGAAACACCCGCAGCCGCGTGATGATCAGCCCGTTCACAAGCCCCGCCAGGATTCCCACCAGGAGGCCGGTGAGGAGCCCGCCCAGGATGCCGAACTGGAGCATGCTGAGCGCCGTGACGACGCTGACGAGCGCGACGATCGAACCCACCGACAGATCGAGGCCCGCAGTCAGGATGACCAGCGTCTGGCCGAAGGAAACGGCGGCTAGCGCCGCCGCCTGCAGTCCGACGTTGCGGAAATTCGGCACCGACAGGAACACCGGCGATAAGGATGCGAACCCGACGATCAGGCCGAGGACGGCGAGCGGCAGGCCGATCTGGCGGCCGTGCTGCTTGAGGAAGCGCAACCTGTCGGCGGCCGGCGGGCCGAAGCCGGGCTTTTCCGCCTCATCGATTCGTGCCGCGGTGTCAGAGTTCATCCAAAGCCTCGGTACGGCCCGGCGTGTCCCTCCGCGCCGAGCGGAGCGATCCGATGCATATCAGTTAAGCTCGCCACCAGGCGCGTTTGCAATCATTTTCAAGTTGTGGTCAGCTTATTCAAGTTTCTGGACAAGTGCAGGGACGAGGTTCTCGCGTTCCCTGCCGGCGGCACCCCATGACCACCGAGCCGATCATCGCCGTTGATCGCGTCACCAAGAAATTTCCGGGGGTGACGGCGCTCTCGGGGGTGTCGTTCGCATTGCGCAGAGGCGAGATTCACGGCCTTGTCGGCGAGAACGGCGCCGGCAAAACCACCTTGATCCGGATTCTGTCGGGCGATTACCGGCCGGACGAAGGAACGCTGACGGTGGCCGGCAAGCCGGCGGCATTCGGCAGCCCGAGCGACGCCCGCCGCCGGGGCATCGTGACGATCTTCCAGGAGCTCACGATCGTCCCGTGGCTGAGCGTGGCCGAGAACGTCGTGCTCGGCAGCGAGCCGACTGTCGGCTTCGGCAGGCAGATCTATTCGCGCCGCAGGGCGAACGATCAGGCGGGCGACATCCTTGCCCGCCTCGGCGCCGGATCGAGGATCGACCCGCGCGGACCGGCGCATGCTTTGTCGACGGCGCAGAAGCAGGTGGTCGAGATCGCGCGCGCCCTTCTCCGCGAGGCGCCGGTCATCATCATGGACGAGCCGACCGCGGCGCTCACCAACGAGGAGACGGAGATCCTCCTCCGCATCATGCGTCAGCTGCGCGACGAAGGGCGTTCCATCATCTTCGTTTCGCACCGCCTGAACGAGATCCTCGAGGTCGCCGACCGGGTGACGGTGCTGCGCGGCGGCAGACACGTCGCCACCCGCGACCGGTCCGCGATCGAGGGCGCCGGTCAGCTCATCGAGCTGATGATCGGGCGCCCGCTCCGCGAGCTTTTTCCGCCCCGCAACGAGAAACTCGGAGAGGTGATCCTCTCGGTCCGCGGCCTGAGCCGCAGGGGCGCGTTCGAAAATATCAGCTTCGATGTCCGCCGGGGCGAGGTCCTGGGCTTCGCCGGTCTTATCGGGGCGGGGCGGACCGAGGTGATGCGGGCCGTCTTCGGCGCGGATGCCGCCGACGAAGGCGAGATCGTCAAGGCAGGCCAGCGGTTCCGGGCGCAGGGGCCGCGCCATGCGATCGCTGCCGGGATCGGCTACCTCCCCGAGGACCGCAAGGAGCATGGGCTCGTGCTCGCCCTGTCCGGGCAGGAGAACATCGCTCTCGCATCGATGAACCGGCGCGGCTCGAGCCGGCTTGTCAGCTGGGCGAAGGTTCGCTCGGCGGCGGCGGAGATTTCCGGCCGGCTCCAGTTCCGCGGCTTGATCGAGGCGCCGGCCGAGACCAGTTCCGGCGGCAACCAGCAGAAGCTCGTCATCGGAAAATGGGTCGCCGCGGGAGCCGACGTCCTCATCTTCGACGAGCCGACGCGCGGCATCGATATCGGCGCCAAGGTCGAGGTCTATCGGCTGATACAATCGCTGGCGGCGGAGGGAGCGGGGATCATCCTCGTCTCATCGGAACTTCCCGAGCTGATGAACGTGGCGCATCGCATCATCGTGATGTCGAAGGGGCGGATCCAGGACGAGCTGCCGCTCGCGGAGTTCGAGGAGCGTCGCATCCTGACGGCCGCGTTCGCCGCTCACGTCGCCCGCCCCGAGGTCGCCGCCTAGACTCGAACGGATCGCCGCAATCGGAGCTGCCGGTTGCGGCATGCAGGACGCAGACCATTGTCGCCAAGAAAAAAGAGGAGACCGCCAATGCTGGCAGCCGCACCGGACAAGACCTTCAAGTCTGTCAAGTATTTCCGCGCCCCGCGGGATGGGCGCATCATCGCCATCCACGTCAGGGGCGATTTTCAGGAGTACGAGGCGTTTCCGCCTTTCATGGAGTCCGAGGATGAGATCCGGCATGTCCGCGAGGCCTATCGGGTGTCGGATCCAAAGCTCGAACGGACGACCAAGGCGCACATCACCGACAATTCATGGCCGCTCCAGGTGATCCTTCTGCAGCGACAGCCGGGCGGCACCACGCTCCCGCACTACCACGTTCCGAACGAGCCGCTGCCGCCGCATCCGACGCGGCATCAGATCCTCATCTGCCAGAGCGGCGCCGCGCGCGTCGGCATCTACACGAAAGAGGGCGAGCGGCTGGGCGATGCGATCCTCGAACCGAACGACCTCATTCTGATGACGGAGGGCCACGAGGTGGAATTTCTGAAGCCCGCCACCCGGCTGGTCGAGGTCAAGCAGGGGCCGTTCCCCGGGACGGACGCGGACGACAAGGTCGATCTCGAGGTTCGGGCGTCATGAAGCTCTGCACGTTTCGCATACCGACGCCGGCCGGAGGCATCGACCGGTTCGGCGTCGCCGAGGGCGATGTGACAAGCCTGCTGGGGGAAGGCACCGGCGAAATCTCGATCGTCGACGTGAACGCCGCCTGCGCCTCGATGGCGGCGCATCAGGGATGGCTGACCGCGGCGGATCGGGCCGACGCTTTCTGCCCGCCCGAGATCGGCCGCTATGCAAGCGTGCACGGCACCTCGCTCGCGGTTCTCGAGGACACGCTCGGCTGGCTGGCGTCGCGCGGCGGTTCCGCGGCAGGCGGCGACCTGGTCGGTCCGCGCGGCGAAAAGGTTCGCTTCCGTCTCGACGAGGTGCAGCTGCGGCCGCCGGTGACGAAGGTGCCGGTGCTGCGCGATTTCGCCGCGTTCGAGGACCATCTGAAGGTCACCTTCGGCAAGATGGGCCTGGAGATTCCGGCCGTCTGGTATGAGCGGCCGCTCTGCTTCAAGGGCAATTCGACCAGCCTCTACGGGCACGCCGAGGATGTGCCATGGCCCGCCTATGCGAAGAAGCTTGATTACGAGCTGGAGCTTGCGGCAGTGATCGGCCGGGCGGTGCGGGACGCCGATATCGAAGCGGCGGCGGGCTGCATCCTCGGCTACACGCTGCTCAACGATTTTTCGGCGCGCGACGTCCAGCGGGGCGAGATGCAGAACAGCACCGGGCCCTACAAGGGCAAGGACTTCGCCTGGGGGCTCGGTCCCTGGATCGTCACGCCCGACGAACTGGGCGATCCGGCCGCCGTCAACATGAAGGTGGCGGTCAACGGCGAAGTCTGGGCGGAATCGACACCGGGCCCGATGCAGTGGACCTTTCCCGAGATCGTCTCCTATACCTCGCAGTGCGAGACGCTGAACGTCGGCGATGTCTTCGGCTCCGGCACCGTGAACAACGGGTGCGGATTCGAGATCGACCGTTGGATCGAGCCCGGCGACGTGGTGGATTTGTGGGCCGAGGGTATAGGCACGCTGCGGCACCGGGTGGGCTTTCCGCAGGGCCCGCAGGTGAAGTGGCGCCGGACGGCGGCGTGACCAGACAGAGAGGATGGAGAGTGCCGATGGTTGAAATTTCCGAGGTCCATCCCAAGCCGGAGGAAGCGGAGAACATGCCGTATGCACCGGCGATCCACGTCTCCGGCGCCTGCGAGCTGTTGTTCATCGCCGGCGCCACCGCCTCGCCGCTCTACCACCGGCATCCGCACGTGCCGGAGGAGCATATTCTGCCGGTCGATATCAAGGACCAGACGCGGCGCGCGCTCGAGAACATCAAGATGGTGCTCGACGCCAAGGGGCTGACGTGGCGGAACGTCGTGAAGATCACAAAGTACATGACGGACATGCGCGAGGCGGCGGAAATGTACGAGGTGCTGGGCGAGCATTTCGGCGACTGGCGGCCGGCCGGCACGCTGGTCGCGGTGAACAATTTGAGCGCGCCCGGCGCCCGGGTAGAGCTGGACATGATCGCGGTGATGCCGGCCGGGCGATGAGCCGCCGGTCGCTCCCGCCGGCATGCAAGGAGATGATCGATGATCTACGAGGAGCGCAGATACAGGATCGCGCCCGGAAAAATGCCGAACATCCTGCGGCGCTTCGAGGATCACGCATTGCGCTTGTTCCAGAAGCACGGCATCGAGCTTGTCGGTTTCTGGACGCCGGCGATCGGGCCGAGCCTGAACGAGGTCTGCTATCTCGTGAAGTTCGACACGGTCGACAAGATGCGACGCGCCTGGGACGCGATGGCCGCGGATCCGGAATGGATCGCGATCAAGGCCGAGACGGAGCGCGACGGGCCGCTGGTGCTCGACATCGCCAACCGCATCCTGCGGCCGGCAGCCTTCTCCCCGCTTGCGTGACGCAATGGCCGGAATCCGGCAAGAGCTGGAGCCCTGAATGCTGCCGACGCACGGACGCTTCGATTATTCTCCGATCACCGATCGGCCGCACTTCGCCTGGCCGGGCGGCAAGCGGCTCGCCGTCTACTTCGCTCTCTGCGTCGAGCATTTCTCCTACGGCGCCGGGCTCGGGCTCGCGCTGTCGCCGGGCCTCAGCCATCCGAACTCGTACAACTGGGGCTGGCGCGAATACGGCAACCGCGTGGGCGGATGGCGGCTGATCGAGCTCTTCGACCGCTACCGCCTTCCGGTCAGCGTCCTCCTCAACACCGCCTGCTACGACCACTGCCCCGAACTCGTCGCCGCCTTCCGGCGGCGCGGCGACGAGATCGTGGCGCACGGCCGGACGAACTCGGAGCATCAGAACGGTCTGTCGGAGGAGGATGAGCGCATGCTCATCCGGGAGGTGACGGACGCGATCCTGAAGCATGAGGCGGTAGCGCCGAAGGGCTGGATGAGCCCGGGCGCGCATCCGAGCGCGCGCACCGAGGATCTGCTTGCAGAGGCCGGCTATGCCTATACGCTCGACTGGCCGATCGACGACCAGCCGGTCTGGATGCGGACGCGCGGCGGCCCGCTGCTGAGCGTCCCCTACCCGCACGAGGTCAACGACGTGCCGATGATCGTTCTCCACGACGGATCGGCGCCGGATTTCGCCGACATGGCGATCGACAGTTTCGACGAGATGCTCAAGCAGTCGCGCGCCCAGCCGCTCGTCCTCGGAATCACCATCCACACCTTCATCGTCGGCCAGCCGTTCAGGATCAGGCAGTTCCGCCGGGTGCTGGACCATGTCGCCGGAAATGCCGGCGACGTCTGGTGCACGACGGCCGGCGCGATCGCCGACCATTATGCCGGCCTTTTCGCGCCGCCGGCGGCAATGGGCGCGCCCAGCGCATGAGCACAGCCGCCGCCCAAAACCTCCGCGTCGCCATTGCGGGGCTTGGCGCCGTCGGTCTCGAACTCGCCCGGCGGCTCGACCGGGGCCTTCCGGGTTTTACGCTCGCTGCGATTTCCGCGCGCGACAGGGAGGGCGCCGCGCGCAAGCTTGAAGGTCTCTCGAAGCGCGTGCCGGTGGTCCCGATCGAAGGCCTGGAGGCGCATGCGGACGTCGTCATCGAATGCGCCCCCGCCCCCCTCCTGTCCAAGATCGTCGAGCCGTTCGTTGCCGCCGGCAAGACCGCAATCGTGCTCTCGGTCGGCGCGCTGCTCGCCAACGAGCACCTGATCGAGACCGCGCGCCGCCATGGCGGCCGGATCGTGGTGCCCTCCGGCGCGCTGCTCGGCCTCGACGCCGTCTCCGCCGCGGCGGAGGGCAACATCCGGTCGGTGCGGATGATCACCAGGAAGCCGGTCCGCGGGCTTGTCGGCGCCCCCTATCTCGACGAGCACGGAATCCGGATCGAGGGGATCACGGAGCCTCTGCGGGTTTTTTCCGGCACGGCGCGGGAGGCCGGCGCCGGGTTCCCCGCCAACCTGAACGTGGTCGTGGCGCTTGCCCTCGCCGGCATCGGGCCCGACCGCACGACGATTGAGATCTGGGCCGACCCGCAGCTCACCCGCAATACGCATCGGATCGAGGTCGATTCCGACAGTGCGAGCTTCACCATGTCGATCGAGAACATTCCCTCCGACAATCCGAAGACGGGGCGGATCACCGCGCTCTCGGTCATGGCGTGCCTCAGGAAGATGACCGCGCCGCTCCGCGTCGGCACCTGAGCGGCGACGCCGGAACATGACGGGCAACGCTGCGGCGGCCGAGCGCATCCGCCGATGGGGCATTGCGATCAAAGCGGCGGAGGCGGAACGCGCCGGCGAGGACGCCGCACGCGTCCTGGCGGATTTCGGCCCCCTCCCCTTGCCCATTGGCGATTCGGACGATCCGGGGCTGTTCGCGAGACTCCTCGCTGATGCCCGCCGCGGATACCGCGCGAGCGGACAGGCTCCGACGCACCGCCCCGTTGAGACCGGCCTCGGCGATTTGCTTGCGCAGGCGGAAAGCGTCCAGGCGGCGCACAACGCCTTCATCGAGATATTCGGAAGCGATGCGGGACCGGGAGCAGCTTTGCCCCACGGTTCCGAGGCGGCGCCGCTGCGGGGCATGCCGTTCGCCTACAAGGACGTGTTCGTCACGCCGCGCCGGCGCCCGACCGCCGGCGTCGGACACGGCCATCGCTGGACCGGCGGCGAAGCCAGCGGCACGATCGCGGCGCTGGAGAATGCCGGGGCGATCGCCGTCGGCGCCACCAACATGGACCCCTGGTGCTACCTGCCGGTGGGAATCAATCCATTCTTCGGGCGGGTGTCGCATCCGCTCGGCGGCGATCTGGTCACCGGCGGCTCGTCGAGCGGCTCCGCCGTCGCCGTGGCGACGGGAGCGGTGGCGTTTGCTCTCGGCACCGACACGGGCGGCTCGGTGCGGGTTCCAGCCGCCTTGTGCGGAATCTGGGGGCTGAAGACGACGCATGGCCTGCTTGAGGACCGGGGACTTGTCCCGCTCAGCTTCTCGCAGGACACGATCGGCCTCCTCGGACGCGATCCGTTGCTCATCGCCCGCGTGCTCCGCGTCCTTGCCCCAGGGCTGCCGGGCGGGGGATGGCCGCGCCAAGAAGCCCGCCCCCCCAGGATCGGGATCGATCCGGCCTTGCTGTCAGGTTGCGACCCAGCGACGCTCCGTGCCTTCGAGGGCGTCCGAGACTCGCTGCGCGGCATGGGCGCCGAGCTTCGGGATGTAAGCCTCCCCTACTATAAAGCGCTCAATCCGGCCGCGGGCATCGTCACGGCGGTCGAAGCGGCGTCGATCCATGTCGCCGGACTTGCGTCGCATCCGGAATGGTATCCTTCCATGATCCGGCAGCGCCTGCTGCCCGGTCTCCTCTACGACGGGATCGACTATGTCCGGGCGCTGCGGCTGCGCGGCATCTGTCTGCGCAAGGCGATCGAGCTTTTCTCCGAGGTGGATTCGATTCTGTGCCCCGTCGTTCCGCGCGCAGCGCCGCGACTGACGGACAAAGAGGCGGCGGACGAAGCGGCAGTCGGAGCGCTCAGCGCGGAGTTTCTTCGTCTCAACCGCCCGGTCAACTATCTCGGCCTGCCGGCGCTGGCATTCCCCGCCGGTCGCACCGACGGCGGCCATCCGGTCGGCCTGCAGCTGATTGGCCCGCCGTTTTCGGACGCTGCGCTCCTGGAACTGGCGCGCCCGCTTGCCGGCCCCGCCTGATTCTTGACCTTGGAACGTCATTCAAGCGCCTTGACAGATAGAGGGCCGGCGCTAGCCTCCCGCGCCGGGTTTTGGCACGGCTCGCGGACGCCTTGGTCCCTCGCACAGGAAGAATTCTTTGGCTGCAGAGCAGAAGCTCATCGACACGGTGACGTCCCGCCGGGATGCGCACTACGAGCCCTATGGATGGCATCATTGGCCGGAGCATCCATGGATGGCGTATCAGTTTCGCCGCGCGCTCGGCGAAACGCAGGAGGGTGGCGGGGCGATCAGCGAGTGCTTTCAGGCCGCGAGCCGGATGGTTCCGGGCGATAAGGAAAGCTGGCACCGAGAATGGCTGAAGGTCGCCGAACGCAACCATGCCCGCGGCGATGCCGAGAAAGCGAAGGGACATGTCGAGACCGCCAAGGCGTGCTGGCTGCGCGCAGTGGATTACTACCGGCAGGCGGAGTTCTGGCTGGCCGGGGACGATCCCCGCCGGCTTCAGGTGTTCGATCGGCTGGAGCGGTGCTCGAAGAATTGGGGCCGCTACCTTCGCCCGCCGCTCGAGGAGGTCACGATCCCCTACGAGTCCGGCGCGATGTACGCCTATTTCCTGCGCAGTCCCGTCGGCGGCGAGCGGCAGCCGGTGCTGATCGCCTTCGGCGGTCTCGACAGCTTCAAGGACGAGATGTGGTTCATGACGGCGCGCGCGCCGCTGCAGCGCGGCATCTCGGTGCTGATGGTCGACGGCCCGGGCCAGGGCGGCACGCTCCGGCGTCACGGCATCCCGAACCGCGCCGACTACAACGTACCGGTCGGCGTCATGATCGACTATCTGGAGACGCGGAAGGATATCGACACCGGCCGCATCGCGGTGTCCGGCTCCAGCCTCGGCGGTTTCTACGCGGCGCGCGCCGCCTCCTACGAGCACCGCCTTGCGGCGGCGATCTCGCACGGGGCGGTCTGGAGCGTGAACGAGCTCTGGGGCAAGGCGGACGAGAGCCATGGCCTCGCCGGCCACATCAAATGGGTGTTCGGGGTATCCTCGATGCAGCAGGCGTTCGAGAAGGGCCGCGACTTCGTCCTCGAAGGGCATATCGACAAGATCCGGTGCCCCTATCTCATCTGCCACGGCGGCAGCGACGTGCTGAGCGTGCAGCAGGCGCTCAAGGTCTACGACTATGCGAAGGCGAAGGGCGTGGACATCACGCTGGAGATGATCGGCGAGGAGGAGACCGGCGCCGAACATTGCCAGCATGACAATCCGACGATCGGCCAGGAGAAGATGGGCGACTGGCTGGCCGACCGGTTCGGCATCGATCAGAGAACTTTGGGCCGAAGCGGGTCGGCCGCTGAGTGACGATCGCGCACCCCCGCGTCGCGGCGACGGATTGAGGAGACGGATATGGAATTCGGCGTGGATGTGAGCCGGCCGGCGGTGGTCGCGATAGACCTTCATCGCGGCCATCTCGACCAGACCGTCGCCACGATGCCGCTCAAGCCTGAGCAAGCCGCCGCGATGGTCGAAGCGAACCGGCGTTTTTTCGCCGGCTGCCGCGATGCCGGCATCCCGATCGTGCATCTCGTCACCAAGTACCGCGACGACGCCGAGATTCGATCCAACCCGTTCTGGCGGACGCGCGCCGACAATCCGTCCGCCTCGAGGAAGAACGTCGAGCGGCACAATATCGAGGGCATGCCCGGCTGCGAGATCATGCCGGCCCTGTACGACCCGGAACGGGATTGGGTTGTTGACACCAAGAAACGTTACGACTGCTTCGTTGCGACCGATCTCGACTTCATGCTCAGGCGGCATGGAATCAACACGCTCCTCATTACCGGCGTGAACACGAGCAGCTGCGTGCTCGCCACCTTCATCCGCGCGAGCGTGCTCGACTATGCCGCCGTGTGCATCGAGGACTGCGTCGACACGATGGATGGCCCGGCCCTGCACGACGCCGCCCTTGCCTGTATGCGCGCCGCCTTCGGCTGGGTGATGAAGAGCGAGGAGGCGCTCGCCACCTTCGGCAGATCGCCGGCCGCGCGGCGGAGCGCCTGACCGGTGCTCGCGCCGGCGTCAGGCCTTCAAATCCTCGAAGTGCTTCGGGCCCTGCATGAAATTCTCGATCCACCAGCTGAAGAGCACATAGCGGAGCGCATCGCCGTCCGTCGCGCCATATAGCCCCGTCGCCATAAGCGCGTGAAGCTGCCGGTACTCGTCGTCCGGAAGCTCGACCCCCAGCTCCTCCAGGACAATGGGGTAGTTCGTGAATTCGGGCGCGTAGTCGGGATCGCGGCGGAGGGGACGGTCGGCCTTTATGACATTGTTTCTGAACCTGTCGGGAGTGCGTTGATTCTCGAATGCCGGCCAGGCCGGGGCGCGTGCGATATCCTCCTCGGTTGCGGTTGCGATCGAGGCCCGGAGCGGCTTCAGCTCGAAATCGCTCGTCGCCATCACGTCCGCTCCGCAGACATTGGGGACAGCGAGCACGTCGATCATCGCGAGCAGCTCGACGAAATCGCCCTTCCTCGCCGTCTGCCGCGCGATGAAAGGCCGTCCGCCGGCATCGATGCCGGTGTGCATGAAGAAGTTGAAGGAGTCGTGCACGTCGTCCGGCGTCAGCCCGTATTCGCGCTGCGCCTCCGCCTGGATGTCGTGGCAATTGGTGTGAACCGGCAGGCCGTAATGATACTCGAAGAGAAAGGCGCTGCAGCGCGGATAGAGGATGTCGTTGGTGCCGACCGTGTCCTCCAGGATGTACATCATCGGACGCTCGCGCGGCGGCGCCGACCAGAGGAAATGCCCCTTCGTCGGATGCAGGCCGTGCATATGGCGCGTCCTGCCGGTGTGGAAGAACTCCTTGTAATCATGGAGATTGAAGCAGTTGAAATCGGCGCACTGCCCGCCCTCGACCTGCGCGATACGGAGGATCTGCCCCTTTCTGACTTCAACGGCCTTTCCGGTGGCCGGCTCGAGCAGGAACTCCTGCACAACTTTCCGGTCGGTCATTTCTTGCTCCTCCGACCCTGATTTCCGGCCGGGGGATGCCGCGCGGCGAACTCCTTCAGGGCGCGTCGGATAAGCGCACCGCGGTCGCTCGCTTCTCCGCCGGCGACGGTTTTATCGATAAGCTCGAGCTGCTGCTGATTAAGTCTCAGCATCACACGCTTTTCGCTTACGTCACCCCTCCGTTTCGCGTCTGCCGGCACGATGGTCAACCAGGCTTCGGGATATGCGCGATCGCCTCGACCTCCAGCCGGGACTCGGGCGTGGGTAGCAGCTCCACGACCCGCACCACCGTGCTCGCCGGCGGCGTGTCGCCAAAGAAGCTTCGCCGGATCCGATTGTAGATCGGGAAATCCCGCAGGTCGGTGAAGTACTGGGTGAGCTTCACGACGTCCGCAAGCGAGCCGCCCGCCTCGGCCACGGTCTGCCGCAGCCTGTCGAGGATGTACCAGGATTGCGCTGTGATCGGCGCCTCCTTGGAGTCCACCGACATTTCGCCGGTCGCGCCGAGCGAGCGCGCAACATCGGCGGGAAGATCGGCATAGGAGGTGATGACCCGGCCCCGGTCCGGATCGGCCGCCACGATCCCCGCGAAATAGACAAGGTCGCCCGCCCGGCGATATGGAGCATAGTTCGCGAGCGGCTTCGCGATTCCTGTCATAAGGGAAATTCCCTTGACTGATATGAAATGTTCTTGATGGATAGCACATCGTAGGAGGGCTGGAAATGCCGGGCGCGGCTGACGCGACCGGGCTCCTGCAGCAAAGAGCCGTCTGAACGAGAGGCGCCGCGCCGGCCGGTGGCGGCCCAAGGAGAGGCATGAACAGACCCGCAATCAGTCCGAAGGGCGACGGTCCCGCCAGCTCGGAGCTGCGCGTCGGATTGAAGATGAAGCACACGCGTCTGCTGAAAGGATTGACGCTGAAGCAGCTGGCAGATGCCGCCGGCTGTTCGGAGTCGCTTTTATCGAAAATCGAGACCGGCCGAGCAAACCCTTCGCTGAAGATGATTCACCGCGTCGCCTCGGCGCTCGGCATGCCGGTCGCCGGCCTCTTTCTGCAGGATGCCGGTCCATACAATGTGGTGCTGCGCAAGGGCGAGCGCCCGGTCATTGAGATGGACCAGGTCCGGCAAGGGAACGGCATTCAGCTCGAAGCCCTGATCCCGAGCGCCGGCAGACATTTGCTCACCGGCTACATCAATCACATCGATCCCGGCGGCGGGAGCGACGGCGACCTGGTGCATGAAGGGGAGGAATTCGGCTATGTGCTGGAGGGCCAGATCGAGCTGACGGTCGATCACAAGGCCTACCTGCTCAAAGCCGGCGATTCCTTCAATTTCCGCTCCGACAAGCCTCATTCATATCGAAACACCGGGCACGGCACCGCCCGGATTCTGTGGATCAACACGCCGCCGACCTTCTGAGCATCCTCCCTCCTCGCTTCGAAAGACGACCTTGTCGCGCCGATTGGCCTTGCGCGGTTGTCAGGGCTCGACCCCTTGGCGAATCCCCATTATCCATCCGCGCCGTGGCAGCAGGGATGGCTGGGTCATGTCGAAATTCCTCATTCACATCCATACGGGCCCCGACAATCCGACGAAGGCCGCGCTTGGATTCCTCGTGGCCCTTTCCGCCCTGAAGGAAGGCCACAGCGTCGACCTGTTTCTCGCCGGCGACGGCGCGTCGCTGATCGGGTACGCGGCGCTTTCGAGCGTTGAGGGCAAGGGCACGGGGAGTCTGGGCGCGCACTACAAGGCGCTGGCGGAGGGCGGCGCGCGCTTCCATGTGTCCGGAATGTCCGCCAAGGCACGGGGACTGAGCGATGCCGATCTCGCCGGTAAGCCGGCAGAGTTTGCGATGCCCGATGTCCTCGTCCGGCTCGCGGCCGCCGCCGACGTCGTGCTGACCTATTGATCCCTCGGC
>DASWJZ010000019.1:0-4220 GCA_036396875.1 Propylenella sp.
ACGCGCTTCTGAAATGCGAAGGCGGCGCCTTGCGGCTCAGCCCGGGGATTGGACCGAAGGTCGGATCGGCCCGCTTCAAGATGATTTCGAGCGTCTCCGCGCCTTCATCGGACGCGAGCGCCAGCGTCGCCGTGGCGAGATCCGCATCCCGCGTCATCAGAGCAGCCGCCGGCAGCGCCGCGCCGACGATCGGGGAATAGCACTGGTAGGCGGCGGTTCCGACGAGCACCGCCTCCTTGAAGAGACCCGCATCCGCCAACGCATCGAGCACGCGCCCGAGCTCGGCCGCCGGCCCCGGCACGCCTTGCGCTCGCAGGATGCGCACCGTATTGCGTCTTTCGGCGGCGCGCCTCGCCTCGTTTCTCGCTGTCTCGGCCCGCGCCTGCACCGCCGGATCGTCAGCCCGTCCAAGGAAGCGATCCCGCCGCACGGCGCCGACTGTTGTCCTCACATAGAGGTATTCGATCCCCTTGACGGTCTGCCTGTAGACCGTCCCTCGCTCGGCCGGCGCGCTATGAACCTGCTGCACCAGGTCGGCGTAAAGCGTCTGCAGCGTGAGCGGTATCGGCCCCATCGGGAGGTTATAGACAGATTCGTCAGTTTCTGTCTATAACCAAGTTATAGACGTAGTGCGGCATGTATGTCTATAACAGACCCGGCCGCCGAGCCCGCTCTACCGAGCACTACTGCATCGCCCCATACCCCACCGCCTCGCGCTTCTCCTGCGGCGTCAAAAAATCCGCCTTACCGACCCGCCGCCACAGCGCCTCGCGCTCGACGGAGAGCGCCTCGATCCGGTCGGGGTCGGGCGCGAGCCGCAATCCCTCCCCGAAGGCCGGGCCGAGCCACGCCGTGAAGGCGCTCGCGAAACGCGCCGCGAGCGGCAGCACCGTCTGCCGCCAGAAGGCGAGGTTCGCCTCGCGATAATTGGCGTAGGTGTTGTCGCCCGGAATGCCGATCAGCATCGGCGGCACGCCGAAGGCGAGCGCGATCTCCCGCGCCGCGCCGTTCTTCAGCGCCAGAAAATCCATGTCGCGCGGCGAGAGGCTCATCGTCTGCCAGGTAAGCCCTCCCTCGAGCAGCAGCGGGCGTCCGGCATTTCCGGCGCCGGAGAAATTCGCCTGCAGCTCGTCGCGCAGCCGTTCGAACTGCTCTTCCGAAAGATTGGCGCCGTGCTCGCTCTTGTAGACGAGCGCGCCGGACGGCCGCGCCGCATTGTCGAGCAGCGCCTTGTTCCAGGCGCTTGCCGCGTTGTGGACGTCGAGGCTCGTCTGCGCCGCCTCGAGCGGCGGAAAGCCGTAATGATCGTCGAGCGGATGGAATTCCTTGAGATGCAGGATGGGCGGCGTCGGTCCGTCGCCGTCCTGGGCGAAGCGCACCGTCCTGCCGTTTACGGCATATTCGAAGGCCGCCGGCCAGCCTGAGGAATCCGGCACCACGCTCATCCGGTCGGGCCGCAGCGCATAGAGTTCGCGGATCGCGCCGTCCACCGTGACCGCTTCGGCATAGGAATTGCCGGCGACCAGAAGGTGCCCGTAAAGCGCCTCCAGAAAATCCGGCCCGGCTTCGTGCAGGTTCGGCCGCGCAAGGAGCGCAAGCAGCGGATGCTCGTCGAGTTCGCGCGCGCCCTCGTAGAGGAGCCAGGGCACGGCGGCGGCGTTTTCTGCGACCATTCGGACCGCCCGGTAGACCACCGCGTTGCGCATATAGCCCGCCCGCGCCAGCGCCTGGTAGCTCCGCGGCGTCCAGACCGGACGGCCGGCGCTGTGGAGCGCGATGATCGCGCCGGCCTTCGACGCCTTGGCGTCCGGCGCATGGGCGCCGCCGCCGGGCACGCCGGCGCGCGCGCGTTTCGTCAGCCATCCGAGCATGTCGCCTCCATCTCAGCGTTCCGTCTTCGGATCGCGCCGCGTTCGAGCCGTTTGCCGGCGGCGGCGCGAAGGGCTAGCGTCCGCATGCAACCGATACGGGAGGGCCGCATGCGTTGCCTGAAATCCATTCGAGTTCTTGCCTGCGTCGCCGCCGCGCTGTTCGCCGTCGAGGCGGTCGCGCAGACCGTTGGGCTCGAGAGCCGGGTCGCGTCGTTCTACGGCGGCATTTCGGACGCCTGGGAGAGCGGCGACGCCGATCGGCTCGCGGCGCTCTTCACCGAAGACGCGAAATACTGGACGCCGCTCGGCGATACGCTCGATGGCCGCGCCGCGATCCGCGAATGGCTCGCCACGCTCGGACCGACGGAAAAGCTCAGCATTGAGCCGCTGCACGTGGAAACGGTCGGTGACAAGATCTTCGGCGTCGGCAATTTCACGCAGGACATCACGGTCGAAGGGAGGGATCTGCACTACGAGGGCGGCTACGCCGCACTCGTCGTCGAGGCCGGCAACGAACTGCGGTTCCACCGCTTGATCTCTTTCCCCGCCCGCAAGCCGCTGGCGGAGGCGGAATAGGCCGCCGCTGCCAGCCCGCCGCAGGAAATTTCCGGTCGCTTCATGCGGTTTTCGCATGCCAGCATCCCGCCAGGGGGGTTGTTGCACTGCAGCACGACGCCTATATCGGGCCTGCCCTCATTGGGCGTTTCCTCCCTAGACTTGGGCCGCCGGCACCGCCGCGCGGCCCTTTTTTCTTCGCTTGGGCGAGTGCCGCTCGAGTCTGCCGACGCAGGCCCGCGCCCACCGCCCCCAGAGCCAAAAACGGGGGCCCGGGCGCCGGCATCCTACTGGCCGGCTGCCTTCGCCGCGCTTTTTCTCCCCGTCTGCCAATCGGTTGGCCAGATTTGCGACCAAAATGCCACGTGCTCATCTTTTGGGCACGAGAGGGGGCGCGCCCCTTGCTGCACTGCAACGCGAGTCCTATTCTGAACATGCCCCCATAGGGGCGTTTCCTCCCTAGACTTGGGCCGCCGGCGCCGCCGCGCGGCCCTTTTTTCGAGGAGCAGTAGCCCGACTGCAGACTGCCCTACTCTCCGACTGCCGCCCTAAATCCCCCTCACCCGCGGCTTCCCGTCCCGTCTGAGCATCAGCGCCGACAAGGCCCAGACCAGCGCGTCGAGCCGGTCGGGCGAGCGCCCCGAGGAAAGGCCGCCGAGGACAAAATCGCACATCTCGTCCTCGAGCGCCGGAAAGGCGCCGACATGCTTCACCCGCCCCTGCTCGTAGAGCGCCGCGACCGGCTCGGCGCGCAGCCACTTGCCGCGCGAGGCGCGCACCGTCTCGACCGGCACGCTCGCATCGGCCTGGCGAATCACCGCCTCCACCATCTCGCCGCCCTGGTTCACCTCCGCCACGATGCGGTCGGCCTCGAGCCGGTGGCAGAGATCGACCGCCCGCTTCGCCCAGCGCGCCGGCGTCAGCCGCTCCGCCGTCGCGTCGACGAGCACGTAGCCGACGCCGTCGGGGTCAAGCCCCGCCGCCACGATGCCGCAGGCGTCGGAGCCCGCCCCGGAGGCGGCCGGCGGGTCGACCGCCACCACGATGCGCCTGAGCTCCGGCGCCGCCGCCACCCGGCAAGCCTCGATGTCGGCGCGCCGCCAGAGCGCGTCGGTCCGGTCCTCCAGAACCTCCGCGTCGAGTTCCTGGCGCCCGAGCCGCGTCCCGGCGTAGCGCGCGACGATGCTCTTCAGGAACGCCGCGGCCAGATTTCCGCGGTTGTCCGCCGTGCGCGTATGCGACACCACCGTCTCCGCGTCGGCGAGCAGCCGTTTTAGGAGCGGAATCGGGCGCGGCGTCGTCGTCACCACCTGCCGCGGGCGGCCGCCAAGCCGCAGCCCGAACTGCAGCATGTCGAAGGTCGCCTCCGGATATTTCCACTTCGCCAGCTCGTCGCACCAGGCGGCGGAGAATTGCGGCCCGCGCAGGCTCTCCGGATCCTCCGACGAGAACGCCATCGCCACCGCTCCGTTCGGCAGCTCTACCCGCCGGCGGTGGCCGATCCAGCGCGGGCGCTCCTCCCCCCAGTCGAGGCTCAAAAGCCCGGTCTCGCCGTCCACCATCACGTCGCGCACGTCGGCGAGCGTTTCGCCGACCAGTGCGATGCCCCAGTCACCGAATGTCGCCAGGTGCTCCCTGATCGTCGGAGCCGGCAGCGTCGCGATGAACGCCTCCCGCTCCGGCTTCGTCATCGACCGCGCTAAGTACGTCCAGCCGTCGAGCGAGTTCGGCACGCAGCCAGGCGGGATCGTCGCGGAAGTCGTATCCGTCATCCGTCTTCTTCTTTTTATGGGG
>DASWJZ010000020.1:0-10088 GCA_036396875.1 Propylenella sp.
CGAAGTGGTGAACTATTCGCTCGACGGCACGGAGCTGCATCTTCACCTGCAGTTCTCCGTGCTCCCCGGCTACGAGGCCGATTGGTCGCACGTGCAGGTCGCGCTGACCGACATCACCGCCCGCAAGAAGGCGGAAGCCTACCTGGAGTATCTCGGCAAGCACGACGTGCTCACCAGGACTTACAACCGCTCCTTCTACGTCGACGAGCTGAACCGGCTGGAGCGCAAGCGGCCATCTCCCGTCACCATCATCATCGCCGACCTTAACGAGCTGAAGTCGACGAACGATCAGCTTGGCCACGCGGCGGGGGACGCGCTGCTCCGGCGCATCGGCGAGGTGCTGAACAAGGCGGTCGACCCGCCGTGCCATGCCGCCCGCATCGGCGGCGACGAATTCGCCATCCTCCTGCCCGGCACGGACGCGCACGGCGGCGAAGCGGTAATGGAGCATATCGAGAAGCTGGTCGGCCTCAACAACCAGTTCTATTCCGCCGCCGCGATCACCCTCTCCATGGGCGCCGCGACGAGCCGCCCCGGCGAACGGCTGGAGGACGTCGCCAAGCGCGCGGACGCAAGGATGTACCGGGCGAAGCGCGCCTATTACGCGGCGCAGCCGACGGATCGCCGCCAGGCGTAGCGCCCCCTGCCGCGGCGAGAGGCCCGTCGCTATTCCTTCAGATCGACGCCTTCGAAGGCGTGACGCCCGAGCGGGTCCATCTTGAACCCCTCCACATTGGCGCGGGTCGCCATGAACACAATCGAGTGCGCCAGCGGAACCCAGGGCGCCTCGGCGTGGAAGATCTCCTGCGCCTCGCGGTAGAGCGCCTCGCGCTGCGCCCGGTCGCCGATCCGCTTCGCTTCGGTGACCAGCCGGTCGTATTCCGGGTGACACCATTTGGCGATGTTGTTGCCGCCTTCGCGCGCTGCCGTGCACCCGAGCAGGACGTTGAGGAAGTTGTCGGGGTCACCGTTGTCGCCGGTCCAGCCGTAAAGCGCCATCGAGGTCCCGCCTGCCTGCAGCCTGGCGCGATAGACCGGCCAGTCGTCGGTCTTCAGCGTGGCGCGAATGCCGATCTTCGACAGATCCGCCTGGATCATTTCGGCGACCCGCTTGCCGTTCGGATTGTAGGGCCGGCTGACCGGGATGTACCAGAGGTCGGTGTCGAAACCCTCCGCCAGGCCCGCTTCGATCATCAACGCCTGCGCGCCAGCGGGATCGTAAGGATAGTCCTCGATGTCGTCGTTGTAGGACCAGAGCGTCGGCGGGATCGGGTTCTTCGCCACGGCGCCCGCGCCCTGATAGACGGCCTCGACGATCGCCGTCTTGTCGATCGCCATGTTGACGGCGCGGCGGACGCGCGCGTCGTCGAAGGGCGGCCGCAGCGTGTTCATGCCGAGATAGGCGATGTTGAAGCCTTCCTGCTCGAGGAAAGAGAGCTGCGGATCGGCCTCGATCGAGGCGCGGTCGTCGGGGCTCGGAAACGCGATCACATGGCATTCCCCCGCCCGCAGCTTGGTAAGGCGAACCGCGGCGTTTGGCGTGATGGAGAAGACAAGGGTGTCGATCGGCTGCCGGCCGCCCCAATAGAAATCGAACGCCCGGTAGCGGACCGCGATGTCGGGCTGGAACCCGGCATAAGTGAAGGGGCCGGTGCCGATCGGTTCGGCATCGAGCCTTTCCGGCGTTCCCGCCTCAAGAAGCTGTCCTGCATATTCCGCCGACTGAATGCTGTTGAAGGGCATTGCTAGGTTGCCGAGGAACGGGGCCTCGGGCCGCGTCAGCCGGAAGCGCACGGTATGGTCGTCGAGCTTCTCGATCGACCTGAGAAGCTCGGGCATCCCCGTATCCTTGAAGTAGTCGTAATTGGTGCCGCCGACGTTGTGATAGGGATGGTTCTCCTTCCATTGCCGCTCGAAGGAGAAGAGCACGTCATCGGCGTTCATCTCGCGGCCAGGCGTGAACCCGGCGTTCGAATGGAATTTCACGCCGCGGCGCAGATGGAAGATGTATTCAAGCCCATCGTCCGAAACTTCCCACGACTCGGCGAGGGCGGGTACCGGCTCGGTGGAGCCAGGGGGAAACTCAACCAGGCTGTTGAAGAACGGGCGTCCGGCATTGATGCCGGTCGTGGTGGTCACGATCTGCGGATTGAGCGATTCCGGATTGCCCTCGGAGCAGAAGACGAGCGTCTTCGACGCCGCCGCGCCCGCCATCAACGCGAAACCGGCGGCGAGCGCGCCGGTCCAGAAAATACGCATTCCCTCTAGACTCCTGCGAACATTTGCGCCCGATCCGGCGCGACCTCGGCAGCGGCCTCCGACACGATCTTCGGGATGTCGATGGTGAAGCGCGTCCCCTTGCCCACCTTGCTGTAGAGATTGATGTGCCCCTGCAGCCGGCTGGTCACGAGGTTGTAAACGATGTGCAGCCCGAGGCCGGTCGAGCCGGAGCGGCGGCCGGTGGTGAAGAAGGGATCGAAGACCTTGCCCGTGTTCTCGGGCGGAATGCCGCGACCGTCGTCGGAGAAGACGATGCGCACCGTATCGATCCGCGGCTCGCTCACGCGGATCGACAGAAGGCCGGACTGCCCCTCGTCGTAGGCATGCGTGATCGCGTTGGTGATGAGGTTGGTGAGCACCTGGCCGAGCGCGCCCGGATAGGTGTCGACGTTGACCTCCGGCGGGCATTCGATCGCGATCTCGTGCTTTGTCTTGCGCAGCACCGGGCTCAGGCTGGTGAGCAGATCGGCCAGCCATTCGTCCATCTTGAACTGGCGGCGCTCGCCGCTCGCCTGGTCGGCCGCCACCTGCTTGAAGCTGTGCACGAGGTCGGCCGCGCGCGTGAGATTGGCGTAGAGAAGCGAAGTCCCATCCCGCATCCGTTCCACGAAGCGGTCGAGCACCGAACGCTGCAGCTTGCCGCCCGCCGCCGCCTCGGCTAAGCGCTTCGATTCCTCGCCCAGCAGCGTCGAGGTGGTCAGGGCGATGCCGAGGGGCGTGTTGATCTCGTGCGCGACGCCGGCGACCAGCTGGCCGAGCGAGGCGAGCTTCTCCGCCTGGATCAGGTCCGTCTGCGTCTTCTGTAATTCGAGCAACGCGGCATCGGCGCGATCCTTCGATTTCCGCAGCGCCTGCTCGCGGCGGCCGATCTCGGTGATGAACACATTCGTCGCCCGCGCCATGTCGCCGAGTTCGTCGCGGCGATCGAAATCCGAAATCGGACCGGCGCGCGAATTCTCCGACAGCTCCACCATCCGGCTCTGCAGGCGGCTGAGCGGCCGGGTGATGGAGCGCGCCACCGCAAGGCCGGTCACCGATCCCAACAGCAGACCTGCCGCTGCGCCGAAGATCAGGATGTTGCGCACCAGACCGCCGATCCGCTCTGCATTGCGCGTCAGCGTCTCGTTCAGGAACCGCGCGCCGTCGATCATCCGGCGCGTGGTGGCGTCCATGTCGTCGAGCAGCCGCCGCTGCTCGCTGAGCCCGTCGATGGTCGTGGCCAGCCGCGCGCGCCACTGGTCGATGGCGTCGATCATCTCCGACTGGATGAGCGGGGAGATCGGCATCGAGGCCATGGTGTCGGTCAGCGGCAGGCTGTCGTCGTGGATGCGGGAAGCCGCCTCGGCGTCGCGGGCCGCGAGCGCGGCGGCGGTGCGGTTGCTGAGCTTCAGCGTCTCGATCGCGATGTTCTGGGTGGCCTGCTCGGTCTCTGCCGCCTGCACCGAATAGGTCAGAAGCTCCGCCACCTCGTCGTGCAGCGCGCGCTGCTCGGTCGAATAGACCTTCAGCATGCGTTCGACCCAGTCGGCGAGCGCCGGCCCCGGCGGGCCGACGCTTCGCGCCGCCTCAGCGGCAAGGGCCGCGTCCGGCACGCGCGCCATGCTCATCTCGTAGACGATCAGCAGCCGGCCGAGATCGCGCGCCGCCTCGTTGCGCCCGGCCGCCACCAGCGCTTCGGAAAGCCTAGCCGCGGCGCCGCGCATCCGGCCAAGCTCGGATTGCCGCTCGCCGGTGGTCTCCGTTTCGCCGCCGCCCTCGGCCTGCGCTTCGCGTGCCTTTGCCAGTTCGAGGCTCGAAATCGCCGCGGTGAGCTCATGCGCCTGATCGACGATGTCGCGGGCGAGCCGGAGCTTGCGGTCGCTCTCCGCGAGCGTCTCGACGATATCGGCGTTTGACTGGTGCTGCCGCTCGCGCGCTTCGTCGGTGAGCGCCACGAGCGAATTGGCGCGGTCCGCCATTTCCGCCACAAGGCTGTCGTTGCGGAGGGTCACGTCAACCAGCCGACGCATGTCCTCCCGGTAGAGGTTGATCGCGCTCGCCGCCGCTGCCGTCGCCTCGACATGGTCGGGGTCTCGGAGCACGCCGGCGAGGCGCCGCAGGTCGAAGCGCGCCTGCTCGGCGTAGGTGAGAAAAAGTTCATAGGAGCGCGTGCGGTCGCCACGCGAGGCATCGAGAAAATCGTCGCGCGCGGTCCGGGCGGACAAGAGATTGCGATAGATCGTGCCGGCGAGCACCGCGCCGGAGCGGGCGCGATCCGCTTCGTTCAGCAGCACGAAGGCGGCGAGCGCGATGGCCGCCGCGATCGTGATCGGAATGGCTCCGACCAGGAAGATCCGGTAGGTGATCCGCATTACCCCGCCCGTTCCGGGACCCCGCGCCCGGCGTCGACCGATCTTACCAGAGGGGGGCGGAGGGGGGCGAGATGCGGTCGTGACGCCGGGCGGGGGATTCGGTATTGCGGAAAACTGGTTCATACGCTGGCGGCTCTTGCGGGCGGCGGCCGCTGCTGCCGATCAGCGGGCTGCGACCTCGGGCGCCGGGAGCCGCATCAGCACGGTCGTCGCTTCGCCGAGCTGCTTGCCGACAGTGATGTAACGCACGCGCGGCGCGGCGGAGCCGTCGGCCATTGCGAGGCAGCCGGGCGAGACGTTTGGCCAGGTCTCGCCGCCGCAGCCGGGCCCGGCGAGCAGATCGCCCTTCGCGACGCGGAGGGCGGCCATCTTCAGCGAACGGGCGGGCTCGATGGCGGGGATCAACTGGAAGGCGACGCCGATGCGGGCGGCGGCGACGTCGAGCGTCGCGGTATCGGCTGAAACGCGGGCGCTGGCGCTGAACGGCGAAACCACCAGGCCGACAGCCGACAGGCTCAGGCCGGTCAGCGCGGCGGCAGCGAGGAATTTGCGCGACTTCATCATGTTCTCCCCTCCCGACCCCTCGAGTTCCAGTGGATCGCTCGCGCTCCATCGGAATCAATCGATGCCGCCGTTCTAGCGGAGGTCCTTTGCGCCGCGCTTTCGTGGAAGCTGGAAAACGGTTTCGTCGGCCGCCCCGATTGTTTCTTGCGGACCATCCGCACGAAACAATCGATTTCCTGCCCAGCCTCGCGGCCAATTGGCTTTCGTCTTGGGAACAGGCCGCGGGAGCGCGGGCGGGGCGCTCAGCTCTCGCCGGCCTCCGGCGAAAAGACATAGCCGGCGCCGCGCACCGTCTTGATGACGCGCGGATGCGCCGGATCGGGCTCGATCTTGCGGCGGATGCGGGTGATTCGCACGTCGATCGCGCGGTCGAAGGCCTCGGCGTCGCGCGCCTGGGCGAGGTCGAGCAGGCGCTCGCGGGTCAGGACGCGCTTCGGGTTCTCGGCAAAGGCCTTGAGCAGGCTGAACTCGGAAGCGGTGAGCGGGTGTTCGTTGCCGTCCGCGTCGCGCAGCGCGCGGGCGTCGAGATCGAGCCATTTGGTGCCGAGCTTCACCGTGCGGTTCGGCGTTCCTTCCGGCGTCGCGGCGGCGGCGCTGCTGCGGCGCAGCACCGAGCGGACACGCGCCAGAAGCTCCCGCAGCTCGCAGGGCTTGGCGATATAGTCGTCGGCGCCGAGCTCGAGCCCGACGACGCGGTCGATCGGGCTCGCGGTGGCGGTCAGCATGATGACCGGCACGTTGCTCGTCTGCTTCAGGTGACGGACGATCGAAAGCCCGTCCTCCTCCGGCATATTCAGGTCGAGGATGACGAGATCGGGCTTCGCCTTCTCGGCCTCCGCGCGGAACGAGGAGCCGCCGTCGCAAAGCGTCACGACGAAGCCGTGCATCTTGAGGTAGTCGCCGATCATGTCGCGGGCGGCTGCCTCGTCGTCGACCACGAAGATATGCTGCAGCTGGCTCATGCGGCGTCAGGGTCCCCCGCGGCCGGCAAGGCGATGGTGAATACCGCCCCGCCGGACTTCCCGGCACTTTCCACGAAGATGCGGCCCTTGTGAAGATCAACGATGCGCTTGGTGATGAACAGGCCGAGGCCGGTGGAGCTTTCGCCGCCGGTCGGCTTGGCCGAGAGCCGCTGGAATCGCCCGAAAACGCGGCCGAGATCCTCCGGCGACAGGCCCGGCCCCCGGTCCGCCACCCGAATCATGGCCTCGCCCCCTTCGCGCCGGGCGGCGACCTCGATGCTCCCGCCGATCGGGCTGTATTTCACGGCGTTGCTGACCAGATTGTCGACCGCCTCGCGAATCCGCTCGGTATCGCCGCGGACATGGAGGTCGGGCTCGATCTCCACGGCTAGCTCCTGCTCCTTGCCGGCGGCGAGCTTGCGGTTGCCTTCGCACACCTCCGAAACCAGCAGACCGAGATCGAGGCGATAGGCGCGGACGGAAATGTCCACGGCGTCGGCCCGCGCATCGGCGATCAGGTCGTCGACCATGGCGATCAGCCGGCGCGCCGACTGCCGGATGTGATCGACCTGGGCGCGCGATCCGTTGTCCGGAACGGCGGACGACAGCAACTCAGCGAGGATTTCGGTGCGCCCGAGGATGACGCCGAGGGGGTTCTTCAGATCGTGGGCGACGGTGCCGAGCACCTCGCTCTTGAAGGCGTTCGCCCGCTTCAGGCGCTCGCTCTGGTTCTCCAGGCGCTCCTTCGCCGCCAAGAGCTGCGCGGTGCGGCGCGCGACCTTCTCCTCAAGCCGCGCATTCGCCCGTTCGAGCCTTTCATAGAGCGTCACATTGTCGAAGGCCGCGGCGAGGCGGCTGCAGAACACCGTGACGAGCGCCTTGTCGGTGTCGGAAAGCTGCTTGTCGGCGTCGAGGAGCACGACCAGCTCGCGGCCGCTGCCGGTGCCCATGTAGAGCACGGTGCGGCCGGTGGAGAATTCGTGGCGGCGCGTCTCGAACGTGGCGTGAATCAGCCGCTCCAGCTCCGCCTCGAGCCGCCCGCCGGCGGCCGACAGATAATGGCGGTAGCTGCCGGAGCCGGCGAGCACCGACAGTCCGGCCGCGCCTTCTTCCCTAAGGACGAGAATGCCGGCGCATTCCACCGCCATCAGCGACGCAAGCTGGGTGAGCACGCCCTCCGCCATGCGCTGCAGCGAGCGCTGGTCGAACAGCGACGCCGCCGCGTCGATGATGATCTCCAGGCCGCGCCGCGTCTCGACCAGCTTCATGAGCTGCTCGTAGCTCCTGAGCGCTGCGGTCAGCGCGGTGAACAGCTTGTCGGCGGTCAGTTCGGTCTTCGCCTTGTAGTCGTTGATGTCGTATTCCACCACGACGCGGCGCTCGGGCGCCTGGCCGGGCTGTCCGGTGCGCAGGATGATGCGGGCGGTCTCGTTCTTGAGGTCGCGGCGGATGAACTCGACGAGTTCCAGCCCGGCGCCCTCCGTCTCCATCACCACGTCGAGCAGGATGACGGCCATGTCCGGATGCTGTGCAAAAAGCTCACGCGCCTCGGCCGCCGACCGCGCCGAAAAGAGCTCCAGACCGCGGCCGTGCAGGCTGAAATCCTGCAGCGCGAACTGTGTGCCCGTGTGGACGGCCGGGTCGTCGTCGACGATCGCCACCTTCCAGCGCGGGCCGGCCGGGCGGACCGGTCCCAGATCCTCGTCGTCCGTCAGCGTGACGAATTCGGCCTCATCGGCCATGAACCGGCCCCTCCGCTTCCTTCCGTGATGCGGAGTTTCGCCTGTCGCGGCGAAAACTGGAAGGGCAAGGAGGGCCTGGTGATGAGCGGAAGGTCGAAATCCAGGCGCTTGCGATCGACGATGGCGTCGCGCGCAGAGCCTAGGGTGAAGAGCATGCTTGGGATGATCTCGTTGCGTGCGCCCGCGCCGGCGCGCGGGCCGCTCCGAAGCGTCAGCCCTCCTTGCCGATGACGATCTCGACGCGGCGGTTCATCTGCCGCCCCTCCGGATCGTCGGAGCCGTCGGGATGCTCGTTCGGCGCGGCCGGGCGCGTTTCGCCATAGCCGAGGATGTCGAAATCCGAGCCGTCCAGCCCCTCCTCCTCCACCAGCCAATCGCCGACCGACAGGGCGCGGTCCTCCGACAGGGCCTGGTTATAGGCGTCGGAGCCCTTCGAATCGGTATGGCCCTCGATCCTGACCGGCTGCCCGGGATGCTCGCGCAGCACCGCCGCCACCTGGCCTAGCGCCGCCGCCGCCTCCGGCTTGATGTCGGACTTGTCGAAATCAAAGAGCACGTCGGCGGAGAGCGCGATCCGGATCTCCGTCGCCGTCTCCTCCACGGCGAGATCGGTGGTGGCGCCCGCAACCTCCGTTTCGGCAATCTGCAGATCGAGCGCGCGAAATTCCAGATCGAGCGCGCGGAAGCCGATATCGAGCGCGCGGAACTCGGTCTCCTGGGCCGCGGCGGCCGCCGTCAGAAGCAGCGCGACGATCGCAACGAGAAGAGGACGCATGGACCCCTCCTCAGTTGATCGGAACCCCTTCGATCGGCTCAAACAGCGGCACGATCACGGTCATCTCGGTGACTTCGGCGGGCGGAGCGGGATAGGTCGCCCAGATGTTCATCTTCTTGCCGTCCGCGAGGTTGTCGACGCCGCTGCAGACGCAGGTGCCTTGGGTGTCGCGCACCACCAGATACTTCTTCTTGTTGGCGGCATCGAGCAGATAGGCGCCGCTGAAGGCGCCGCAACTATCGTTCGCGCCCGGCTCGCGCATCTCGCAGCTGGCCTGGAACTCCTCGCCGGACTCGTTGACGAGCCGCAGCCGCAGGGTCACCGTATCGCCGTCGCCGCGCTTCAGATCGCGGACCTCGATGCGGACGTCGGGCGTCTCGCCCTCGGCGGAGAGGACGTCCTGCGCAAGCACGGGCGCGGCTGAGAACATCGCGGACGCCACGAGTGCGGCAAGCAAGCCGCATGACGCAAAACGGCTCATCCACCCCTCCCCTTCCATCGCGGCCAGCCTAGCAGGAGGTGCAATGTTCCGCCATGGGATCATCGCCGCCCCGTTGAGCCACCCGGGTGCCGGCGCCGTTCCGCAATCCGCGCGTGTCCGCGGCTTAGTGCCCGTGGCCGCCGACCCTGTCTGGAATAAACCCTTAAGAGTATGGCTGGGGCGCCAGGATTCGAACCTGGGGTGGCGGGACCAAAACCCGCTGCCTTACCGCTTGGCTACGCCCCAACGCGGACCGTTCGGGGTCGGCGACGATATAGCGCCGTCGCCCCGCCGCCGCAATGAAGGCGCTGACGCGGAGCGCAGGACCCGGCGCGTTTCGCCCCCTCGGGCCTCGAATCCGCCTCGCCCGCAGCGCGCCCTTGCGGCCACCCGGGGCAGCCGTTATATCCGCCGGGCCTTTGGCGGAGCGTAGCGCAGCTTGGTAGCGCACCTCGTTCGGGACGAGGGGGTCGCAGGTTCAAATCCTGCCGCTCCGACCAATCACAAAAGTGCCCGGCCCGGCAAATCAGCCTCCCACTTTCCTGTTCGCGCCCGGACCACACGCCGAAGCCCCGCGGTCGCCCGCCTCCTTCAACATTCTCGGCAATGCAGACGGGCAACGGCGCTGCCGTAGGGTCGATCAGTCGCGTCCGGTTGCGCTCTCGCGCATCGCCGCGCGGATCGATGCGGGCGAAGGCTCCCGCTTCGACCGGAGGAGCCAGCCGAAGACCATCACCGCGAGCGCGCCGCCGATCAGCTCTGCCCCGATGAAGCCGGGGAGATCGATCGGCCGAATGCCGGCGAAGGTGTCGCTCATCGCGCGGGCGACGGCGACCGCCGGATTGGCGAAGGACGTCGATGACGTAAACCAGTAGGCGGCGGTGATGTAGAGCCCGACCAGCCAGGGAATGGCGTCGGCGCGGAAACGCAGCC
>DASWJZ010000021.1:0-18962 GCA_036396875.1 Propylenella sp.
GTTGCGCGTCTGGCATCTCCATATTCCGGCGGGAAAGCGCTGCAATTTCCACCGCCACGTCAACCCCTATTTCTGGACTTCGCTCACCGACGGCAAGGCGCGCGGCTACTACCATGACGGGCGGATTGTCGATGTCGTCCACTACGAGGGCGAGACGAAGCACTTCACCTTCGGACCGGGCGAATACTTTGCCCATAGCGTGGAGAATATCGGCGACGCCGATCTCGCCTTCACGACGGTCGAATTTCTCGACGGGCCGAACGAGCCGCTGCCGGTGCCGGACTCGATAAAGCTGAAGAGGCCGGCGTGACGGCGGTCGATATCCAACGAGGTGAACCGATGAAGGGCGCGGTCGGCGTCGTCGGGCTCGGGATCATGGGCGGCGCCATGGCGCGCAACCTCGCGGGCGCGGGATGGCAAGCCGTCGGCTACGACATCGACGAGTCCCGGCGGCGCGAGGCCGAGGCAGACGGGGTCGAGGTTGCAGACAGTGCCGCGGCTGTCGCCGGTCGCGTCCCGACCGTCATCATGAGCCTGCCGAGCGCCGCGGCGGCGCTCGCCGTGGCGCGCGAGATCGCCGGCGCCGGAGGGCGGCGCATCGTCGTGGAGACGAGCACGCTGTCGCTGGAGGACAAGGACGATATCCGCCGCGTCCTGGAGGAGGGTGGCCACATTGCGCTCGACTGCCCGCTTTCCGGCACCGGCGCTCAGGCGCGGACCGGCGACCTCGTCGTCTATGCGAGCGGCGACCCGCAGGCGATCGGGTCGTTGATGCCGCTCTTCGCCGGTTTCTCGCGCGAGGCGCACGACCTCGGGCCCTTCGGCAACGGCAGCCGGATGAAATTCGTCGCAAACCTCCTTGTCGCGATCAACAACGTCGCCTCGGCCGAGGCGATGGTGCTCGCCGAAAAGGCCGGGCTCGACCTGAAGCAGGTGGTCAAGCTGGTGAGCGCCGGCGCCGCCAATTCGCGCATCTTCGAGCTCAGGGCGCCGATGATGGCGGAGGATCGCTACGAGCCGGCGACGATGCGGCTGTCGACCTGGCAGAAGGACATGTCCGTGATCGGCAAGTTTGCGAGCGCCCTCGGCTCGCCCACGCCGCTTTTCCGGGCGACAATCGCCGTCTACGACGCCGGCAACGGGATGGGGATGGGGAACCTCGACGTCGCGGCGGTGCTCAGGGTCCTCGAGACGATGTCGGGCGTGAAGCGCGGCTGAGGCCGGCGGCGCGGATTCGAGCTCGCATCGCCTAGGCATTATGCCTCCCGACCGCCGCCGTCGCACGCGTCGGGCTGACGGGAGAAAGGGCATTGCCCGGATCGCATTACGAAATGTGATCAGGACAAGTAGAGGATATAATTTCGGAGGCATCGGCGCCCGCGCTAGTGTGACAGGCTCAAATCGCAGGGTTTCGGCCGCCGGATGTCGAGAATCCCGGCGCAGCATGCGCATTGCGATGCTCCGTTCCGTACCTCGCGCCAAAGAGAGAACGGCGGCCGACAGCAGGGATGATGTCGCCACTTTGAAAGAGCGCATCGGAGAGAGGGAGGAACTGAGATGAAGGGATTCCCGAGCATGATCGGACGGCTGCTCGCCTGCGCCGCATTCGGGGCAATGGCCCTCGGCGCGCCTGCTCAAGCGCAGGACAAGTCGATCAACGTTCTCCTGCCGAACGAGAACACGACCACGCTGTTCCCGGCGATCGTCGCGCGAGAACTCGGCTTCTACGAGGACGAGGGGCTGGATGTGACCCTGCTCGCTTCCGACACCACGATTCCCTACGTGGCGTTCCTGAGCAACGGACAGGCCGACCTTGTCATGCTCGACGCGCCGCAGACCTTCCAGGCGGTGAACGCCGATCAGCCGGTCAAGGTGGTGTTCGAGGGCATGCAGTACGCGCCCGAGATCGTATTTGTGCCGGCGGACAGCGACGTACAGTCTGTCGCCGATCTCGTCGGGACGACCGTCGGCCTGGCGAGCGACCGCGATCAGGTGACGCTGCAGGTGGCCCTCGACGCCACGGGACATACGATCGACGAGGTGAAGACCGTGGTGGTCGGCGACGCCGGCCCGGTGCTTGCAAAATCCCTGCGCGACGGCGACGTGGCCGCGATTGCCGCGGGTATCAACGATGCGACGGTGGTCGCCGCCAACGGCATTCCGTTCCGCGACATCACCCCGCCGGAGGTTTCCGAGAACCCGGCCAACTCGCTGGTCGTCTATGAACCGCGGCTCGAGGAGTTGCGGCCGGTCGTGACGGCCTTCCTGCGCGCCTGGTCAAAGGCCGCGGAAGCCGCGCGAATCGACCGCGAGGCCGTCGCCGCCATGTGCAAGAAGTCCGTTCCCGAAGAGTGGGAGGTCGAAGAGGGCGGGCAGGCTCTGTTGAGCGCTTCGATGAAGATGATCCTGCCGCAGACGCCGAAGCACGGCCAGCCGCAGCCGGACATATGGAAGGCAATTCAGGGCCCCTATGTGAAATTCGGCGTCATCGACGCCGAGGTCGATCCCGCCACCTTCATCGATTCGTCCTTCTACGAAGCCGCGAACGACTTCGATCCGGCCGACGTGAAGGCGGCGATCGAGGAGTGGAAGGCCGCCAATCCCTGATCCCTTGGAATAGCGGCATCATTCCGATCCAAAAGTCCCGGACGAGATCCGCCCGTCCGGGACTCCTGTGCAGCGACAAGAGCGCTTTCGGCCGCGAGGCAGGCATTGAGCGGAGGTCGACATGACGGCCTACTGGGTCTCGCGCGTAAAAATCCATGACCCCGTCGAATACAAGAAATATACCGACCGCGTTCCGGCGATCATCGGCAAGTTCGGCGGCCGGGTGCTGGCGCGCGGCGGCAACTACCGGATCATGGAGGGAACCGACAGATATCACCGCTTCGTGGTGATCGAGTTCCCCTCGCTCGAAGCGGCGGCCGCGTGCCACGCCTCGCCCGAATATTCTGAGGCTGCGAGCTTCCGCCGCAACGGGGCCGGGGAGGTGGACCTGATCATCGTGGAGGGCGGCGAGGCGACGCCCGTCTGAAGCAAGCCCGTCGACCTCTTATTTGCCGGCTGCAGACGCGCTAGACTGCGAGCCGACCGGGGAGGGGACACATGGCTTTGCGGCTCTACACGTTCTGGCGATCGCAGGCCGCCTACCGCGTGCGCATCGCGCTCGCCATCAAGGGCCTGAGCTACGACAGCGAATATATCGACCTCTTGAAAGGGCGTCAGTTCGACGACGCATACGCCAGGCTCAATCCGGGCCATGCGGTGCCGACGCTAGTCGACGGCGACTCTCCGCCGCTCACCGAATCCGTCGCCATCATCGAGTATCTGGAGGAGATGCAGCCGGAGCCGCCGCTGCTTCCCTCCGACCGGCGTCTGCGCGCGCATGCCCGCGCCATCGCGCAGATGTTCGTCGCCGACACGCATCCCTTCATCGTGCCGCGCGTGCGCAAATACCTGGAGAAGGAACTCGGCCTCGACGAGGCGGCGCGAACGCGCTGGCTGAGGCACTGGCAGGAGACGGGCGCGCGCGCCGTGGAGACTGTCCTCTCGCGCGATTCCCGCACCGGGAAATTCTGCGTCGGCGACCGGCCGACCCTCGCCGATCTCTGCCTGGTGCCGCACTTCACCAGCGCGATGATGCTCTACGATTGCGATCTGGGCGCCTTCCCGACCTGCCGGCGCATCTTCGACGCCTGCATGGCGCTCGACGCCTTCGCCTCGACGCATCCGACCAAACAGCCGGACTACGCGCCGCACTGACCCGCATGGACCGAAACCTATGACGGATCTCGGCAGGGCCACGGAAATCTTCCGTTCGCGCTTTCCCTATGAGCCGATCGTCGACCGGCCGAAACTTGCTCTGCCCGGCGGGGCCCGCGTCGCCGTGTGGACGATCGTCAATGTCGAGAACTGGCTGCCGGACGGGCCGATGCCGCGCGCCATCCTGCCGCCGCCGATGGGGCAGCCGCTGCTGCCCGACGCGCCGAACTGGGCTTGGCACGAATACGGCATGCGCGTCGGCTTCTGGCGCTTTATCGAGGTGCTGGGCAGCCGCGGCATCAAGGCGACCTTCGCGGTCAACGGATCGGCGTGCCGCGTCTATGAGCGGGCCTGCGCGGCGGCGCGCGACGCCGGCTGGGAGTTCCTCGGGCACGGCTTCGTGCAGAAGCCGATACATCGGCTGGCGGACCAGGCCGCTGCCATCCGCGATACGGTCGCCGCGATCCGCGACTTCACCGGCCGGGCACCGCGCGGCTGGGAGAGCCCCGGCCTGACGGAGACGCTGGAGACGCTCGACCTGCTGATCGAGGCCGGCGTCGAATATGTCTGCGACTATCCCCTCGACGACCAGCCGGTGTGGGTGCGGAGCGGCGCCGGCGGCATCGTCGCCATGCCCTATCCGGTCGAGGTGAACGACGTGATCATGAGCGCCGTCCAGCAGCAGCCGTCGGACGAAATATTGCGCCGCGGCCGCGACACGTTCGACCGCCTTTATCAGGAGGGCGCCGAGAGCCCGCGCGTGATGGCGATCTCCATCCACCCGTACCTGACCGGCGTGCCGCACCGCATCAAATATCTGGAGGCGCTTTACGACCACATCCTCGGCCATGACGGCATCGTGGTCTGGACCGGCGAGGAGATTCTTGACTGGTTCGTCAGGACGACGGCCCGGCGCGCCGCGGCGGAGTAGGGGGCTTGGCAGCCGCAATGCGTGGCCACTTTGCCGGCCGCTTGGGAAATCGTCTTCGCCCGCGTTGATCGACAGAGGTTCGCCTCCATACTACGCTGCCGGCATGGTTGATCTCGACCAGCTGCCGCCTGCCGAGATGGCCGCTCAGGTCGGCCGCCCCGACGGCGAAATCGGCGTCGCCGTCGGCGACTATATGAGCCGGGTCAATGCGCAGCTGACCCATGCCGCCTATCGGCGTCTCACGCCGCCGCCCGGTGCGCGCATGCTCGAGATCGGGTTCGGCAACGGAAAACTGATCCCCTCGCTTCTGGCGATGGCCGCGAGAGCGTCCTACGCCGGGGTGGATATATCGCAGACCATGGTCGACGCAGCGCTGGAGAACAATTGCGGCCTTGTGGACGAAGGGCGGGTGGCATTGCACCGGGCGTCGGTCGAGCGCCTGCCGTTTCCCGATGCGAGCTTCGACCGTGCCGTGGCGATCAACACGATTTATTTCTGGCCGGATCAGCGGGCCGGCCTCGCGGAGATCCGGCGCGTGCTGCACGGCGACGGGCTGCTCGTCACGGCCTCGATGACCCCGGAGACGGCCGCGCAGTCTCAGACGGCGCGGCCGGAATACGGCTTCCGCGTCTCCGGTCGCGAGGAACTCTTGTCGCTCCACCGGCAGGCAGGATTCGCGAACGTCGCGTGCGAACTCTACGAGGAGGAGATCGCGCGCCTCGACGGCACCGCTTTTCACCGCGTGTACAACCTTGTCCTGGCCCGGCCATGAGTGCGGGCGACGGCGCGATGCGGTGAGGTCCGCGAGATTGTAGCGGTTGGGACACATAGCCGGATGTTGTCGGCGAAAATTTCGAGGCGCTGACGCGTCGGCGGCCGGCTCAGAAGGTCAGGAAGCTCGGCAGCCAGAGCGAGATCGCCGGAACGTAAGTGACCAGAGCGAGCACCACGAGCATGGCGAGATAGAACGGCCAGATGGTGCGTGCCACCTGCTCGATGCGGACCTTGCCGACCGCGCAGCCGACGAACAGCACCGAACCGACCGGCGGGGTCACCAGACCGATGCCGAGATTGACCAGCATGATCATGCCGAAATGCACGGGATCGACGCCGAACTGCACGACCACCGGAAGGAGGATCGGCGCGCAGATGAGCAGGAGCGGCGCCAGATCCATCAGCGTGCCGAGAGCGAGCAGCAGCAGGTTGATCAGCAGCAGGATGACGTACTTGTTGTCGGAGACGGAGAGGAAGAATTCAGTCGCCCGCGCCGGCAGCTGCATCAACGCCATCATGTAGCCGAAGCCGGAGGCGAAGGCGATGAGGATCATCACCATGCCCACCGTCTTGACGGTGCGGTGGACGAGCAGATGCAGATCGCGCCAGCGATAGTCGCGATACACGAACATGGTCACCAGGAAGGCATAGACGCATGCGATGGAGGCGGATTCGGTCGCGGTGAAGATGCCGCCAAGGATGCCGCCGAGGATGATGACCATGGTGCCGAGACCCCAAAGCGCCTCGACTGCGATCTTGGCCGCCTGGCGGAGCGCGATCGGCTCGCCCTTCGGATAGTTTTCGCGGCGCGCTATGACGAGACACAGCGTGACCAGCGACAGGCCGAGCAGGAGCCCCGGCAGCACGCCGGCCACGAACAGGTGCGCGATCGAGACGGTGCCGCCCACCGCCAGCGAGTAGATGACAGCGTTGTGGCTCGGGGGTATCAGGATCGCCTGGACCGAGCCGCAAATGGTGACGTTCGTCGCGAACACGCGGGGATATCCGGCTTTCTCCATCTGCGGGATCATCACCGACCCGATCGAGGACGTGTCGGCGACCGAGGAGCCCGAGATGCACCCGAAAAAGCTGGAGGCGAGCACATTGACCAGCGACAGGCCGCCGCGAATGAAGCCCACGAGCACGTTGGCGAGCGCGATCATGCGCCGCGCCATCCCCCCTTCGGCCATGATCGCGCCGGCAAGCACAAAGAACGGGATCGCCAGCAGCGAGAACTTGCTGACCCCGTCCGATATCTTCAGCATCACCGCCTCGAGCGGGATGTCGACCCAATAGGCGCCGACCAGGGCGGCGAGCCCCAGCGCGTAGGCGACCGGAACGCCGATGGCGATCAGGAAAAGCAGGCTGACGAGAAGCACCAGACCGTCCAATCGCGCTCTCCCGCCCTTAATTCGTGCTGGTCGGTTCTCTGTGGACGAACGAGTTAGGACCCGGAGTTCCGATCCACATTCGCTCGACGATGAATAGCAGCGTGACCGCGCCGCCGATCGGGATCGGCATGTAGGTGACGCCGACCGAGAGGAACGGAAACTCCGCGATGACCTGGTTCCAGGTCGTCTGCACCAGTTCAATGCCCCAGATCACCATGAAAAAGCTGAGCAGGCCCATCAGCACATGGACGAGCGCCGTCGCCAGGCGGCGGAGCGGCTGGGGCAGCGCGTCGGCGACGAATTCCACGGCGATATGTGCGTTGCCGCGATAACAGGCGGCGGCCGCGGCGAAGGTGAAGACGATCATGAGCAGGACCGCCATCGGTTCCGGCCACTGCGACCCGCGATTCAGCACGTAGCGCGTGTAGACGCCCCACGGGACGACAATGGTCATGACGACGATGCAGGTGCCGGCGATCGCAACGCAGGCCAGGTACAGCTGCTCCATCGCCCTGGCGTAAGCCGCCTTCATCCGTCCCCCTGGACACGGTCGGAGTCGGTCTCGGAATTGGAGCCGGCGCCGTCGATCGGCGGCGCCGGTCCCTGTTCGTCAGGAGGCTATTGCACGGCCTGGATACGTGCCACGAGATCGGCGTAGTTGGCGCCGTACTTGTCCCACACGGGCTTCACCGCCTCCTGGAACGGCGTCTTGTCGTCGATCTTGATGACCTCGATGCCCGAATCCTCGATCTTCTTCATGGACACCTTCACCCGCTCGTCCCAGAGCTGGCGCTGCTCCTGCTGCGATTCCTTGGCGAACTTCATGATGAGGTCCTGGTCTTCCTTCGATAGTTCTTCCCAGGAGCGCCGCGAGAACACCAGAATCTCCGGGATGATCAGGTGCTCGGTCAGCGAGTAGTATTTGGCGATCTCGAAATGGCCGAAGGAATCGTAGCTCGGAGGGTTGTTCTCGGCGCCGTCGACGACACCGGTCTGCAGCGCGCTGTAGACTTGGTCCATGCCCATGGCGATACCGTTGCCGCCGAGCGCATTCATCGTATCGACGAAGATGGGGTTGCCCATCATGCGGATCTTCAGGCCCGCAAGATCCTCCACGCCGTCGATGGGCCGGACCTTGTTGTAGACGCTGCGCGCACCGGCATCCATCCAGGCGAGACCGATCAGTCGCGTCTCCGGATTGTCGGTGATCTTCTGCAACAGCTCGTCCCCGATCTCTCCGTCGATGACCTTGCGCATATGGTCGACGTTGCGGAACACGAACGGCATGCTGAACACGTTGAGATCGTCGACGATCGTGCCGACCGGCCCGACCGAGATGCGCGCGATCTGGAGCGCTCCGACCTGCGCCTGCTCGATCATCTCCTTTTCGCCGCCGAGCTGCATCGCGGGGAACATCTGGATGGAGATGCGGCCGTCCGTGGCCTCCTCCAGCTTCTTGCCCATGCGCTCGACGGCCTCGACCGTCGGATAGCCGAGCACATGCACATCGGCCGCCTTCAGCACGATCTTGTCCTGCGCGACGGCAAGACCTCCGGCGAGAAGGCCAATCCCGGCGACTGCGCCGACGGCGCCGAACCGGATAACACTACGTCTGTCCATGCTTTCCTCCCTGGGATCCGCAGCCAATTGACCGATACAATGCGGGCATGTTAACCCGTCATGTTATATGATGACCATACAAGCACAGGCGCGGGCCGTGTCAAGATCAATGTCGGGAAAAACCGGAACGCCTTCTCCTCCTTATTCGCCGATCCGGCCGCGCCGCAGTCTAACAAACGAGGTCGTCGAGCGCATCAGGGCCGACATCGCCGGCGGAAAGCTGCCTCCCGGGGCGCGCCTCCACACCGAGCAGGAGATGATCGCCGCCTTCCAGGTGAGCCGCACCGTGGTGCGCGAAGCCGTCGCCGCGCTCCGCGCCGAAGGGCTGGTGGCGACGCGGCAGGGGGTTGGCGCCTTCGTGGTGGAGGACAGCCAGCCGCGCCCGTTCAGCATCGCCCCCGGCGGCCTGGCCTCGATCGAGGAGGTATTGTTCCTCATGGAGCTCCGCACCGGCGTGGAGACGGAGGCGGCCGGCCTTGCGGCCGAACGCGCGACGCGGCGCGACATCCGCGCGCTCGACGCTGCGCTGGAGACGATTGACGAAGCGCTCGATCGCGGCGACCTGGCGATCCCGCAGGACTTCGCTTTCCACCGTTGCATCGCCGAAGCGACGGGAAATCCTCAGTTTCCACGTTTCCTCGAATTTCTCGGCCGCTACATCATCCCGCGTCAGAGCGTGCGGATCGCGGCGCCGGACGCGAAGGCCTACCTCGCGACGATCCAGCAGGAGCATCGGGACATCGTTTCAGAGGTGCGCAGACATTCGGCCGCCGGCGCCCAGGCCGCCATGCGGCGTCACCTGACCAATAGCCGGGAGCGGTACGCAAGGCTGGCCGGCAAGGGCGCCCGGCGCGGAGAGTGACGTTGGCCGTGTCTCCTTTGGACCTCAAGGACGCCGTCGGATCCGGGCTTCTGGCTTTTCCCGTTACGCATTTTGATGCCGACGGCGGCTTCGACGAAACGCCCTACAGAAAGAGCATCCGCCGCAATGTCGACCACGGCGCCGCGGCGCTATTCGCGCCCGGCGGAACCGGCGAGTTTTTCTCGCTGAGTCTCGGCGAGTTCTCGGCGGTGGTGCGCGCCGCCGTCGAAGAAACGGCCGGGCGTGTGCCGGTGGTCGCCGGCACCGGATACGGAACGCAGCCGGCGATCGAGTTTGCCCGCGCGGCGGAGCGGGCCGGCGCTGACGGCTTGCTCCTCTTTCCGCCCTACCTCGTGGGCGCCGAGCAGGAGGGGCTTGCGCGCCATGTCGAGGCCGTCTGCCGGGCGGTCTCGATCGGCGTCGTCCTCTACAACCGCGACAACGCCATCTATTCGGCCGACACGCTCGCCCGGCTTGCCGATCGCTGCCCGAACCTCATCGGTTTCAAGGACGGGCGAGGGGACGTCGAGCAACTGGTCGCAATCCGGCAAAAACTTGGCGAGCGCCTCGTCTATGTCGGCGGCATGCCGACCGCCGAAGTCTATGCGGTCCCCTATTTCGCCGCCGGCTTCACCACCTACTCCTCGGCGGTGTTCAACTTCATTCCCAAGACCGCGATGCGGTTCTACCGCGCCGTGCGGCAAGGCGACGCCGGCACGACCGATGAGCTGATCCGGAAGCTTTACTTGCCGTACATCGCGCTCCGGGACCGCGGGCGCGGCTATGCCGTGTCGATCGTCAAGGCGGGCATGCGGATAGTCGGCCTGCCCGCCGGGCCGGTGCGCGCGCCGCTCATCGACCTGAAGCCGGCGGAGGTCGAAGAGCTGCGCACGATACTGTCGTCGGCGCTGGATGGGCAGGTCGAGTAGGCGATGGGGGGAGGGCGTATCTTCCTCACGCATTCGAGGTCCGCGCGGGAGGCCTGGTACGGCGAGAAGGCGCTGGCGGCGTTGAGGGCGCTGGGCGACGTTCTCGAAAATCCGCATGACCGCGCGCTGTCCGCCGCCGAGCTGGTCGAGGCCGCAGAGGGCTGCGAGATCATCGTATCGGACCGCGAAGCCGCGGGCAGCAGGGAGGTCTTCGCCGGCCTTCCGCACCTCGTGGCGTACGTGCGCGGACAGGTCGACATCAGCAAAATCGATGTCGGGGCGGCGAGCGCCGCCGGCGTGCTGGTGACGCGGGCGAGCCGCGGCTTCATGGCCGCCGTCGCCGAATGGATCGTCGGCGCGATGATCGCCGCGGCGCGCGGCACGATCGCCTATGCCGAGGCCTATCGCGCCGGGCGCGAGCCTGCCTTCAGGATAGGCCGCCAGCTATCCGGCGCGACGATCGGCATCATCGGCTTCGGCGCGATCGGCGAGCATCTTGCCGGACTGGCGAATACGCTCGGCATGCGGGTTCTCGTGGCGGACCCTTATCGCCGGGCGCCCGAACCGTATGAGCAGGTTGACCTGCCCACTCTCCTGGCGGATGCCGACTATGTTGTGCCGCTCGCCACGGCGACCGACGAAACCGAGAACATGATCGGCGCATCGGCGCTTGCCGCCATGCGGCCGACCGCCTGGCTGATCAACGCTTCGCGCGGAAATCTGGTCGATGAAGCGGCGCTGGAGCGCGCGCTGGACGAGCGGCGGATCGCCGGCGCGGCGCTCGACGTCGGCAGGGCGGCCGATCAGAAGCCGCCGCTCCGCCTCGCCCGCCGCCCCGATGTCATCGCGAGCCCGCATATCGCCGGGCTTACCGCCCCCGCGATCGAGCATCAGGCGCTCGAGACGGTTCGCCAGGCGGCGGCGATCCTGCGCGGGGAGGTGCCGCCCGGCGCCGTGAATGCCGACCGGGCGACGCGGCTTGCGATGGTCCGAAAAGGATAAATTGCCGCGAGGAGGAAACGATGGCGATCGAGCTTGCGCCGCTGCCGCGGCTGAAGGCGCCACCCGGCGCCACCGACACCCATATGCACGTGTTCGAGGCGCGCTTCCCGCTCGCGTCGACTGCCACGGCGAGGCCGCCGGAAGCGCCGGTCTCGGCCTATCTGAAGGTGCGCGAGCGTCTGGGCATCGAGCGGAGCGTGGTCGTCCAGCCCTCCGGCTACGGCACCGACAATTCCTGCACGCTTGCGGCCATCTCCGCGCTGGGTGAAAGCGCCCGCGGCATCGCCATCGTCGACGAGAGCGTGTCCGACGCCGAGCTGCGGCGTCTGAACGAGGCCGGCATACGCGGCCTGCGCTTTCATATGCTGCCGGGCGGAATAATCCCGTGGGAAAGCCTGGCGCCGCTCGCGGCGCGCATCAGCCCGCTCGGCTGGCACGCGCAGGTGCAGCTCGACGGCCGTCTGCTTCCGGAGCGCGAGGCGCTTCTGTCACAACTGCCATGCGCCCTCGTCATCGACCATACGGGAAAATTCCTGGAGCCGGTGACGCCGGACCATCCGAGCTTTCTCTCGCTGCTCCGCCTGGTGGAAGCGGGACGCACCTTTGTAAAGCTCTCCGCCCCCTACGAGACCTCGAAGGTTGGCCCACCGCTCTACGACGATGTGGGCGCGCTCGCGAAGGCGCTCGTCCAGGCGGCGCCGGACCGCATGCTATGGGCGTCGAACTGGCCGCATCTCGGTATACCGAAGGAGCGGCGTCCCGACGAGGCTCAGCTTCTCGACACGCTGCTCGACTGGGCGCCGGACGATGGCGTGCGTCGGAGGATTCTGGTCGACAATCCGGCTGCGCTCTACGGTTTTTGAGGAGGAAGGATGGCGCGTCACCGCATCGGCATCGTCGGGCTCGGCATGGCGGTCACGCCGCATGCCAAGAGCCTTCTCGATCTCAAGGATCGCGTGGAGGTTGCCCATGCCTTCAGCCCGAGCGAGGCGCGCCGAAAAGCCTTCGCGGCGCGCTATCCGTTTCCGGTCGCTCAGTCGATGGACACCGTGCTCTCCGACGAGAGCGTGGACGCGGTGCTGATCCTGACCCCGCCCAACACGCATCTGCAGCTGGTTCGGCTGGCGGTCGAGGCTGGAAAGCACGTGCTCCTGGAGAAGCCGCTCGACATCTCAACCAAGCGCAGCGAGGCGCTCGTCGCCGCCTGCCGCGCCGCCGGACGGAAGCTCGGGATCGTGCTGCAGCACCGGTTTCGACCGGCCGGCGTTCGCCTCAGGCAGCTGATCGCCGCCGAGGAGCTTGGGGCGATCGTCGCTGCGTCGGCAGGCATCCGCCTCTGGCGGCCGCAGAGCTATTACGACGAGCCGGGCCGCGGCACGAAGGAGCGGGACGGCGGCGGCGTGCTGCTGACGCAGGGCATCCACACGCTCGACCTCATGATCTCGATCGCCGGCGAAGCCGCCGAGGTGACGTCCTACGTCCGGACCACCCCGATTCACCGGATGGAGACGGAGGATCTGGTATGCGCCGCCGTACAATTCCGGAACGGCGCCATTGGCACGATCGAGGCGACCACGGCGGCCTATCCCGGTTTTCCCGAACGGATCGAGGTGATCTGCCGCAAAGGCTCCGCGACGATCAGCGGGACCGAACTCAAGGTCCATTGGGCGGACGGCTGGACGCAGGAGATCGGCGCCGACGCGACGCCCGGCGGGACCGGCGCCGATCCGATGGCTTTCCCGCATGACTACCACCGCGCCCTGATCGCGGATTTTCTCGATGCCGTCGACCGGGATCGCGAGCCGGCGGTCAACGGCGAGGAGGCGCTGAAGGTGCACCGCCTGATCGACGCCCTGCTGGCGAGCGGCGCGACCGGCCGGCCCGCCTCCGTCGCTGAGCCTGTGAACGGCTAACCGACGGGCGGGACGCCCGCTTCGGCGACCCGCAGGCCGTAGCCCTCCATCGATCGCCGGGTCTCCTCGATGGCGGAATCGGGCAGGATGACCGGGCCTCCGATCAGCAGCGCGTGGTAGTGCTGCTTGGCGATCGTCTCCAGCTCCACGGCGAGCCACATCGCCCTGTCGAGATCGGCGCCGGCGGCGATCATGCCGTGGTTGGCGAGCAGACAGCCATTGCGGCCTTCAAGCGCTTTGAGGGCGTTGTCCGAAAGCGCCTTCGTTCCGTACGTCGCATAGTCCGCGCAGCGGATGTCGTTCCCGCCGAAGACCGCGACCATGTAATGGCAGGCGGGGATCGGCCGCCGCGCAATTGCGAGCACCGTCGCGAAGGTCGAATGCGTGTGGACGATCGCGCCCACGTCGGGGCGGGTTCGCATGATGTCGATATGGAACCGCCATTCGGTCGAAGGCGTGAGCGGGCCCTCCCAATCGCCGTAGCCGCCTTCGAGCGGCATCGTGGCGAGCATCGACGGTTGCATGGTCTCGTAGGCGATGGCGGTCGGCGTGATCAGAATGCGGTCGCCGCAGCGCGCCGAGATGTTCCCCGACGTGCCCTGATTAAGACCGATCGCATTCATCCAGCGCGCTTTTTCCACGATCGCTTCGCGCAGCTTCCGCTCGTCCTGGTCCAATACCGTCTCCAAAGGCTTGATCCGCATCGATTACGGCTGCGGGCGGCCTCGTGCAATCCGCGGCAGCCGGCGGATAATGGACCGGCCAACAAGATTATTGCGGCGGGGTCCCCTCGTAGGCCCGGTGGATAAGCGAGCGAATCCCCTCCGCGTCCAGCGGGCCGGGGTTCCAGTAGGGGTCGCGCATGGCGAGATCGACGGCCTTGGCAATGCCGCCTTTCGGCATGCCGATATCCTTAAGGGCGAGGGGGATGGGCAGCGCGCGGGAGAGGGCATAAAGGCCTCCGGCGGCGCTTTCGCCGCCGATCGCCCGCGCCAGGCGCCCCATGGCGTCGGGCGCATACGGAGCGTTATGGGCGACCGTATGCGGCAGCACGATCGCATGCGTCTCCGCATGCGGAAGCTCGAAGGTCCCGCCAAGCACGTGACAGAGCTTGTGGTGGAGCGCCATGCTGGTCGTCGCAAGGCACATGCCGCAGAGCCAGGCTCCGTACTGGGCCGCGGTGCGGGCCTCGACGTCCCGCGGCGAGCCGACGATCCCGGGGAGCGAACCGGCAAGCGCCTTCAGGCCTTCCTCGGCCATCAGCGTGACGACCGGATTGCCGTCTCTCGCGTACAGCGCCTCAACCGCATGCGCCATCGCATTCATGCCGCTCGTCGCCGAAACGCGCGGCGGCAGCGACAACGTCAGGTCGACGTCATAGATCACCACCTCGGGCAGGGCGCGCGGCGAGCGCTGCGTCGTCTTCAGCCCTCCCCGCGTTTCTCCGAGGATTGGCGTGACCTCGGAACCGGCATAGGTGGTCGGCACGGCGACCTGCGGCGCATCAGTCCTGAGCGCGATGGCCTTGCCGAGTCCGATGGTCGAGCCGCCGCCCACCGAAACGACGCAGTCGGCCCGGACGTCACGATAGATCTGAAGCGCCTGCTCGGTCGCATGAACCGGCGTATGCATGACGGCGCCCGCAAAGACGCCAGCGGACATGCCGCCGAGAGCCTGCGACATCGTCTCCGCCATCGGGCGCTGACCGGGCGTGGAGAGCACAAGCCCGCGCGCGCATCCGAGCGCCCGCAGCGTCTCGCGCAGATCGGCCGACGCGCCGGCGCCAAAAATCACCCGCTGCGGCAGCCCCTGATAGACGAAACGCTCATGTGACGGTGTCTGGGGCATGCGCCGTCTCGGCGCCCGAAACCTACGGGCCCGGATTTCACAGGGTGTCTGACGCGAGGCGGTGAAGGGGAACGATTGACCGGTTCGGCCGGGTCGGCGAGCCAGCCTCATTCAAGGGCTGGCCCGGAGCAAACCTCAGGCGCCGGCAGCCGAGCCAGCCTTCTTGGCGGCGCGCTTCTCTTTCCGGCCTGTCCGCACCTGCTGCTTCAGCTCTTTCTTCTTCTCCTTCGGGAGCTCTTTCCACGCAAGCCCCTGCGTCTCAGCCAGCTTCGAGGCCGCTTTCCGCATCATTTTCCTGCGTTCTTCGGGAGTCTTCGCCATATTTATCCCCTGCTCGTTATGGGTCATCGGGCAATCTAGCATATCGCCCAAAACGGGAAAGCCATCAATTGCCGGCCGGCCCGGCGTAGGTAAGGACTTCACGTCCGAACCGCGAGCCTGCCGCCTTGCCCGATGCGTTCGAAGCTGTCTTTGGAAAAAGCCGCTCTCACCTATGGGGCGAAATCGTCGCTGAGAATCCACGCGACCACGTCCATCCGCTCTTCCTTGGTGAAGACGTCCTTCCATGCCGGCATCTGTTTATAGCCGTTGGTGACACGGTCGAAAACGAATTCGGGCGTATAGCGTTTAGGCCGAAGTTTCGGCGCCTTGCCCGGATACGCCTGCGCGCCGTGGCAGCCCCGGCAAGTGCCTTCCCAAACCTCTTTCCCACCCTCAATATGAGCGGCATCGGCCAGGAAATCCTCGGTGAAGATCACCGGCTCCTCTTCGGTGCCCTCCTCCCCAGCCTCCTCCGTCGCAGCGGAATCGTTGGCCGCGCCCGCATCAGCCGGCGCCTCCGCGGTCGCCTGCGCAATCTCGGCTGGATGCGCCGCCGACACGGACCTGCTGCCGGGCTTCGTCCCGGCCAGGCCGACTGAAATCGCGATAGCGGGAAAGAAAGCGAAGACACCAAAGGCCAGACGTTTCACGAGCCACATGGAAATCTACCCTGTTCCTACTCCGATTTCCGCGCGCCACCATTATTGAAAAGGGGGCCGCGCCGTTTCGCGGTGCCCCTTCGTTTCCGGTGCAAATCGCTTGCCCTGATAACTCTGAATTCGCGCGCGGGTTCAACTGAACCGGCTTTCTTTCGGGTGCGGCCCGCCCTTCGGCAGGCCGCCCGTCGCATGCCGAAGGTTATTCGGCGGGCACGATCTTGTAGATCGTGTCGAGGCTCCCCACCGGCCCGGTGGTGATGGAGGTCAGCGCGTAGACCTCGCCGTCGGCGTCCTGCGCGAACGCAAGCACGTAGGGGTTCTTCTCCATGCCGGTGTTCGCGACTTCCTTGGTCCAGGTGCCGTCGGCGCCCTTGGTGGCGATGAAGAACTGGCCGTCCATCTCGGCGAACGACTTCGACCAGTCGCCGAAGATGTACTTGCCGTCCCATTCGGCGACCGAGCCGCGATAGATGTAGCCGCCCGTCACCGAGATGCCCTCGCAGCTTGCCGGCGGCTTTGCCGTGCAGTTCTCGTACTCGATGATCGGCAGTGTGAGCCCGGTCTTGTCGCAAGTGGCCGGATGGTTGTCGGGCTGCGTGTAGTCGAAGCAATGCGTCCCTTCGAGCTTCCGCCAGCCGTGATTCCCACCCTGGGCGATCACATGCACCTGCTCATAGCTGTTCTGTCCGACGTTGCCACAATAAAGCGTTGCTCCGTCCGCCATGTCGAACGAGCACCGCCACGGATTGCGCAGGCCCGAGGCAAACATCTCCGGCTGTGCGCCGGGGCTGTCGACGTCGACCCGCAGGATCTTGCCGAGTTGGCTGTCCATGTCCTGGCCGTTGCCCTCGGTCACGTTGTGGCCGATGCCCCAGTCGTTGGCGTAGCCGCCGTCGCCGGTCGAAAGGTAGAGCAGGCCATCGGCGCCGAATCCGATCCAGTGGCCGTTGTGATTGAACTGCGGCCAGTCGATCGAGGAGATGCGCCGCTCGGATTCACGATCCGCCTTGTTCGGGTCGTCAGCCGAGACGGTGTATTCCGCCACGACGTTGGTGTGATCCCACCAGAAAAGCTTGGCGAGATCGGCCTGGAAATTGGTCGGTGCGCTGTAGGAGATGTAGAACTTGCCGTTGTTGGCGAAGTCCGGGTGGAACGCGAGGCCGAGCAGGCCGCGCTCGTCGAAATCGCCCCACAGCACCACGATCCTGTCGCGAATGTCGAGGAAGGGCACGTCCTCCAACTCGCCGTCCGCGTTGATGATACGGATGCGACCGAACTGCTCGACGACGAACTTGCGGTCGTCGCCCGCCGGCTGAACCATCGCGAGCGGCGCGTTGACGCCGGTGACATATGGCTCGAGTTTCACGTTGACCTGCGCGTCCGCCGTGCCGGCAGACATTAGAAAGCTTACCCCCACCGCAAGCAGGGGCACGTACCTGTTCATTCGCATCTTAACTACCTCCCCATACACCATTTCCTCGGGCGGGCTGCCCGGGTCGCCGCACTTCGTCTTTGCGGCGGCGCGCAGCGTATTCCGAACTTGGCCGCGCTGTCTATGGTCGCTGCGGTTGCAGATGTGCTGAAGACGTTGCGCGTAAGCTATCGCAGTGCGGCGGCCGATCCGCGCCGGGCGCCGAAGCTGGCGAGCGCAACCAGGAAGACCACAACCGTCGCGATCATCATGCCCATGCCCTCGCGGGCCGCCTCCGCGACGATCGGACCCTGGACGGCGGTGTCGCCCATTCGCCAGACCTCCTCATGCCACCATCCGCCGCTCGTCGGCCAGTACCATGCGGTCAGCGCGACGGCGGCGACGAACGAGGCGCCGAGCAGGACGCGCGCCGACATCGCACCAAGCACATTTGGTCGGAGCGCCGCGATCCAGCACCAGATCGCCGGGACGCCGTAATAGGCCATCCACAGCGGCCCGTCGGGGTCGTTGTACTGCACCGCGGCGGCGAGGGTCATCATCACGGCGAGAACGGCGAATACGTACCGCATGGCTCATCCATTTTGTCGCGGCGGCGATTGATTCCGGGGCTGGCTTTGCGGTACCGTTCGGCAATCCCGCAAGCCTGCGGACACCTGCCACCTGGGAAGCGCGAATGGTTCGAGCTACGCCTGATCCGGCCACAGATCAAGACGCCGGGACGCCGCAAAGCTTAGGCGCCGCCGCGCTGCATCCGGCCGTCTGGCATCACCAGCAGTTCACGGTTTCCCATTCGTTTCCGGTGGTGTTCACCTCCGGGCTTTTCGATCCGGTCAACCCGGTCCTGATTGACGTCCTCTCTCGCCACGAGGCGGACCGCCAGCACCGCTGCCTCGTTTTCGTCGATGAGGGGATCGCGGCGGCGCGCCCGCGGCTCGTCGACGAAATCAAGGCCTATGCCGGCCGGCACGCCGCGCGCATGGCGCTGGTCGGCGAGCCGGTGATCGTTCCTGGCGGCGAAAAGATCAAGGTCGAGCTGCACTTCGTCGAGGGGATGCAGCGCCGGCTTTTCGAGCACCGAATCGACCGGCACTCCTATGTGATCGCGGTCGGCGGCGGCGCCATGCTCGACGCGGTCGGCCTCGTTGCCGCCACCACCCATCGCGGCGTCCGCCACATCCGCGTCCCGACCACGGTGCTGTCGCAGAACGATTCCGGCGTTGGCGTGAAGAACGGCGTCAACCTTTACGAGCAGAAGAATTTCGTCGGCACCTTCGCGCCGCCCTTCGCCGTGCTGAACGACATCGACTTCATTGATGTGCTGCCGCCGCGCGACAGGATCGCCGGCATGGCCGAGGCCGTGAAGGTCGCGTTGATCCGGGACGGCGAGTTCTTCCGCTGGCTCGAGGCGAATGCCGATCGCCTCGTCCTCTTCGAGCGGCCGGCCATGGCCCATATGATCCGGCGCTGTGCCGAGTTGCACATGCGCCAGATCGCGAAGGGCGGCGACCCCTTCGAGAC
>DASWJZ010000022.1:0-18493 GCA_036396875.1 Propylenella sp.
ACGACTTACGATCAATTCAAACAGATCGCCGAGTTCTTCCAGGGCCGCGAGATCGACGGCAAAACCGTCTACGGCGCCTCCATCTACACCGAGCGCGGTTCGGAAGGCATTACGCTGGGCGTCACCAACGTCCTCTACGACTGGGGCTTCAAATACCAGAATCCAGACAAGCCCTATGAGATGGAGGGCTTCGTCAACTCAGCCGGCGCCGTAGCCGGGCTGGAGTTCTACAAGGAACTCTACAAGTGCTGCACGCCCCCGGGGGCCTCGAACATCTACATGGGCGAGTCGGCCGACGCCTTCAAATCCGGCCAGGTCGCCATGCACATGAACTTCGCCTTCACGTGGCCCGGCCTCTACAAGGACCCGAACGTCGGCGGCGACAAGATCGGCTTCTTCCCGAACCCGGCCGGGAAGGAACACTTCGCTCAGCTCGGTGGGCAGGGCATCTCGGTGCTCGCCAATACCGACAACATGGACGGCGCTCTCGCCTACATCAAATGGTTCGTACGTCCCGAGGTGCAGGCCAAGTGGGTACAGCTCGGCGGCTTCTCCTGTGCCAAGGCGGTGCTCGAGGATCCGGCGTTCCTGGCCAGCGCGCCCTACGCCAAGTCGTTCCTCGATTCGATGGCGATCGTCCAGGACTTCTGGGCCGAGCCGAGCTACGCCGAGCTCCTGCAGGCGATGCAGAAGCGCGTGCATGACTTCGTCGTCGCCGATCAGGGAACGGCCCAGGACGCCTTGGACCAGCTCGTCAAGGATTGGACCGAGGTCTTCGAGGATGCCGGCAAGATCTGATTGCCACACGCGCTAGAATGGCCCCTCCCGGGTTGGTTCCGGGAGGGACTTTCTTAGATGCGCTTCGAGCGGCAGGATGGCTGGGAATGAGCGATTCCTCACTCAGGACGACGGTAGCGGATCGCGTGGCCGAGGCGACGCCAGTTCATCTGTCGCAACGGCTTCGCAATATGTCCGACCGGACGATCGCGTGGATCTTCATCGGGCCGACCATCCTGCTGCTGCTCGCGATCAACATCTTCCCGCTGATCTGGACGATCTACTTGTCCTTCACGGACTACAGGTCGAATCGGCCGAATGCCGAGATCAAAGGTGTCGGCCTGCGTCACTACGAACGGATTCTCACCGACAACGACATCTGGCTTGCAATGCAGGTGACGGCGCATTTCGTGTTTTGGACGATCGTGCTCGAGACGGCGATCGGCTTTGCGCTCGCCTACCTGCTCGACAGAAGATTCCGCGGCCACGGTTTCTGGACCACGGTCATCCTGATCCCGATGATGCTGTCGCCGGCGGTGGTGGGGAATTTCTGGAAGTTCCTCTACGAGCCGCAGATCGGCCTCTTCAACTACATCGTGTCCTTCGTCACCGGCGTCGACCGGTCGTCCTTTCAGATGCTTGGCCAGGTATCGTTGGCGCCGTGGTCGATCATCATCGTCGATGTGTGGATGTGGACGCCCTACGTGATGCTGATCTGCCTCGCGGGGCTGCGCTCAATACCCGAATACATCTACGAGGCGGCGGAGGTGGACCGCGCCTCCAAGTGGCGGCAGTTCTGGTCGATCACGCTCCCCATGGCGCTCCCCTTCATCATGCTCGCGGTGCTCTTCCGCGGCATCGAGAACTTCAAGATGTTCGATATGGTGAACCTCCTGACCGGCGGCGGCCCCGGCTCGGTCACCGAGCTCGCCTCGATCACGCTGAAGCGCGAGGCATTCGAGAGCTGGAAGACCGGCTATTCCTCCGCTTTCGCCATCATTCTCTTCGTCACCGTCTTCGGCCTCGCCAACATCTACGTGAAGGCGCTGAACAAGGTGAAGCAGCGATGAGCGCCGCGACAGCCGCCCATTCGGTCGTCGAGCCGACGCCGCTTTCGCGGCGTGTCGCCGGCGCCATCGTGATCGCCTACGCGCTGATTACGGTGATCCCGCTCGTCTGGATTGTGGCCACGAGCTTCAAAACGCCACCCGACTCGATCGCCTACCCGCCCAAGGTGCTGTTCAGCCCCTCGCTCGAAGGCTACGTGAACCTGTTCACGACGCGCACGCGCCAGACTCCCGAATACATGGCGAGCCTTCCGCCGCCGACGGCCTGGTACGACAAGCTCGTCCGCTCGCGCAACATGGTCATCGCCGGGCCATCGAATGTCGTGCAGCGCTTCACTAACTCGATCATCATCGCCTTCGGCTCCACCTTTCTCGCCGTCTTCCTCGGCGTGCTCGCGGCCTACGGGTTCTCCCGCTTCAAGGTGCCTTTCAAAGACGACCTGCTCTTCTTCATCCTGTCGACGCGATTCATGCCGCCGATCGCCGTCGCCATCCCGATCTACCTCATGTATCGCGAGGTCGGCCTCACGGATTCCAAGCTCGGGATGATCCTCCTCTACACGGCGGTGAACGTCTCGCTTGCCGTGTGGCTCCTGAAGGGCTTCATCGACGAGATCCCGCGCGAATACGAGGAGGCCGCCATGATCGATGGCTATTCGCGCCTGCAGGCCTTCATCAAGGTCGTGCTGCCGCAGGCGACGACGGGGATCGCGGCGACCGCGATCTTCTGCCTGATCTTCGCCTGGAACGAATACGCCTTCGCCGTGCTCCTCACGTCCGGCACGGCGCAGACGATGCCGCCCTTCATCCCCTTCATCATCGGCGAGGGCGGGCAGGACTGGCCGGCCGTCGCGGCGGGGACCACATTGTTCCTGATCCCGATCTGCGTTTTCACCATCCTGCTCAGGAAGCATCTTCTCCGCGGCATCACTTTCGGGGCGGTGCGCAAATGAGCGAGACACAGCGCATCCCCTCCCCGCTTGCGGGGGAGGGCCAGGGAGGGGGGAATGATGCAGGCCGCGGCAGCGTGCTTCCTCCCTCTCCGTCTCTCCCGCGCAAGGGGGGAGAGGGCTGGGCGCGAGGTCTCCTCCGCCTCCGCCGGGGCCCGTGGGAGATGCTCGCCACGATCGTCATCGCGCTCGGCGTCGTGATGCTGATGCAGCCGCTGGCGCTGCCGCTCTACACCTATTCCTTCGCGACCATCCTCGCCGGCACTGCGATGTTCGTCATCGTCAGCCATTTCCCGGATTGATGCGATGGCCGAGATCAGGGTCGAGAATCTCAGGAAACAGTTCGGCGATTTCGTCGCCGTCAAGGATTCGACGCTGAAGGTCGAGAACGGCGAGTTCTTCGTCATGCTCGGGCCGTCCGGCTGCGGCAAGACGACGACGCTCCGCATGATCGCCGGCCTGGAGCTGCCGACCTCCGGCGCGATCCTGCTCGACGGCGACGACGTAACCTTCAAGCGCGCAGCGGAGCGCGATATCGCCTTCGTGTTTCAGCTTTTCGCCCTCTATCCGCACATGAATGCCCGCAAGAACATAGGCTTTCCGCTGAAGAGCCAGGGCACCCCGCGCGCCGAGATCAGGCAGCGCGTCGAGGAGACGGCTCGGCTTCTGCGGATCGACCACATCCTCGACCGGCCGGTCTCCGGCCTCGCCGGCGGCGACCGCCAGCGCGTGGCGCTCGGCCGCGCCATCGTGCGCCGCCCCAAGGTCTTTCTGATGGACGAGCCGCTCGGCGCGCTCGACACCGAATTCCGCGACTTGATGGTGCGCGAGCTGCGCGAGCTTCACAATCGCATCGGCGCGACCACAGTCTACGTGACGCACGACCAGCTCGAGGCGATGGCCATGGCCGACAAGATCGCGGTCATGAACCGTGGAATCATCGAGCAGTTCGCCACGCCGCAGGAGATCTACGATCGGCCGGTGTCGATGTTCGTGGCGGAGTTCATCGGCTCGCCGCCGATGAACCTGCTGCCGCTGCGGGCCGGGCTTGCAAAGGGCGGCCGGAGCCTGCGGCTCAACGGCGCGAACGTCGCCGTGCCGGAAATCCGCGAGGATCTCGCCCCGACCGACCTTGCGGTCGGCGTGCGCCCCGAGCATATCCGCCTCGACGACGCTTCGCCGCTCCGCGGCTCCGTCTTCGGCACGGAATATCTCGGCACCACACAGATCGTGACGATTGCGACCGAGCACGGGCCGGTGAAGGCCCGCCTGCCGTCGAGCACACCGGTGCGAAGCGGCGAAACCGTCGGCCTCGTCTTCCGCGGCGAGCGGCTGTCGCTGTTCGAGCAATCCTCCGGGCGGGCGATCCGCACGGCACTCTATGACGGGAGCGGTCATGGCTGAAGTGGCGCTGAGGGGTGTGAGCAAACGCTTCGGCCAGACGCCGGCGGTCGACGCTGTCGATCTCGGCATTGCGGACGGCGAATTCGTCGTCCTGCTCGGTCCGACCGGCGCCGGCAAGACGACGATGCTCAGGCTCGTCGCGGGGCTGGAGCAGCCGGAGGCAGGCTCCGTCCTGATCGGCGGACGCGACGTGACGCGCGCCGAGCCGGCGGCCCGCGACGTGACCTTCGTCTTCCAGCAATATTCGCTCTATCCGCACCTTTCGGTCTTCGAGAACCTCGCTTTTCCGCTGCGTTCGCCGGCGCGCCGCCTTGCGGACCCGGAGATTCGCCGGCGGGTGCGGGAGGTGGCAGAGCTTCTCAGGATCGCGCATAAGCTGGAGAATCGGGCGACGCAGCTCTCAGGCGGCGAGATGCAGCGCGTGGCGATCGGCCGCGCGCTCGTCCGCCGGCCGGCCGTCTACCTGATGGACGAGCCGCTTTCGTCGCTCGACGCCAAGCTGCGCGCCGACCTCCGTCTGGAGCTGAAGCGCATCCAGCAGGAGCTCGGGGCAACGATCCTTTACGTCACGCACGACCAGATCGAAGCGATGACGATGGCGAACCGCATCGGCATTCTCAACCAGGGCCGGCTGGTCCAGATCGGAACGCCGCGCGAGATCTATGAGCGCCCGCGGAACGTCCACGTGGCCGCCCGGCTCGGCCAGCCGTCGATCAATCTCTTCCCCGCCGATCTCTTCCCCGCCGCCAGGGCGCCGGCGGGCGCACGGATGATCGGCGCGCGGACCGAGCATTTCCGCATCGCCCGCGCGACCAACGGAAGAAGCGATGCGACGGTCGACTGGATCGAGCATCTCGGCGATCAGACGCATCTGCATGTCAGCGTCGGCGGCCACAAGCTCGTCACGCTGGTGGAGCCGGGTGCCGAGCTTGCGGCCGGCGACGCGGTAACGATGGAGCTCGTCTCGCCGCTTTACTTCGACGACAGGGGCGCTCGCATGGCGGGGGCCGGCCATGCCGCTTGACCAAGCGCAGCGCCGCCGACTCATCGAGGACGTCGCCCGGGCCGTGATCGCGCATGCGGACGAACTGACCGCGCTCGATCAGGCGATCGGCGACGGCGATCATGGCGCCAACATGAAGCGCGGCTTCGAGGCCGTCCTCGCCGATATCGATGCGCTCGCGGCAAAGCCGCTTCCGGAAGCGTTGCGGGCGGCCGGCACCACCCTCGTCATGAAGGTCGGCGGCGCATCCGGCCCGCTCTACGGGACGTTCTTCATGAGCCTCGGGAAGAGTCTGCCTGAAACGCCCGACTGGAACGGCCTTGCGCAGGCCCTCGACGCGGCGATCGCAGCCGTCAAGGCGCGCGGGAAAGCGGAGGGCGGACAGAAGACCATGCTCGACGTGCTGATCCCGGTGCAGCAATCCGTTGCCGCCGCCGCGGACCTGAAAGCCATCGCGGCGCGTGCGCTCGAAGCGGCCGAGGCAACCGTCCCCATGAAAGCGATGCGCGGTCGCGCATCCTTCCTCGGCGAACGGTCGATCGGCCACATGGATCCCGGTGCGCGGTCGAGCGCGCTCATCGTCGGCGCCGCCGCCGCGTGCCTCGAGTCGATGTCATGAGCAATGTCGGTATCGTCATCGTGTCGCACTCGCCGCTCGTCGCGCAGGGGACGGCCGACATGGTCCGTCAGATGGTCGGCGACGAAGTGCCGCTTGCTTTTTGCGGCGGCAATCCGGAGGGCGGGCTCGGCACCAGCGTAGAGGCGATCCTTTCCGCGATCGACAAGGCGTGGTCGGAAGCCGGCGTCGCCATACTCGTCGACCTCGGCGGCGCCGAGACGAACAGCGAAATGGCGGTGGAGATGCTGCCGCAGGAGCGCGCCGGCCGTGTCGTCGTCTGCAACGCGCCGATCGTCGAGGGCGCCGTCATCGCCGCGACCGAGGCGTCGGGCGGAGCGCCGCTCTCGATCGTAAAACAGACGGCCGAAGAGCTGTCGCCCGCCTGAGCCGAGGGGTCTGGTCATGTCCACCAAGAGAGCGTCGAGCTCCGTTCTGATGACCCACCCGGTCGGGCTGCACGCGCGCCCGTCGGTGAAGCTCACCAAGCTCGCCAAGACGTTCGCGAGCCGCATCGAGCTCGCGCTCGACGAGGCGGGCCCGTGGGTCGACGCGAAGAGCATCGTCAAGGTGATGGCGACCAAGGCGCCGCAGAACGCCGTCCTCCACTTCCGCGCGGAGGGCGACGACGCCGAAACGTCCGTCGACGCCCTGGTTCGGCTTGTCGAGCGGAATTTCGACGAAGCGCACGCGGAGCCGTCCGAGACCGCGGTCCATGCCGGCGCCGATTGAACTTAAGGGGCGACCCGCCTCGCCGGGGCTCGCCGCCGGCCCGCTCGTTCGCCTCCGTGCCGCCGTGGCCGGGCGGGCGTCGACGGGAGACGCGGCCAAAGAAGGGCTGGCGCTGCAGGCCGCGATCGCAGCAGCCGTCGAGCAGATCGAGCGCCTGATCGCCGCCGGCGACGAAGAGAGCGCCGCGATCCTCGAATTCCAGGCCGCGATGCTCACCGATGACGAGCTGACCGCCCCTGCGCTGCGGGCGATTTCCGCCGGCGCTTCCGCCGAGAGCGCCTGGGAAGCGGCGCTGGAAGCACAGATCGCCACCTATGCGGAAGCCGACGACGACTATTTCCGCGCCCGCGCCGCTGACATGACCGATTTGCGCGACCGCATCCTGCGCAACCTCGCGGGCGTTGCGCCGGAAGCGCTTCCGGCCGGCGCGATCCTGACCGGCGAGGATATCACGCCGACCCGATTTCTGGAGTGCGACTGGTCGGCCGGAGGCGGCATCGCGCTTTCGGCGGGAAGCGCCGCCAGCCATGTTGCGATGCTCGCGCGCTCGCGCGGCGTGCCGATGGTGGTGGGGCTTGGACTGCTGCGGCTTGCCAACGGCCACACCGAAGCGCTGCTCGACGGCGAGCGTGGAGCGGTGGTGCTGAACCCGGGACCTGCCGAGAGATCGACGTTCGAGAAGCGGCGCCTCGCCGCGGCGGGGGCGCGCGAGCGCGCGGCGGCCTTCGTGAAGCGCAGGGCCGTGACCGCCGACGGCGCCGCAATCCGGGTGATGGTGAACGTCGCCGAGCCGGAGGACGTCGACCGCATCGACGCCGCCGGCTGCGACGGCGTCGGCCTGATGCGGACGGAGTTTTTGTTCAGGAACGGCCTGCCCGACGAGGAGACGCAATATCGCGCCTACGTCCGGGTGCTCGACTGGGCGGCCGGCCGGCCCGTCACCATCCGCACCGTCGACGCCGGCGGCGACAAACCGGTGCCGGGCTTCACCATCGGGGAGCTGAACCCGTTTCTGGGCCTCCGCGGCATTCGGCTCTCGCTGGCGCGGCCGGAGATTTTTCGCGTGCAGCTGCGCGCCCTCGCCCGCGCCGCAATCCACGGCAATCTGAAGGTCATGCTGCCGATGGTGACCGTGCCCGGCGAGCTCGCCGCGGCCGCGTCACACTTCGATGCGGCCCTTGCGGAGCTTTCCGCCGAAGGGATCGAGGCAATCCGCACGCCGCTCGGCATCATGGTCGAGGTGCCGGCCGTCGCCATCGTGCCGGAAGCCTTTGCTTCGGCCGCATTCTTCTCGATCGGATCGAACGACCTGACCCAATACGTCACGGCGGCGGCGCGCGACAGCGCGCACGTCGCCGAGTTGAACGACGTGGCCCACCCGGCCGTCATGCAGCTCATCGCAAAGGTAGCGGCTTTCGGCGTGGAAGCCGGCATCGAGGTCAGCCTGTGCGGCGACGCCGCGAGCGCGCCGGAGCACGTGCCGGCACTGCTGAAGGCCGGGTTGCGCAGCCTCTCGGTTGCGCCGGCGGCGCTCGGGCCGGTCAAGGCGGCGATCGCCGACGTCCGGGTCGGGACGTCCGATGCGAGATGACGGCGAGGATATCGGCGAGGCCGGCTCGGCGGCGGGCGTCGCCGAATACAAGGCCATCCTGCAGCGCGTGCTGGAGACGCGCCCGTCGGGCACGCGCCAGCGGATTGCCGCCGCGCTCTCCAAGAACCGGAGTTTCGTCACCCAGATCAGCAGCCCCGCCTACGACACGCCCATTCCGTCGCGTCATGTCGATCTCATCATGGAGATCTGTCATTTTTCGCCGGGCGAGCGGGAGGCCTTTCTGGCCGCCTATCGGCGCGCCCACCCGAGCCGCCAGGTCGCGCCGGCCGGCCCGCAGCGCCTCAGGGCGCACACGATCTACCTGCCCGATCTCGGCGCGCCGGAGCGCAACCGGCAGATGGATGCGCTGGTCGCCGACTTCATCCAGAAACTGACCGAGCTGCTTATCCGCAGGCGGTAGAGGCCGGTTAGCGCAAGCAGGGGGAAACGTCGTGAAGAAGCTCATCAATTCCGTCGACACCGTCCTGACCGAGAGCCTCGACGGTTTCTGCGCGGCGCACGCCGACATCGTTGCGCTCGGCGACGACCACAAGTTCGTCCGCCGCCGCGCGCTGAAGCCCGGCAAGGCGGCGCTCCTCTCCGGCGGCGGCTCCGGCCACGAGCCGCTGCATGCCGGCTTCGTCGGCCACGGCATGCTCGACGCCGCCTGCCCCGGCCAGGTCTTCACCTCGCCCACCCCCGACCAGATGCTCGCCGCCGCCCAGGCAATCGACGGCGGCGGCGGCATCCTCTTCATCGTCAAGAACTACGAAGGCGACGTGATGAACTTCGACATGGCGGGGGAGATGGCGGCCGATCTCGGCATCGAAGTGCTGACCGTCCGCACCAACGACGACGTCGCGGTCGACAATTCGCTCTACACGACCGGACGGCGCGGCGTCGCCGGCACGCTTGTCGTGGAGAAGATCGTCGGCGCCGCGGCCGAAAGCGGGATCGGGCTCGCCGCGCTGAAAGCGCTGGGCGACAGGGTCAACGACGCAACGCGCTCGATGGGCGTGGCGCTGACCAGTTGCACCGTGCCGGCAGCCGGCAAGCCGACTTTCGACATCGGGGACGGCGAGATCGAGATGGGCGTCGGCATCCACGGCGAGCCCGGGCGCCGCCGCGTGAAGCTGATGCCCGCCGACACCATCGTGGAGGAGATGGTCGCGGCGATCGCCGGCGATTTCGAGGAGAAGCGCGGCGGCGACGCGCTCCTTCTCGTGAACGGCTTTGGCGCGACTCCGGCGATGGAGCTCTATCTCGTCTTCAACGCGGCGAAGAAGCAGCTGGAAAAGCACGGCTACCGGATCGCCCGCGCGCTCGTCGGAAACTACGTTACGTCGCTCGACATGGCGGGCTGCTCGATCACGGTCACACGGCTGAACGACGAGGCCGATCGCTACTGGGCGGCGCCCGTTCACACCCCGGCCTTGCGATGGGGCGTGTGAGCGCGACATAATCGATCGCAGTCGTTGAAGCGGAAGCGGCCGAAGAGCCAGCCGGCGGAGGAAGCATGTCTCTGGAGATCGTCCGGCCGGACTCAGTCCGCGCCGCAGCCGCCATCCTCGCCGGAGACAGCAGCGCCCGCTTCCTGGCAGGCGGGACGCTGGTGGTGCGGGCGTGGAATTCCGGCGACGTCTCGATCCGAAGACTGGTGCTCGCCGATGGACTTGGGCTCGATACGATCCGGGTCGGCGCCGGGCGCGCCGAACTGGGGGCCGCCGTCACCATGGCCAGGGTTCTCGCGACCCCGGAGCTGAAATTTCTGCATCCTGTGGCGCGCGAAATCGGCGGGCCCGCAATCCGCGCGATGGCGACCGTCGGCGGCAACCTTTTCGCCCCCTATCCTTTCGGCGACTTTTCCGCGGCGCTTCTGGCGCTCGATGCAGAGGTAAATGTCGAAAGCGCCGAGGGCGCCGAAACGCTTGCGCTCGAAGATTTTCTTCCCCGCCGCGACCGCGGGAGCCCGATTGTCCGGGGCGTGGCCTTCGACACGCCGGCGGAAGGCGCGTTCCGGTTTGCAAAGGTCGTGCGGCGGCATCCGCACGGAGCGCCCGTTCTCTCCATCGCGGCGCATCTGCCCGTCACCGATGGACGGGTCGGCGGCGCGCGCGTGGCATACGGCGCCATGGCCCCGACCGCGATGCGGGCGAAGGCGGTGGAGCATGCGCTCGAAGGGCGCCCGCTCGACGGCGCGACGATCGCCGCCGCCGCCAAAGTGGCCGGCGAGGGTTGCGCTCCGGCAAGCGATCCGCAGGCGAGCGCCTGGTATCGGCGGGCAGTGCTCTCCGTCCATCTCGCCCGCCTGCTTCAGGCCTGATCCGAGGAGTTTGCGATGGCGCGGGTGCCTCTCATCTTCACCGTCAACGGCGCCGAGCAGGCGGAGTTCGTCGAGGCGGACGCGCTGCTGGTCGATGTGCTCCGCGACAAGCTCGGCCTGACCGCGACCAAGTTCGGCTGCGGTCAGGGCACCTGCGGCGCCTGCGCCGTGATCGTGGACGGCGAGCCGATGCTCTCCTGCCTTGTGCCGGCGCAGCGCATGGCGGGGCGGGCGGTGGAGACGCTCGAAGGACTGGCGAACGGCAACGACCTGCACCCGCTGCAGCGGGCTTTCGCGGATGGCTTCGCCGCGCAATGCGGATTCTGCACGTCCGGCATGATGCTGATGGCGAAGACCCTCCTCGAACGGACCCTCGATCCGGGGCGCGAGGATGTGGTCGACGCCATCTCCGGCAATATCTGCCGCTGCACCGGCTACGAGCCGATCGTCAACGCCATCCTCTCCGCCGCCGCCGAGATGCGCGGCCGGAAGTCGGCCTGAAGGAGCGCGCGGTGCAACACGCGAGAAACTTCTTTCGCGACCAGCGCCTCGAGGGCCTGAACACCATCGGCGAGAGCGTTCGGCGGTCCGATATCCACGGCCATGTGACCGGACGCACCCAATATTATGCCGACCGCTCCTTCCCGGGCATGCTGCATCTGAAGATGGTGCGCAGCCCGCACCACCATGCCCGCATCCTCTCCGTCGATATCTCGGAAGCGGAGAAGGCGCCGGGCGTCGTCCGCGTGCTGACGCATAAGGACGTTCCGAAGAACGTCTATACCATTCTCTGCCTGATCCAGGTGGAGCCCGACGACGAGCCCTGCCTTGCGGTCGACAAGGTCCGCTACAAGGGCGAGCAGATCGTTGCGGTGCTGGCGACGAGCGAGGCGGCGGCGCGGGAAGCTGCAGCGAGGGTCAAGGTCGAGTACGAAGAACTGCCGGCGGTCTTCGACGTGGAGGAAGCGCTCAAACCGGGCGCGCCGCTGGTCAACGAGTTCCACGGCCAGAACTACTTCAAGTACGAGGGCCATCACTGCCGGCGCGTGCGGTTCGGCGACGTGGAGAAGGCATTCGCGGAGGCCGATCATATCCTTGAAGAGCGCTACCAGTCATCGCCCATCGAACACGCGCCCGTTGAGACGACCGGCTGCATCGTCGTCCCGGACCCGAACGGCCGCTACACCTGCTATTCCGACACGCAGGCGCTGTTCTTCACGCTCGACAACACGGCGCTGATCCTCAACGCGCCGTTCCAGAAACTGCGGCTCGTCGGCGGCACGGTCGGCGGCGGATTCGGCGGCAAGGTCGATGTGATCGTTGAACCCGTCGCGTTCCTCGCATCGATGCTCACGAACCAGCCGGTGAAATACGCCTTTTCGCGCGAGGAGGAGATGCAGGTGTCCTCGCCGCGCGCGGCGGAGCGCATCTATGTCAAGGACGGCGTCGGGAAAGACGGGCGGATCGTCGCGCGCCAGGTGCGGCTCTATGTCGATTCCGGCGCCTATTCGCGCCACAGCCCCTACGGCACGACCAAGGCCGCGGCCCACATGCCGGGGCCGTACACCATCCCGAACGTCCATGTCGACGCGCACTGCGTCTACACCAACCGCACGCCCTCCTCGGCCATGCGCGGCTTCGGGGTGACGATCGCCGACTTCGCGCTCGAGGTGCAGATGGACAAGCTGGCGCGGCTGGTCGGCATGGACCCGTTCGAATTTCGCATCCTGAACGCCTATCGCGACGGCGATGCGAAGGCGCACGGCGAGACGACGCATGGCGCGGCGCTCGTCGAGACGATGCAGGCGGCGGCAGCGCTCGCCGGCTGGCCCCTCCAAGAGGCAGCCATGCGCGCGTCGTCCACCGGGGGGGAGAACTGATATGGCAAAGGCGCGCGGACGCGGCGTCGCCGCCGTCAACTATCCGACCGGCATGAACCTCGGCGGCGACCCGAGCCAGGCGCTCGTCCACGCCACTACCACCGGCAATTTCGTCGTCACCCTGTCGAGCGTCGATCTCGGCCAGGGCCTGAAGACCGTGATGCAGCAGATCTGCGCCGAGACGATCGGCGTGCCGCTGGACAACGTCATCGTCGACACCGCCGACACCGACACCGGCCCGCACTGCATGGGCACGTTCGCCAGCCGTGGCACGCACCGGATCGGCAACGCCATCATCATGGCGGCGCAGGAGGCGCGGCAGGTGCTGCTCGAAGTGGCGGCGGAGGAGCTTGAGGCGAGCGCCGCGGATCTGGAGACCGACGGCAAGGGAAACATCCACGTGAAGGGGGTGCCAGAGCTTTCGATCCCGGTTTTCCAGGCGGCGCTAGCGGCGCATTTCAAGCACGGCCGCACGGTCTCCGGGCGCGGCATTTTCATGGTGCAGCGCTCCTATCCGGAGCCGGAGACGGGGAAGATGCGTCCGTCCACCTGCTACGCGCACGCCTGCACGGTGGCGGAGGTGGAGGTCGACATCGAGACTGGCGAGGTGGCGGTGCTCTCGCTGAAGAGCGCCTACGAGATCGGCCGCGCGCTCAACCCGCGCATGGTGGAGCAGCAGATCGTCGGCGGCGCCTGGATGGGAATGAGTCACGCGCTCTACGAGACCACCGAGCCGTACTACCCCGACCGTGCGCACGGGCCGGTCGATTTCAACGAATATCTGATGCCCGGCCCCGGCGACCTGCCCGCCTTCGAATCCGTGCTGCTGGAGCGCCCGTCCGACGACGGCCCGTTCGGCGCCAAGGGGGTCGGCGAGATGACGGCGAATTCGCCGATTCCGGCGATCGCCAACGCCATTTTCGACGCGGTCGGCGTGCGTGTCGACTCGCTCCCGATCACGCCTGAGAAGGTGCTTCGCGGCATCCTGGAGAAGGCGGCGGCAGCGTGATGCCCCAACAGAGTCTTGCCTGGGCGAGCTCGCTTGACCTCCCCTCAAGGGGGGAGGTTACCCGACTGAATTCCTGGTGCTGATTGAAAGGACGTGGAATGCTGAAAGTGCTGTCGCTGATGAAGCGCAAAGAGGGAATGGGCTTCGACGAGTTCCGCAACTGGGCGCAGAACGAGCACCCGAAGCTTGCGCAGAAAATTCCCGGCATGCGCGGCTACCGCATGAACGTGCCGCTGAACGACAGTCCCGACCTTCCCTACGACGCGATCAGCGAGATGTGGTGGGATTCCGACGAGGCGCGGCTCAAGGGCTTCGGCACTGAAGAGGGCAAAGCTGCCGGCGCCGACGCCGCCGCGCACTGCGCCAGCCGCTTCCACTTCATGGCGGAGGAAAAGGTGTTCATCTGAGGCGGCGCGAGCGCGGCATGGTGTGCACCACCCTCCCCCTCGGCGGGGGAGGGTGCCCCTTTCGCTTGCGAAGGGGGCGGGAGAGGGGGAGGTGAAAGCGCTGGGCGAAAACCCCCTCTCCCGGCCTTCGGCCAAGGCCGAAGGCCACCCTCTCCCGCAAGGGGAGAGGGCTCCCGCGCCCAAGCGTCAAGCGCGAGCATGAGCATCCCCGTCATCGATGCGCACCATCACATCTGGCGGCACGCGGACCTGCCGTGGCTTTCCGGGCCGATGGTCCCGCGCATCTTCGGGCCCTACGAGCCGATCCGCCGCGACTATCCGATCGAGGAGTTCCTGGCCGACATCGGCGGGACGGGCGTGGTGAAATCGGTTTACGTGCAGGCCAACTGGGCGCCCGCCCGGGCGGAGGACGAGGTGGCGTGGGTGCAGAAGACGGCCGACGAGAGCGGCTGGCCGCACGCTATCGTCGGCCACGCCGACCTCCTTGCGGAAGACGTCCGCCCGGCGCTCGACCGGCTCGCGCGCTATCCGCTGATGCGCGGCATCCGCATGCAGCTCCATTGGCACGAGAACGCGCAATATCGCTTCGCCGCGAGCCCGGACCTCACCAACGACCCGACGTTCCGGCGGAATTTTTCTGCGCTCGCCGATTACGGATTCTCCTTCGACCTGCAGGTCTTCTCGGGCCAGATGGCGGGCGCCGCGCGGCTTGCCGCCGATTTCCCGGCGACCACCTTGATCCTGCAGCATGCCGGCATGCCGGAGAATCTTTCGAAGCGCGGGCGCGAGGAATGGCGCGGGGGCATGGAGCTCCTCGCCGCCCGTCCGAATGTGGTTGCCAAGCTTTCCGGGCTCGGCACGTTCATCCACCGCAACGACCCGGCGCACATCGCCGCAATCGTGCGGGAGACGGTGGCGCTCTTCGGGCCGAACCGCTGTCTCTACGGCTCCAACTTTCCGATCGAAAAGCTCTGGACGCGATATGACGCGCTGCTCGACGCCTACCGCGCGGCGCTTGCCGCCGATCCGGAGGAGCAGAAGCGCGCAATGCTCCACGACAATGCGGCGCGGGTCTACCGGCTCGGATGAGATCGCTCACCACGCGGCGCCACGCCTCCTCCGGGAGGAAGCTTCCCCGACTAACTTGAATACCTTTGCGGCCGCCAGTACGATGGTCAACCGCCTAGGGCGGCTACGTTCTGCATCGCATTGCGGCGCTGTCGCCGATTTCACGGCAGAGGCGTCGACTGGCGAAAAGGAGGAGGAAATCAATGGCCACTTTGCGTCCCGATCCAAGTTTCTATCCGTCTCCGAGGCTGGCGGCGAAGGCAAAGCCCGAGACCCTCGCCTATGTGGCCGCCTTCGATCCGGAGCGGAAGAAGCCGGATGCCATCGCCGTGGTCGACGTCGATCCAAAGAGTTCCTCCTATTCGCGGATCGTCGGCACGGTGCCGATGCCGAATGCCGGCGACGAGCTGCATCATTTCGGCTGGAACGCCTGCTCATCCTGCCTCTGCCCAAACGCGCCGCACCCGCACATGGAGCGGCGTTATCTCGTCGTGCCTGGCCTGCGCTCCTCGCGCATGCACATCATCGACACCAAGCCCGATCCGAGGAACCCGAAGATCGTCAGGGTGATCGAGCCCGAGGAGATCGCGGAAAAGACCGGTTATACGCGTCCGCACACCATCCACTGTGGGCCGGAGGGCATCTATGTCGCGGCGCTCGGCAACGCCGAGGGCAAGGCGCCGGGCGGCATCTTCCTGATGGACGCGGAAACCTTCGATCCGCTCGGCCGCTGGGAGATCGACCGCGGGCCGCAACAACTCGCCTACGACGCGTGGTGGCATCTCGGCTACGACACGCTGGTCACCAGCGAATGGGGCACCCCCGACACCTTCGAGGACGGCCTCGTTCCGGAGATCCTGCTCGGCTCGAAGTACGGGCGGAAACTGCATTTTTGGGACCTGCACAAGCGCCGGCACCTGCAGGAGATCGACTTCGGGGAAGAGCACCAGCTCGTCTTCGAACTCCGGCCGGCGCACGATCCGACAAAGGCGCACGGCTTCGTCAATTGCGTGATCAGCCTGAAGGATCTCTCGTCCTCGATCTGGACCTGGTATCGGGACGGCGACAAATGGGCGGTGAAGAAAGTGATCTCGATCCCGGCCGAGCCGGCGGACCCGGACGTCCTGCCGCCCGTCCTGAAAGGGTTCAAGGCAGTGCCGCCGCTGGTCACCGACATCGATCTGTCGATGGACGACAAGTATCTTTACGTGGCGTGCTGGGGCACCGGCGACCTCCAGCAATACGACGTTTCGGACCCGATGAACCCGAAGCTTACCGGAAAGGTGAGGATCGGCGGCATCGTCTCCGGCGCGACGCACCCGAAGGCGAAAAACGGACGCCTTACCGGCGGCCCGCAGATGGTGGAGATCAGCCGCGACGGAAAGCGCGTCTACTTTACCAATTCGCTCTACGGCGCCATCGACCCGCAATTCTATCACAACGGCATCGAAGGCTGGATGGTGAAACTCGACGCGAAGCCGGGCGGCGGTATCGCCTTCGACGAGAACTTCTTCCTGGAATGGCCGAAGGGTCATCTGCCGCACCAGGTGCGGCTCGAAGGCGGAGACTGCTCGTCCGACTCGTACTGCTATCCGTAGAGCCGTTCGCAGCGGCGGAGCGGCTGGCATATCCCAACCTCCCCCTTGAAGGGAGGTTACGCGCCGTCGGCGCAGACGCCGAGCGTATGCCAGGCTGCAGCGGGCCTGCCAGGTGCCCGCAATGAACTCGCTTGGTGATCTGGCGCCCTGGCTCGCGATCGCCGCGCTCGGCGCCTTTCACGGCCTCAATCCGGCGATGGGCTGGCTCTTCGCCGTGGCGCTCGGCCTCCACCGCAGAAGCCGTGCGGTCGTGATCCAGTCGCTGCTGCCGATCCTGCTCGGGCATGCGGCGGCAATCGGGATGGTGCTTTTTGCCGCCGTCACCCTCGGCTTCTTCGTCGACGCGACGTTGGTCGCGAGGGTCGCTGGAGCCGTCCTCATCGGCTGGGCGCTATGGCACGCGCTCTATGGCCATCGGCGGCGCGTCCGCGTCGGCATGCAGACGGGGCTCGTCGGCCTCGGATTCTGGTCGCTGCTGATGGCGACGGCGCATGGCGCGGGCCTCATGCTCTTGCCGGTCGCGCTGCCGCTTTGCCTGCCCGGGCCCGGGAGCGAGCTGGCCGTCGTCAGTTCGCTTGCGACGGGGCTCGCCGTGATCGGCGTCCATACGGCGGCGATGCTGGCGGTCATCGCCGCCGTCTCGATCGTCGTCTACGAATGGGCCGGCATCGCCTTCCTCAGGCGCGGCTGGATCAATCTCGACCTCGTGTGGAGCATTGCGCTCGCGGCCTGCGGTCTCATCCTGCTCGCGGGCTAAGGCGGCACGCACGCTTTCGCGTCACGCTCGCCGCATGCGCATGCCGAACCTGCCGCTACTGAACAGTGAGCTTCGATACGGCCCAGACCGACCAGTCCTGGTGATCCGTGTCGTTTATCTCCGGCGACTGATCGTAAGGGAAGATGATCCAGTAGGGCGCCTTGTCCTCCGGCAGCGGCTCGCCGTTCATGGTGGTGGCGAGGATGGCGCCGTCGCCGGTCAGCCGCCCGCGCGGAATCTCCACCGAGTAGCCGTCGAGCGCTTCGGCGAGCACGGTCTCGCCAGCGAGCCCCGCCTCCTGCAGGACCGCCTGGAAGCTGGGCCCCGCGAAGGTCCCCGTCCCTTCCGTCCAGACAGTGGACGTCTCGATCACATCCTGCTCCATCGCCGCCAGCTTGTCCTTGTCGAACTCCACGGTGGTCCGGCCGTCGGTGACCGTCAGCATGCCGTCCTGCGCCTGGGCGACAGACAGGGTGGCCAGAAAGAGGCCGGTCGCCACGGCCCGCATCGTCATCTGCATCATGCTCTCCCTGAAGGTTGGCGCAGCGATTTACGACCGGCGCATTTTGCAGAGCAAGTGAATTGCAGCCCCGCGCAAATTCAGCGGAAGCGGAAAAGCTGCTCGCTCTCCCAGGCGCCGCCCCGATAGCGCCAAAGATGCAGCCCAACCGCCCTGATCTGCCGCGGGCGGAAGCCTTCCGACAAAGCCTGCATCGTCGCACGCGCCCTGGCTGCGCCGACGTTGCTCTGGATCGTCACATGCGGCCGGAAGCCTGCCTTGTCCTGATCGGTGAGCCACGGCCACCATTCCGTCGCGAGGGCGTCGCGAAGTGCATGGAGCTGCGGCGAATGCAGGAAGATCGCGACACCGCGCTCGAGCGCCTTCACGTCGCCCACGGCGACATGGACGGTCTTCTGGCCGGCGGCGACCTTCGCCAGCAGCGCCTTGATCTCGCGTGCGCGGCCGCCCGGCAGCCGGTGGAAGAGGGTGACGTGCGCCGGAATCATGTTCCGCTCGGCCGGGTAATGGCGGCGGCGCAGATCGTCGAAGAAGGCAAAGGCGTCGCCGTCCATTTCGACGGTGAGTACGAGCGGAGCCGCGACGGCATCTAGATCGCTTCCGGACGCCATTGGCCGAGCGCCTCCACGGTGGTCCGGCCGTCGGTGACCGTCAGCATGCCGTCCTGCGCCTGGGCGACAGACAGGGTGGCCAGAAAGAGGCCGGTCGCCACGGCCCGCATCATCATCTGCATCATGCTCTCCCTGAAGGTTGGCGCAGCGATTTACGACCGGCGCATTTTGCAGAGCAAG
>DASWJZ010000023.1:0-5621 GCA_036396875.1 Propylenella sp.
CGCCGAGAATGTTGCGGATCGTGCCATTCGGCGACCGCCACATCTTCTTCAGGCCGAATTCCTTCACCCGCGCCTCGTCGGGGGTGATCGTCGCGCATTTCACCCCGACGCCGACCTCCTTGATGGCGTTGGCCGCGTCGACGGTGACTTGGTCGTCGGTCGCGTCGCGGTTCTCGATTCCCAGGTCGAAATAGAGGAGCCCGATGTCGAGATAGGGATGGATCAGCTTCTCCTTGATGAAGTGCCAGATTATGCGGGTCATCTCGTCGCCGTCGAGTTCGACGACCGGATTCTTGACCTTGATCCGTTCCATCGATGAGAGCCTTTCATGAGACGCGCGGCGGTGCGCGCTGGGAGAGAGCGCGCACGCTATAGCAAAGCGTCCTTTGCCCGCCAACCGCACGGCCGCGGCGCTCGCGGGCCCGCGGCTGCCATTCAGGCGAGCGTGACGGTCACCGCCGCGACGACGATCCACTGCACAACCGTGAACGTGGTTTCGAGCGTGACAAAATCCCGGATCGAGGTCATCCGGTTCTTCGCGGCGGCCGCCAAGGTCGTGAAGCTCCACGAAAGGACGGCGCCGAATGCGCCGTAGGTGGCGGCCCTGATCAGCCAGCCTCCCTGCATCGGCTCAAAGAGCGCGCGGTAGATCATCGCGAAGCAGACGCCCTGAATGACCATGGAGGAGAGGCCGAGCTGCGGCAGCACCTCATCGCGGTACATTTCAAGTGCCCGATAGCGCGCCGCGAATACTTTGAGATGCCACGGATAGGCGATGGCGAAGCTCGCCAGGACATAGACGAGCGCCGGAACGACCAGGCCTGTCATCGGGCCGCCCTTTGCGCCAATGCGCCGCGAGACTTGCCGCCTTTGCCCGCCTTCGGCGGCAGCGTTTCGACATAGGCGAGCGCGAGCCGGAGCCAGTCGCCGAGATCCTTGTCGCTGCGTGTGCCGGCCGGGGCGACAAAGACATAGCCGGCCATCTCGCGCCCCCGCATCTCCATTGGCCGGGCGTGCGGACGGGCGACCGCGGCGGCGTACGCGTCCTTTCCCACGCGCACCAGCAGCCCCCGCTTCGATGTGCCGGCGAGCATGTTGCCGGAAAGGAGAAAGCAGACGCCGCCGAACATTCTTTGCTCGGACACAGGCTTGCCGACCAGCGCCGCACGCAGCCGTTCCAGCATGAGATCGTCCATGACGGCCCCTCCTCCGCACTGACTTGCAATTTGCAAGCTATCGCACGAGAGCATAGAATCAGATGACTTGCAATACGCAAGCCATGAAGGAGCCGGCAATGACCTTCGCGTTCCGCTCACCGTGTCCGGTGGCATCGGCACTGGACGTCATCGGCGACAAGTGGTCGCTCGTGGTGCTGCGGACGATCTTCGCCGGCCGCCACCGATATGGCGAGCTGTCGGAGATTCCAGAACGCATCGCGACCAACATTTTAGCCGATCGGCTGGCGCGGCTGGAGCAATTCGGCCTCGTTGCCAAGCGCGCCTATCAGAGCAACCCGCTGCGCCACGAATACAGGCTGACCGAGGCGGGCGCCGACCTCCTCCCCGTACTGCAGGCGCTCGCGAACTGGTCGAGCACGCATATTCCGGGCCGCTGGGGGCAGCCAAAGTGGTTTTCGGACGCGAAACCGGAAGATTTCTATCCTGAGTCCAAGCGCTGAAGCCGGGACCGAATGGCGGCGGTGCGGCGGATCGGATAGGACACGCGCATGCCGCCCGAAAGCCCGGCGCCGCCGGACCGCAAGCCCGCCATCATCCTGGTCGAGCCGCAGATGGGAGAGAACATCGGGGCGGCGGCGCGCGCCATGATGAATTTCGGGCTGACCGATCTTCGCCTCGTTCAACCGCGCGGCGGCTGGCCGAGCAGCAAGGCGCGGGCGATGGCAAGCGGCGCGAACGCGGTCATCGACCAGGCACGCGTCTTCGACCAGGCGGAGGCGGCGGTGGCGGACCTGCAGTTCGTCTACGCCACGACCGCCCGCGCCCGCGACCTGCCGAAGCCCGTCGTCGGACCGCGCGAGGCGGCGGCGGAGCTCAGACGGCGAAGCGGCGCCGGGCAGGCGACCGGCATCCTTTTCGGGCGCGAGCGATGGGGCCTCACCAACGAGCAGGTCGCGCTCGCCGACGCCGTCGTCACCTTTCCGGTCAACCCGAAGTTCGCCTCGCTCAACGTCGCCCAGGCGGTCCTGCTGGTCGCCTATGAGTGGATGGCGGCGGGGCTCGAACCGGGGGCCTTGCCGACACGCTCGCTGCTGCCGGAGACCGACGTCCGCCCGGCGGCGAAAGAACATCTCTTCGGGCTCATGCGCCACTTCGAGGCGGCGCTCGATCCGAGCGGCTATTTCCGCACCGAGGAGATGAAGCCCACCATGGTGCAGAATCTGCGCGCCATCCTGCAACGCGCCGGCTTCACCCGCGACGAGATCGACGTGCTGCACGGCGTCGTCGGCGCCCTGGAGCGGCGGCGAGAGAGGCCGGACAGCGGGCGCGACGGATGAGCGGGGGCGGGCCGCTCCTGGTTTTCGATTCCGGCGTGGGCGGGTTGTCGGTGCTGCGCGCCATCCGTGAAAGGCTCCCCGCGCGTTTCGTCTATGTCGCCGATGACGCCGCCTTTCCTTACGGCGACTGGGAGGAGGCGTCGCTCCGCCGCCACATCGTCGCGCTGATCGGGAGCCTGATAGCCGAGCACGGGCCCGCCGCGGTGGTCATCGCCTGCAATACCGCCTCGACCCTCGTCCTTCCGCCGCTGCGTGAGCGCTTTTCCGTCCCGTTCGTGGGCACGGTCCCGGCCATCAAGCCGGCGGCAGAGCAGACGCGGACGGGAACGATCGCCGTGCTCGCCACGCCGGGCACGATGAAGCGCGATTATACGCGCGACCTGATCCGCAGCTTCGCGCGGAGCTGCCACGTGCGCCTTGTCGGCGCGCCGGAGCTGGCGGCGCTCGCCGAGGCGCGGATGCGGGGCGAGCCGGTCGACCGAGGAGCTGTCGCCCGGCAGATCGCGCCGTGCTTCGTGGAAATCGGCGGCCGGCGGACGGACGTGGTCGTGCTCGGCTGCACGCACTATCCCTTTCTCGCCGACATCATGGCGGAGCTGGCGCCATGGCCGGTGACATGGGTCGATCCGGCCCCGGCCATCGCCCGGCGCGTCGCCGCCGTGCTGGACGGGCGCGCCTTCGACAGGGACGGGACGAGCATCGCCGCTTTCACGAGCGGCCGCCGGCCGCCGGACGCCCTGCTTTGGCTGCTTGCGGAGCACGGTCTGACGGCCGAGAGCCGGAACCTCCCCGACGCTCATCACGAGCGGACGGGAATTTGACATCGGTTCGCCGAACTCCTAAGTCAGCGGCGCGCCGCGGCTCTCCGCGGCGTCAATCGCACCCGTGGGGTTTTCCGCAAGAATCCGGAATCCGGCGAGCTCCGCCAACCCCTGTCGGCCCGTGACTTCCGTTGCGGGCAGAGGATGGGCGCGTTTCGGACAACGAAACGGTAAGGACAGACATGAGCAAGCGAAATTCGGCAAAGTACAAGATCGATCGCCGCATGGGCGAGAACATCTGGGGCCGGCCGAAGAGCCCGGTCAACAAGCGCGAATACGGTCCCGGACAGCATGGCCAGCGGCGCAAGCAGAAGCTTTCGGACTTCGGCACGCAGCTGAAGGCGAAGCAGAAGCTGAAGGGCTATTACGCCAACATTTCAGAGCGGCAGTTCCAGAAGACCTACGCCGAAGCGGCTCGCATGAAGGGCGATACATCCGAGAACCTGATCGGACTGCTCGAGTCCCGTCTCGACGCCATCGTCTACCGCGCCAAGTTCGTGCCGACGCCCTTCGCGGCGCGGCAGTTCGTCAGCCACGGCCACATCCGCGTCAACGGCAAGAAGGTCAACATATCGAGCTACCGCTGCAAGGCGGGGGACGTGATCGACGTGCGCGAGCGCTCCAAGCAGCTTGGCCTGGTGCTTGAATCCGTCGATCTCGCCGAGCGCGACGTGCCGGACTACGTGGAAGTGGACCACGGCAAGATGACCGCGCGCTATCTGCGCCGGCCTTCATTCTCGGACGTGCCCTATCCGGTGATCATGGAGCCGAACCTGGTCGTCGAGTTCTACTCCCGCTGACCGCGCCGGACACACGTTTACCAAATACCCGCTTTACGAGGCGGGTGTTCGACCATCGGGGGTAGGTCTCCCGCATGATCACACGGCGGCAGTTCCTGGGCGGCCTGACCGGCGGCATGGCGCTCGCATCCGGCTTTGGCGGCTATGCTTTCGGCTTCGAGCCGCGCTTCAGGCTGGTGGTCACGGAATGGGACCTCGCGACGCCGAAATGGCGGCATGCAAGGCCGCTCCGGATCGTCATCCTTGCCGACATCCACGCCTGCGAGCCGTGGATGCCGCTCGGCCGCATCCGCTCGATCGTTGCCGACGCCAATGCGCTGGGCGGGGACATCATCCTGCTCCTCGGCGACTTCACCGCCGGCCTCGGCCGCTTCAAGACCGGACCGGTGCCGGCACGCGACTGGGGATCGGCGCTCGCCGAACTTGACGCGCCGCTCGGCGTGCATGCCATCCCCGGCAATCATGACTGGTGGACGAATATCGCGGAGGTGAAGGACGCGCTCGCGGCGGCCGGCATCGCCGTCTACCAGAATCGCGCGCAGAGGCTCGGCGGGGCGACGCCGTTCTGGCTGGCGGGGACCGACAGCCTTGTCGCGCACCGCCTGCCCGGCCACGGAAATTTCTCCGGCGAGGACGACCTGCCGGCCACGCTTGCGCAGATCGCCGACGACGAGCCGGCGATTCTGATGGCGCACGAACCGGACCTTTTCGTCGACGTGCCGGACCGCTTCGCCGTGACGCTGTCGGGCCATACGCACGGCGGCCAGGTGCGGCTGCCCTTCCTCGGCCGGCCTGTCGTGCCGTCCGCTTTCGGCCAGCGCTTCGCCTACGGCCACGTCCGCGAGGAGGGGCGCGACCTGATCGTGTCGGCGGGGCTCGGATGCTCCATCCTGCCGGTGCGCTTCGGCGTGCCGCCGGAGATCACGGTCGTGACGCTGAGACCGGGGGAGCCCGTCTCCGTCTGAGGCGGCTCCGGGCCGCCCGGCCGTTCAATGCAACAGCAAGCGATTGTGATGCCCACGGAGCGGCGCCTGGCGCTATAGCGCTCGCTTCGGTCAGGAGCCGGGCATGGCCGGAGAGGAGGACCAAATGCTGAAGATCGAAGCATCGCGCCTGACGGCCGCAACCGCGCTGAGCCGCCGCCATTTCCTGCTGGGCACCGCGGGTGTCGCCGGTGCGGCAATGCTGCCGCGCCGCCTCTGGGCTCAGGCGACGCCGCACACGTTCCAGCACGGGGAGTTCGAGGTCATGGTCGTGAGCGACGGCCATCTGGTGCTTCCCATCGGCATTCTCGCGCCCGACGCGCCGCCGGAAGAGTTGGCGGCGCTGATCGAGGCGGCCGGCATCGGCCCGGACGAATTCATGCCGCCGACCAACCCGGTCCTGATCCGCAGCGGGTCGGAGGTCATCCTCTTCGACACCGGCTCGGGAGGTGAGTTCCAGCCGGAGACATCCGGCCGGCTGGCAGAGAATCTGAGCGCCACG
>DASWJZ010000024.1:0-5905 GCA_036396875.1 Propylenella sp.
AAAGACATATAAGACGGTTTCCGACCACAGCGACTCCTTCAGATGGCTCAACTTCTCAGCGACCTTACGGAGATGCTGAAGCGAAACCTTATGCTCCTTCCTCAATAACGCGAGCGTTCGCAATCCAACAAGATCACGAAATGAATAAATGCGACTGAAGGCCTTGCTTCGATCTTCGAATGCAAACCGCGGGCGAAAAAAACCAGTCCGGTCCCAGTAACGAAGCTGACCTTTGGAAAGGCCTGTGAGACGCGTCACATGCTCGGCGCTAAAAGCGCGGATGACATTGTTCGCGTCGATCGCATCGCGCTGTCCATTCAGCCTTCCCGCCAGTCCGCTTGTCCTCGGCATTTATGCCTCTCAAACCTTCCCGAGTGTGGGTCCGCCACGTTGCTATCCCGCCGCAAGGACCGCAGGCTTTCTAAGTAGCTCTAGAACGGTAGCTTTTGTGACTGGTTCTGGCAACCAAGGCATCGTGGATGCGCTCACTGAAGACGATTGAAACCGAGGCGGATGTGGCGGAAGCGCTCGCGCTTCTCGTCGCCGCCGACCGGCGCCTCGCAGCGGTCGCCGAGATCGCCGGGCCGCTGCCGCTCCGCCGGCGCTCCGGCGGCTTCGAGGGGCTTGCCGCGGTGGTGACCGGGCAACAGATCTCGACCGCGGCGGGCGCCGCCATCTGGGCGCGGCTCAGCGCGGCGATCGATCCGTTCACCCCCGAGCGGTTCCTGGCGACGCCGGAGACGGCGCTCAGGACGGCCGGTCTGTCCGGTGCGAAGATCGTCACCCTGGCCGGGGCGGCCCGGGCCGTTGCGGACGGCTTCGATCTTGGCGCGCTGCACGACCTTGCCGCCGAGGAGGCGATCGCTGCGATGGTGGCGCTGAAGGGCGTCGGCCGGTGGACGGCCGAGAGCTACCTGCTCTTCTGCGCCGGCCACCCGGATGTCTTTCCGGCCGGCGACCTCGCCTTGCGGAGCGCTGTGCAGCACGGCCTCAAGCTGCGCGCCCGCCCGGACGAGAGGAAGCTGCGCAACTTGGCGGAAAAGTGGGCGCCGTGGCGGGGCATCGCCGCGCGCCTGTTCTGGGCGTATTATCGCAAGCGCCGGGAGGCATCGAGGGCAGCTGCCGGGCCGACGCGTAAGTCGCGGCAAGAAACGCGATAGTCGAGGTGACGTTGCCCGACTGAAACCGAGAAATGCGAGCCTGTATTCGCCAACCTGCGAACGTCTGACGGCAAGGTGCCGAAGAGAGGCCCGCGGGCGAAATGCATGGGAGAGCGGTCATGACCGGTGCTCTTGCTCGGATTGCCTCCGCGCTTTGCTTTGCGTTCATGCTCATCGGTGCGGAGCACGCCTTCGCCGAGAAACGGGTCGCCCTCGTCATCGGCAACAACAGCTACGCGTCGCTCGGCGCAGAGGAGCAGCTGCAGAAGGCGGTGAACGACGCCCATGCGGTCGGCGACGCGCTGGAGCAGCTCGGCTTCGAGGTCGCGCGCGGCGAGAACTTGTCGCGGGTGGACATGCTGTCGAAGCTGATCGCCACCGCCGGCAAGGTCGGACCGGGCGATCTCGCGGTCTTCTTCTACGCCGGCCACGGCGTCTCGCTCGACGGCGCCAATTATCTGCTGCCCGCCGACATCCCCTCCGCGGAGGCGGGCGGCGAGAGCCTGATCGAGCTGAGCGCCATTCCCGAAGCCACCGTGATCGAAACGCTGAAGCGCCGCGGCGTGCGCGTCGCCATGATCGTGCTCGACGCCTGCCGCAACAACCCGTTCTCGCAAGGGGGAACGCGCGCCTTCGGCGGTACGACGCGGGGCCTCGCGCGGCCTCCGGACCCCGCGCAGGGCGTCTTCGGCCTCTACTCGGCCGGCTATGGCGAGCAGGCGCTCGACCGCCTTTCGGACGCCGACGATGACCCGAATTCCGTCTTCACGCGGGTGCTCGTGCCGGCGCTCCGGAAACCCGGGCTCAGTCTGCTCGACATCGCCTATGAGGTGAACGAGGAAGTCGCGCGGCTTGCCGAGACGATCGGCCACGAGCAGCATCCCGCGCACTACGACCAGGCGCGCGCCCGCGATCTATTCCTGACAATCGCGCCGAAGGCGCCGCCGACGACCGCGGTGACCGCGCCCGACGCGGATTGCAGCCTCGCCGAGGCGCACTACCGCGAGGCGCGGGAGATCGGCACGCGGGCCGCGCTGCAGGATCATATCCGGCGTTTCGGCAATTGCGCCTTTGCGGGTCTGGCCGAAGAACGGATTGCCCTCTTCGAGACGACGCTGGCGCCAAACGACGGCGAGCGCATTATCGCGGTGACGGCGTCTGCGGCGGCGACCGGCGATGCCGCCGCCCCTGCCCATCCCGGCGCGCAGCCGGCCGCGGCCGCCTGCGAGACGCTGACCGTCGGCATCGCCTCCGACGAAATGGACACGAAAGCAGCGGTTCCTGTCTGCGAGAAGGCGGTCGCGGAAGCTCCCGGCAATGATGAGCTGACCTTCCTGCTTGGGCGGGCGCACGATGCGGCCGGCGACTACAAGGCGGCGCTGGCGCAATACGAGGCGGCCGCCAAGCGCGGCCACGCCGACGCGCAGTTTCACATAGGGCGGCTCCACGCGCTGGGAAACGGCGTGAAGGAGGACAAGGCGGAGGCGGCCCGCTGGTTTCGCCTCGCCGCCGATCAGGGGCATGCCCGCGCGCAAGCCGGTCTCGGGCGGATGCACTATCGCGGCGAAGGCGTGAAGGAGGACAAGGCGGAGGCGGTCAGATGGTTCAGGTCGGCGGCCGATCAGGGACGCGCCGACGCGCAGATCAATCTGGCGCTGAGCTACTACAACGGCGAGGGTGTCCCGCGGGACTTTGCGGAGGCGGCCAAATATTTCCGCATGGCGGCCGAGCAGGGCGAGGTCAGCGCCCGCTACAATCTGGCCCTCATGTATTTCGGCGGGGCCGGGGTGAAGAAGGACGACACGGAAGCGGCGCGCTGGTTCCGCCTCGCCGCCGAGCAGAAGGATGCGAACGCCAACTGGGCCCTCGGCGGCATGTATTATATCGGCGCCGGCGGGCTGCCCAAGGACATGGAACGCGCAGCGAAGTACTTTCTCGATGCGCTGGCGCTGAAGAGCGAGGACGCGCAGCGCGAACTGGTCGAAAAGCGGGCGCGCGGACTTTCAGCGGATCTTCGTCGCGCGATCCAGGATGCGCTGAGGGTGCTCGGCGCCTATTCGGGAACGATCGACGGCGTGTTCGGTCCGGGAACGCGAGCCGCGCTGGAGCAGTTTTCGGCCGGCGGCTAGACATCTGCGGCGGGCCTCGCCCTTTCGGGGCGCCCGTTCTATATCGCCGGACGAGAACCGCCCAGGAAACCTCGATCAGCTTGCAATGCTCGACGGCCCGCGCCTCCTGCCCGCCTCCGGCGGCGCCCCGAAGAGTCTGGTCGTGTTCCTGCACGGCTACGGCGCCGACGGCAACGACCTGATCGGGATCGGGCGGGAGTGGGCGCGCGCGCTGCGGCATACCGCCTTCGTCTCTCCGCACGCCCCGGAACCTTGTGGCGGCGCGCCGATGGGCCGGCAGTGGTTTCCCCTCACCATGCAGGATCCGAGGGAGCTGCCCCGCGGCGTCGCCCGGGCGCGGCCGGCGCTCGACGTATTTCTGGACGCCGAGCTGGCTCGCCACCGCCTCGACGAGACGGCTACCGCGCTGGTTGGCTTCAGCCAGGGAACGATGCTGGCGCTCCACGTCGGACCGCAGCGGCCGCGGAAGCTCGCCGGCATTCTCGGCTATTCGGGGCTGCTCGCCGACCCGCAGGCGCTCGTGACAGGCGCCCGCCAGAAACCGCCGGTGCTGCTGATTCACGGCGACGCCGATGACCTCATCCCCGTGGCGGCCATCTTTTCGGCGGCGCAGGGGCTGGCGGCGGCGGAAATACCTGTGGAATGGCACGTCTCGCCGGGCATCCCGCACGGAATCGGCCCGGACGGACTCGATATCGGCCTACGGTTTTTGAAGCGTGTGCTGCCGGGATGAGCGCACCGCGCGGCGGGCCGCTCACCTTGGCGCGGGCAGAACCGGCCGGTCCGGTGGCGGCGGAGCGGCTCATTGCCGCGGTCCGGCGCTTCCACGGCGAAAGCGGCCGCGATGTCGACCGGCGGCAGGTCGATGCGATCGCCGCTCTCTGCGGCGATTCCCGCCTCGGCCTCGCCTGGCTGCTCGTCGCCGGCGGGAAGGATTGCGGCTATGCGCTCGCCTACCGGCGCCATTCGATCGACCATGGCGGAAAGGTGGCGGTGCTCGACGATCTCTGGGTCGAGCCGGCGCAGCGGGGCCGCGGACTCGGCGGATTCCTGCTCCGCGAGGTCTGCCGCGACCTGCGGGAAGCCGGCTTTTCTGCGGTGGTGCTGGAGGCCGACCCGGCGGACCCGCGGGCTGCCGCGTTTTACGCCCGCGTCGGGTTCAAGCCGAAAATGACCGCGAATCTCGAGCTGCGGCTCGGCGATCACAAAGCTTCACAAAGGTGACACGAGCACTGTAGACTATGCAAAACAAGGCGGAATCGCCGCAGTTTCCAAAGGGTCGATGCGTCGAACATGACCGTGCATGTATCGCCTGACGCGCATCCGGCGCTGGTGCTGAACGCCGACTACCGGCCGCTCAGCTACTACCCGCTGTCGCTGTGGGGTTGGCAGGATGCGATCAAGGCGGTGTTCCTCGAGCGGGTGAACATCGTTTCGGAATACGAGTTCAAGGTGCGAAGTCCGAGCTTCGAGATGAAGCTGCCGAGCGTCGTATCGCTGAAAACCTATATCCGCCCCTCCCGTCACCCAGCCTTCACCCGCTTCAATGTCTTCCTCCGCGACCGCTTCCAGTGCCAGTATTGCGGCGCCGGGGACGATCTGACCTTCGACCATCTGCTGCCCCGTTCGCGCGGCGGGCATACCACCTGGTCCAACGTCGTGACGGCCTGCGCGCCATGCAATCTCAAGAAGGGCAACAAGCCGTTCCGCGACGTGCGGATGTATCCGAAGCAGATGCCCTACGAGCCGACGGTGCACGATCTGCACAATAACGGCCGGCTCTTCCCGCCGAACTATCTGCACGAGAGCTGGCTCGATTATCTCTACTGGGATGCGGTGCTGGAGCCGTAGCGCTCAGCCGCGCCGCCACGCCAAGTGGGCCGCATAGAGCCCGAGCCCCGCAAGCAGCGCCGAGACGATCGCGTTCCAGCCGGCAAACGAGAGGCCGAGAAGACGCCACGCCGCATCGGTGCAGCTCGGCGGCGTCGCATTCTCGAGCTGGTCGAGCAGGTCGTCGACGCCGCCCACCTCGACCGACGGCGCGCAGGCGGCGGGCCCCTCCCAAAAGCGCCACTCGACGCCCGCATGGTAGGCGGCGAGACCGGCATTGTAGAGCATCGCGAGCGCGAACGCTCCGAACAGCGCCGCGAGAACGAGACGCGGCGCCTGCAGTCGTGCGGCGACGAGCGCCGCCGCAACGAGCGGTATCCCCAGGTAGTAGGGCGTCCGCTGCATCAGGCAGAGAGGGCACGGCTGATAGCCGCCGATATGCTCAAAGCCGAGCGCAGCGAGGATCGTGGCGACGGCGATAGCGAGCATGAGGGCGGCGAACCGCAGAACTCGCCGATCGGCCTCGGCGATACGGCTCGCAGGCGGCGTCGCGGCGCCGAAGCTCGGGTCGGGATTGCGCATGCTCTCCCCTAGCACGACATTACGGCGGGAATCGCGGATTGACCGACGGCGTCAGCTCCCTATGATCCGCGCGCCCCGTGCCCCTGTGGCGGAATGGTAGACGCGGCAGACTCAAAATCTGTTGCCCGCGAGGGCGTGCTGGTTCGAGTCCGGCCAGGGGCACCAACAAGACCGTTGACCGAATCCGGCAATGCGGCGTCTCGG
>DASWJZ010000025.1:0-22596 GCA_036396875.1 Propylenella sp.
TCCTTCATGAACTTGGTGATGGCGTCGATCGACCCGGTCTGGAACTCGTCGAGCAGCGTCGGAACCAGATAGTAGATCTTCCCCTTCATGTCCTGCGCCGCGGCGATGCCCGCCGACGCCGCCATGGCGACGGCGACGACCGCCCCCGCCAGCATTCGAAACAATCCGCTCATGGCCTGCTCCCTGCCTGGATGTTGACGTCTCTCCTCGCGGCGACCCTTCCGATGTCGCCGGTGATCATGCGCACGACCTCGTCGGGGCTCGTGTCCTCCGTGGCAACGGCGCCTACGACGGCGCCATGCCGCATGACGACGATCCGGTCCGCCACCTGGAAGGCCTGCGCCATCACATGCGTGATCATGATGAGGCCGATCCCCTGCCGCCGCACGCGCTCGACCATTTCGAGGCCGCGGCGGGTCTGCTCCATGCCGAGCGCGGCGAACGGCTCGTCGAGGAGCACCAGCTTTCCGCCCCAATGCACGAAGCGGTTCAGTTCGATCGCCTGCCGCTGCCCGCCCGAAAGATGCTCGACCTTCGTCCTGAGAGAGGGAATTTGCGTTCCGGCCGCCGCCAGCGCCTTCGCCGTCTCCGCCTGCATGTCGCGCTCGCGCAGAATCGGGACGCCGAGCACGCGATGGGTCAGTTCGCGCCCCATGAAGAAATTGGCGACCACGTCGACGTTGGCGCAGAGCGAGAGGTCCTGGTAGACCGTCTCGATCCCCACGGCCTTCGCCTCGGCGGGGGAGGCGAAGTGCCGCTCCTCACCGTCGAACACAATGCGCCCGGCGCTTGGCGCCATGCCGCCAGCGATGATCTTCACCAGCGTCGACTTGCCGGCGCCGTTGTCGCCGAGCAGCGCCACGACCTCGCCCGCGTGGACGTCGAAACTGACGCCGCGCAGCGCCTCGATCGCGCCGAAATGCTTCGAAATTCCATCGATGCGGAGCAACGGCCCCGCCGCCGCGGTCATCGCCGCCTTCCCGAAATGCACGTCGCCGGCATAGAAGGAAGACTGCGGCGTCGGAACGCAAAATGTCAATTGTCACGTGGGCATGGGCATCCTGAAAGGAAGGCAAGGCGCATGAAAGAGACGACGGGCGCCGCGCTCGGGGCAATCTTCGCCGAGATGGGCCGCCAGGCGGATGATGCGCGCGCCTCATTCGACCGCTCGGGCGAAGTGGCGGAAGCGCTGGCGGCTTCGGCGCGGCGGACCGGGCGGCTGGTCCTCCTCGGAATGGGCGGGTCGCATGCCGTCAACCGCGCCGTCGAGCCCTCCTATCGGGGGGCCGGCCTCGACGCGACGGCGCATCCCGTTTCCGAGCTCCTCCGGGCGCCGCTGCCGCACGCGCCGCGGACGGTGCTTCTCGCCTCGCAGTCGGGGGAGTCCGGCGAGATCGTGGCCTATCTCGAAACGGATGCCACCGGCGAAGAGCGCTTTGGCCTGTCGCTCAACCCCGACGGCGTGCTGGCTGATCGCGTTGCCTCCCTCATCGGCCATGGCGGCATGGAGCAGGCCTTCGCCGCGACCCGCAGCCTCTACGTGAGCCTGGCGCTGCATGCGCGGGTTCTGCACGAGCTCGGCGTCTTCCAGCGTCGATGGCTCGATGCGCCGGCGCAGCATCGTCGCGGCGACATAGATGCGGCGGCCGCTGTTTTGTCCGGCGCGACGGCGGTGATCGTCAGCGGCCGCGGCGCGACGCAGGGCCTCGCGGAAGCCGCCGCCCTCGGACTCCTGGAACTTGCGCGCATGCCCGCCTTTGCACTCGAGGGCGGGCAGGTGCGGCACGGACCGCTGGAGGCGCTCGGGCCCTCGCTGGCGATCGTTCTCATCCGGCAGCCCGAAGATGCGGACACGACCGCTTCGCTGGCGGGCATCGCCCGCTCGGCCGGTTCGCCTGTCGTCGTGATCGACATTTCCGGCAGTGCGCCTGTCGGCGAGGCGGCGAGCATTATCCTGCCGCAAGCGGCCGGCATGGCAGCCGTCTTCGCCGTGCTGCCGGCGCTGCAGGCCCTGATAATCGCGACCGCCCGGCGGCGGGTTGCGGATGTCGGCGCGCCCCTTCGTTCCGCCAAAGTGACGCGCGACCTGTGAGCGCGCCACACGTCGCCGTCATCGGCAATGTCAATGTCGACATGGTCATGGGCCCGCAGGCGCCGTGGCCGGAGCCCGGGACGGAAGTCGTCCTTCCCGAATACGAGCTGCGTCCGGGCGGTTCGGCCGGCAATGCCGCGCTGGCGCTGCAGGCCCTCGGCGTGCCGGTCATGCTGCTCGCCAACGCGGGCGACGACGTGCTCGGCCGCTGGCTGAAGGACTCGTTCGGCAATGCCGCGCATCACTGGCGACCCGCGGCCCGTCCGACCACGGTCTCCGTCGGCATCACCCATCCGAACGGCGAGCGCACCTTCTTCACCAATGAGGGGCATCTGGAGGCGCTGGGGCCGGACGATGTGCTGCGGCATCTTCCGGAAGACGTTGCCGACGGATCGGTCGCGCTCCTCTGCGGGGCGTTCCTCAGCCCGCCATTGGTCGCCGCGTTCGGCGAGATCCTCGATGCGCTGAGAGCCGCGAACTACCGCATTGCGCTCGATACCGGCTGGCCGCCCGAGGGTTGGACCGGAGCGGTGCGCCGGCACGTTATCGGGTGGCTCGGCGCCACCGATTTTCTCCTCCTCAACGAGAGGGAGGCGCTCGCATTGGCCGGGACCGCCGACCTTGAGAAGTCCGTCGCGTCGATCCGCCCGCTGATGCCCGAGCGTGCGACGCTGGTCGTGAAGCGCGGCGGGGATGGGGCGGCCGGGTGGCAGCGGTCGGAGACGGCCGCGGTGCCGGCCCCGAGAATAAAGGTCGCCGATTCGATCGGCGCCGGCGACGTTTTCAATGCCGGGTTCCTCACCGCGGGAATGCGCGGAGCGGCGCTTGGCGAGGCGCTCCGCGCCGGGGTGGAATTCGCGTCCGCCGTCATCGCGACGCGTCCGCGTCGGTATCGGGTTTGACGCCTGACCCCGTGCCAAGGCCCTAATCGGTGCGAGGCGGGGGGTCGGGCCAGGCGAGTCGCGCCTTCTCCCGCCGCGCCTGCCACTCGGCGAAGGAGAGCGCCGGCCCGCCCCGGCCGCGCATCTTCTCAACCTCGGCGACCATCCGCGCCGCCACTTCCTCCGCCTCGCCGTCGCGGAGGTTGCAGGGGTCGAGCTCGAAATAGCCATGTGCGATGCCTTCGTCCCGCACCATGACCGGCCGATCGCCGGCGGCGAGCGCCTCCACGAGCTCCCAGGCCGACGTGCCTGATTCGGCTTCGACACGGACGCGCAATCGTGTGACCGGATTGCCTGTCGGATCGGGCGAACGCTCTATCCGGATGCCGCGGACCCCTGCCAGCTGTTCCGCCCAGCGGCCGACGCACGCCTCCTCCGCCTGCCGGTGCGCGGCATGGTCGCGCCGTCCCCAGGCATCGAGCCCGGCAATGGCGCCGGCGATCCCTTCCTTGCCCACCTTCATGCCGCGGCCGATACCGCCATTCTGGAGATAGGCCGCGCGCACGAGGTCCTTCCTCCCGGCGACGATCCCGGCCGTCAGGCCGCCGAGGAACTTGTGGGCGCTGTAGATCACGAGATCGGCGCCCGCCGCGAGGAAGCCGCGAAGATCGTATTCCGCGGCGGCGTCCACGATCACCGGCACGGCGCGCGCGCGGCAGGCTTTCGCGAATGCGCCGAGCGGGATCTGCCCCTCCGGCTCGCAATGATGGGAAACGACGTAAAGCGCCGCGGCAACCGTCCCGTCGAGGGCGGAATCGAGGTCGGCCGCATCGGGATGACGGGCTTGGCCGACCGGCACGACGCGCGCGCCGGCAAGCCGGATCGCCTGCTCTATCGGCGCGCCGTAGTCGATCAGATGCCCGCGCTGGATGGCGACGCCATCCCGCATCCCCAGGCTGTCCGGCAGTCGCGCGATCCGCCGCGGGTCGCTCCCTGTCATGCAGGCGGCGATCGTAACCGTCACCCCCGCCGCCGCGCTCGCGGCGACGAACCCCGCCTCCGCTCCGGTCGCCGCCGCGATGGCGCCCGACGCCCGCCTCTGCAGGTCGTCGATCTCGACGAACCACGGCAGGATCGCGCGCGACGCCTCGACCGCCTCGGCGACCGCAGCGGAGGCGCCGAGCGCTGTCATCGTGCCGGCCGCGTTGATGATGCGCCGCAGACCGAGTCGCGCTCGCGGGTCGTCCTTGTCGCCCATCGCTCTCTTTTCGGTCAGACCGGCGCGATCGGCCGTGCGAGGATCCTATTCCCCGTATGGCACCCAGATGTTCTTGACCTGGGTGGCCCGCCGGAGGAACTCGCGGCCCCGCCCCGCCACGGGGCTGAACCAGTCGACGGCGCGGCCGTGATTCACCCACGTCGCCTTCAGGTTTCCGGCCGACGCGGCTTCCACCAGCTCGCTTCCTTCCCTGGTGCCGAAATACCAGACCGCCGCGACGTCGTCGTGCTTCGCCATCGTCGTCGACAGCGCCTCGCGGTCGCCGGTCACGATGTTCACCACGCCGGCCGGCACGTCGCTCGTCTCCAGCACCTGATAGAAATCCGTCGCCACCAGCGGATAGACCGGCGACGGCGCGACGACGACGCGGTTGCCCATGGCGATGGCGGGCGCCACCAGCGAGACGAGGCCGAGCAGTGGGTGTTCGTCGGGGCAGGCGATCCCCATCACCCCCCACGGCTCATTCATCGCCAGCGTCACGTGACGCGAGCGGGTTCCGTGGACCTGCCCGTCATATTTGTCGGCATGCGCGGCATAGAACGTCAGGCGCCGCACCGATTCCGCCACCTCCTCGGCAGCGGCCTTGCCGCGCGAACCGACCAGCGCCGCGACGCGTTCGGCGAACTCGGCCGCGCGGGTCTCCAGGTTCTCCGCCAGGTAGTAGAGCACTTGCGCGCGGTTGTGGCCGCTGAGCACCGACCACGCCGCGGCGGCGTGCGCCGCCTCGACGGCGTTGCGGATGTCCTTGCGATTACCCAGACCGGCCTGCCCCGCCGGCGAGCCGGATGCAGCGTAGACGGTGTAGCTGTAGCCGGCATCCGGCCGCACCTGTTTGCCGCCAACATAGTTCTTCGCCGTTCGGTCGAGGCGCGGCACGTCGTGCGGCCGGTCGGGACCGCGAAGGGCCGGCGATGTGGAAAAATCGGCCGCCACGCGTTTTCCCGCCTTGGCCGCGGCCTTCTCGGTGTCAGGCACAAGATATTCGTAGAGGCCCTCGCGCCCCCCTTCGCGCCCGAACCCGCTCTCCCGATAGCCGCCGAACCCGGAGGCCGCATCGAAGAGGTTGGTGGAGTTTATCCAGACGACCCCGGCCTTCACGCGGGCCGCGGCATCGAGCGTGACGTTGATGTTCTCCGACCAGACGGAGGCGGCGAGCCCGTAGCGGGAATTGTTGGCGAGTGCGAGCGCCTCGTCCTGGGTGCGAAAGGTCATGGAGACGAGCACCGGGCCGAAAATCTCCTCCTGCGCGAGCTGGGACGCAGGGGCCACGCCGGTGACCAGCGTCGGCGGATAGAAGAGACCGGTTTCGGGCAGCGGCGCGTCCGGCTGCCAGCATTCGCCGCCTTCCGCCCGCCCCTGCTCCACCATCCTGCGGATGCGATCGAGCTGCACGTCGGCAACGATGGCGCCGATATCCGTCGACTTGTCGAGCGGATCGCCGACCCGCAGCGTGTCCATGCGCGCCTTGAGCTTGTCGTGCATGCGCCCGGCAACCGACTCCTGCACGATCAGGCGGGAGCCGGCGCAGCATACCTGCCCCTGGTTGAACCAGATGGCGTCGACCAGCCCCTCCACCGCGCTGTCGAGGTCGGCGTCGTCGAAGACGATGAAAGGCGACTTGCCGCCAAGTTCGAGCGAGAGCTTCTTGCCGCTGCCGGCGGTCGCCTGGCGGATGATGCGGCCGACCTCGGTCGACCCGGTGAAGGCGATCTTGTCCACCTGCTCGTGCTCGACGATCAGCGCGCCGGTCGCGCCGTCGCCGGTCACGATGTTGACGACGCCCGGCGGAATCCCCGCCTCGACGCAGGTCTCGGCGAAAGCGAGCGCCGTGAGCGGCGTGTATTCCGCCGGCTTCAGAACCACGGTGTTTCCCGCGGCGAGCGCCGGGGCGATTTTCCAGGCCAGCATCAGGAGCGGGAAGTTCCAGGGGATGATCTGCCCCGCCACGCCGATCGGTCCGTAGCCCGAAAATTCACTATCGATCAGCTCCGCCCAGCCGGCATGGTGATAGAAGTGGCGGATGACGAGCGGGACGTCGATGTCGCGGCTCTCGCGGATCGGCTTGCCGTTGTCCATCGTCTCAAGCACCGCGAAGAACCGCTCGCGCTTGTTGAGGATGCGCGCCAGCGCATAGAGGTGCCGCGCTCGCGCGTGCCCCGGCAGCGCCGACCAGGGTTTGAAGGCCCGGCGGGCCGCCGCGACGGCGCGATCGACATCCGCCGCGCCGCCTTGCGCGCACTGGGCGAGCCGGGCGCCGCTGGCGGGATTGACGACGCTGAAGACTTCGCCCGCCGCCGGCGGCACGAACCTTCCGCCGATGAAGTGCCCAAAGCGCCGGTTGCGGCTCTCCAGCCATGCGATCACCTCGTCGCTCGCCTCCGGCGCGACGCCGTAATCCATGCTGCGCAGAATATCCGGCACGGCGGTCATGACCCGATCCTCAAGCGATGGCGTGGCGCATGGCCGAGGAATAGCGGCCGGTCACGAAATGCTCGATCTGCCGCTCGATGTCGGTAAGGAGCGAGCTTGCTCCGATGCGGAAAAGTTCCGGCTCCAGCCAGTCATTGCCGAGTTCCTCCTTCATCAGGATGAGCCACGCGAGCGCGTCCTTGGCCGTCTTCAGGCCGCCGGCAGGTTTGAAGCCCACCCTGGCGCCCGTCCGTTCGAAATAGTCGCGGATCGCACGCACCATCACCAGGCTGACGGGAAGCGTGGCGTTCACCTCTTCCTTGCCCGTCGATGTCTTGATGAAGTCGGCGCCGGCCATCATCGCGACCATGCTCGCCTTGTGGACATTTCTGAGGCTCTTCAGGTCGCCGGTGGCGAGAATGGCCTTCAGATGCGCAGGGCCGCAGGCTTCCCGCATGGCGCGCACCTCGCCGTAGAGCGCCTGCCAGTCCTGATCGAGCACATGCGCCCGCGTGATGACGATGTCGATCTCGCGCGCGCCCTCGCCGACCGCATAGCGAATTTCCTCCAGCCGCAGCGGCAGCGGCGTCAGTCCGGCCGGGAATCCGGTGGCCACGGATGCGACGGGGATGCCCGATCCTCTCAGCGCCTCGACAGCGGTGGCGACCATTGTGGGATAGATGCAGACCGCGCCGACCGCCGGCACGTGGTCGAGGCCGAGCGCCTCGACCAGGTCGCGCCTCAAGGGGTTCCGCGCCTTGGCGCAGAGCCGGCGGACCCGCTCGGGCGTATCGTCGCCGGCAAGCGTCGTCAGGTCGATCAGGGTGATCGCCTTGACGAGCCACGCCGCCTGCCACTCCTTCTTGACCGTCCGGCGGGTCGTCAGCGTCGCCGCCCGCCGTTCCACCGCCGAAAGATTGGCCCGGATGCCCTCGACCCAGTCGGTGCGGAGCGGCGTGCCGTCGTTGCGCGGCCGGTTCGCCCGCTCCGCCGCTTCGCCGTCGCCTGGAGCCGGGACTATCTCGGCTTCTGACGAGCGAAAACGAACAACTGGCTCGCTTGACATGAACCTGCTCCGGTACTTGGCCGACGGTCACCCGCTCATGCGAGAGTAGCAGGCGTGCGCCCGGACGGCCACGACTGCTTGCGGCGATCGCAGCTTGCGCTGGAAAACTTCCCCAGCCAAAACGAAGGGAGACGGGTGAGGCCCGCCCGCTATCGCACCTTGCCGCGGGCGGCGACCGGCCAGACGGTTTCCACCGCGCCGTCGCGGACGCCGTAGACCTCGTCGACCATGTTGCTGACGACGCAGCAATGGTTGGGGATAACGTTGACGATCTCGCCGACCTCGGGCCGGCCGTTCGCCAGCGAAAGGTCGACGGTCGCGTGCTCCTCGGAGAGCGCGACGATGTGCGCCTCGGGATATTCCACGACGCGCCCGTAATCCTTCACGAAATACTGGTCGGACGTCAGCACTTTCGAGCCGGCGTCGAGGATCGCGCGGTCGGGAGTCGGGCGGCTCACCACGGTCAACCGGATGTGCATGGCGCAATCGTCCCAGTTCGCCGCGCCCGACGCGACCTGCATGACGTCGTTGTAGACATAGGTGCCGGCGCGGTGCTCCGTCATCATCGGGAACCGATCGACGGTGTTGATCGCCGGCGACCCGCCGCCGGAGACGACCGGCACGGGGATTCCGGCGTCGCGGAAGAGCCTGAGCGTCCGTTCGAAGAATTCGGCAGTGCGCGGGAAGGCGTTCGGAAACGTCATCAGCCCCTCGAAGCGCATGCGCGGCAGGTTCATCGCGAGCTGTGCGAGGCCAAACGCCTCCTCCGGCGTCTGCACGCCGTTGCGTCCCATACCGGTGTCGCATTCGATCAGGAAGCGCACGTCCGAATCGTGCCGGCGGGCCGTTTCCGACAGCCCTCGCGCAACCGTCTCGTTGTCGAGCACGACGGCGAGGCGGCCGATCCGCCGGGACAGCGCCATCAGGTGCTCGCGTTTCGCCTCGCCGACGATATTGAAGGTGATGAGGATATCGTCGGCGGCGCCGGCATTGATGAAGACTTCCGCTTCGCCGAGTTTTTGGCAGGTGAGGCCGACGGCGCCCGCCGCCATCTGCAGCTTCGCCACCGCGGGGATCTTGTGGGTCTTGACGTGCGGCCGGTTGGCCATGCCGACCTTATCGAGCTGCGCCTGCGCGCGCGCGATGTTGTTCTCCAGCCTGTCGAGCCGGATCGTTACCGCCGGCGTTTCGAGTTCACTCAGCAGCATCGCGGGCCTTTCTCGCCGGTCCGTCACTCGCTAATCCGGAATCCTCGGCAGTCATAGCAGAACTCGGATCGGGTTTCGCAAGCCGCCCATCGCAAGGCGCGCGGCGAGCGGAAGGCGGATTTCGCCGCCTTCCTTCGCCGATGCGATCCGTCAGAAGCCCTTGCCGAGGAACTGATCGACATTCGATGCATCGACCTGGTGGGTCGGCAGCACGATCTCCTCCGGGATTTCCTCGCCCTTGGCGACCTTGTAGCCGTATTGGACGCCTTCCGGCGCCACGAAGTGATAGGTGAACGTCGCCACCATCTTGCCGTCCTTGATCGCGTCGTAGGCGGCGTTCTCCCCGTCGATGCCGACCACCTGCACCTCATCGAGGCGTCCGGCGGCTTCGAGCGCTGTGACCGCGCCCAGCGCCATGTCGTCATTGTGCGCATAGACGAGGTCGATCTCGCCCGGCCCGAAGCGCTGCAGCATGTCCTCCATGAACTTGATCGCGGGCTCGCGCACGTAGTTGGCGACCTGGTCGGCCACGACCTTCACGCCCGGGCATTTCTCCGCCAGGACGGCATGGAAGGCGTCGTGCCGGTCGATCGTCGCCGAGGCGCCTGCGGTGCCCTGGATTTCGATGACGTTGCCCTCGCCGCCAAGCGTTTCGCAGACGAACTCGCCCGCCGTCTTGCCGATCAGCACGTTGTCGGCGCCGATATGCGAGGTGACGTCGGTGTTGACCTTGCGGTCGAGCGTAAGGACCGGGATGCCCGCCCCCATCGCCTGCTTCACCACCGGCGTCAGCGCGTCGGCGGTAACCGGGCTGATGATCAGCACCTTTACGCCTTGCGCGATCAGGCTCTCCACGTCGGAGACCTGCTTCGACGCGTTGTTCTCGCCGTTGGTGATGATGAGGTTGACGTCGGAAAGATTCTCCTCGGCGTATTTCTTGTTCCCTTACACCATGTTGACCCGCCAGGAGCTTTCCATGGTTCCCTGCGAGAACCCGATCGGAATCTTGTCCTGGGCGAAAGCGGCGGAGGCAAGCCCGGCGATAAGGGCCGCCCCGGCGGCTGAAGTCAGAGTCTTGACAGGTATTCTCATCACGTCCTCCCGGTAAAAGCGGGCTGTCGGCCCGATCGTCCGCGTCTCAAGACGCGGAGCTGCTTCGCCGCCGGCGCTGCATCTCGAACAGCACCGCGGCCACGATGATCGCGCCCTTGACGATCTGCTGGGTGAAGGGCGAGACCCCGAAGAGATTGAGGATGTTGGCGAGCACCGCGATGATCGCGGCGCCGACGATCGTGCCGATCACGCTGCCTTCGCCACCGAACAGGCTGGTGCCGCCGATGACCGTGATGGCGATGGCCTCGAGCTCCAGCCCCATGCCGGCGACCGGCTCGCCCACCGTCAGCCGCGAGACGAAGATGAGCGCCGTCAGCGCCGACAGGAAGCCGGAGATGGCATAGACCGAGAAGATGGTGCGCCCCACGTCGATACCGGAGAGGCGGGCCGCTTCGGGGTTGCTGCCGACCGCGTAGACATTGCGGCCGAAGGCCGTGTAGCGGAGGATGAACCACGCGCCCGCGGCGACGGCCGCAAAGATCCAGACCGGCACCGGCAGCGAGAGAAAGTGACCCTGGCCGAGCCAGGCGAAGCTTTCGGCCTCCTCACGGAAATGGATCGGATGGCCGCCGGAAATGGTCATGGCGAGCCCCCGCCCCATCACCATCATTCCGAGCGTCATGATGAAGGGCGGCATGCCGCCGAGCGTGATCCCGAGCCCGTTCAGCGACCCCATGGCGGTTCCGACAACGAGCCCCGCCAGCAGGACGAGCGGGATCGCTGTCCCCACGTCGAGCAACATCGCGGAGATCACCGCCGTGACCGCGACGATCGAGCCGACCGAGAGGTCGATGCCGGCCGTCAGGATCACGAACGTCATGCCGATCGAGACGATGCCGAAGAGCGCGATCTGACGGAGGACGTTGATGACGTTGAAGGGATTGAGGAAGGCCGGTGAAATGATGGCTGCCGCGATGCACATCGCCAACAGCACCCAGATCAGTCCGGACGTTCGCAGCGTCGAGAGCCGTCGGAGCCGCGGCAGGAGGCGGGACAGGCCCGCGGAGGAGCTTGCCGCGCCGCTCTGTCCTTCCACCGGACTCATCCCCTGCCCGCCCTCCTCACGCCGCCATTTCGCGGGCGCCGACGGCGCACGCCATCAGCGCCTCCTCGCTTGCCTCGGCCCGCTCGAAGCGTCCGGCGACGCGGCCGTCACGCATGACGACGATGCGGTCGCTCAGCCCCAGAATCTCGGGCAGCTCGGACGACACCATGACAATCGCGGCGCCTTCCGCGTCGGCGAGATGGGCGAGCAGCTGATAGATCTCGTGCTTGGCGCCGACGTCGACGCCCCGCGTCGGCTCGTCGATCAGAAGGATCGCGCACTTCGCATTGAGGCTGCGGGCGATCATGCACTTCTGCTGATTGCCGCCGCTCAGCTGGCGAACGCGCGTCTCGGCGGCGGGCGTGCGGATGTTGAGTCGGCGCACGAGGTCGCCGACGACGCTTCGTTCCCGCCGGCTGCTGAGGAGCGCTCCGTTCTTCAGGGTATCCAGCCTTGAAATGGTGACGTTGAAGGCGACGCTTTGCGGCAGGAAGCAGCCTTCCGTCTTCCGATCCTCCGGCAGCAGGCTGACGCCATGCCGGATGGCGACGCGAGGACTGGACATGCGGAACGGCCGGCCGCGCAGCCGATAGGAGCGGCTCTGCGCGGCGTCAGCGCCGATCAGAGCGCGGAGGAGTTCGGTGCGGCCTGATCCGGCGAGGCCGCAAATGCCCAGAATCTCGCCCTGCCTCACTTCAAGATCGACGTCGGTCAGCGTGCGGCCGCGGGTGAGCCCTACGACCGCGAGGACCGGCGCGCCGCTTCGCCGATTGCGCCTGGGGTAGATGTCGGCGAGCTCGCGTCCGACCATCATGCCGATCAGCGTCTGGGTATCGACTTCGCCGACCGGGCGGGTCCCCACCACGCTTCCGTCCCGCAGCACCGTGACGCGATCGCAGACGGTAAAGACCTCCTGCAGCCGATGCGAAATGTAGATGAAGCCGACGCCCTCTCCCGCCAGCCGCCGGATGATCTCGAAGAGCCTTGCAAGCTCGGACCCTCCGAGCACCGCGGAAGGCTCGTCGAGAACGACGATCCGCGCATTGCGCGACAGCGCCGAGGCGATCTCGACCATCTGTCGCTGCGCCACGCTGAGCTGGCTGAGGCGGGCGCGCGGATCGACCCGAAACCCCAGGCGCTGCATGACGGCGAGGCTCTCGGCGTTCAGCCGCGGCCAGTCGATCAGGCCGAACCGCGACTTCGGCAGCCGGCCAAGAAAGATGTTCTCGGCGACTGTCAGATGCGGCGCCTGCATCAGCTCCTGATAGATGACCGCGATTCCGAGCTCGATCATGCGAAGCGGAGTGGTATTGGCGATCTGACGTCCGTCGATGCGGATCGATCCGTGGTCGGCCGAATCCGCCCCGGCCAGCACCTTGATCAGCGTCGACTTTCCCGCTCCGTTTTCGCCGACCAGGCCGTGCACTTCGCCGACGCGAACCGCGAAGTCGACGCCGTTCAGCGCCACGACCCCCGGAAATGTCTTTGTGATCCCGGTCATCTCGAGGAGTGGCGGCGTGTCGTGGCCCCGGTCCGGTCCCTCGTCGACCATTGCCCGCTTCCGTCTTATTATGATCTTATTATCAGATAAATTATCGCGACGCTTGTCAAGCGCCTTCCGCACGGTATTCTGATAATATGATCAATCTCGATTCCGCCCTTTCGGGCGGCTTCTCTCGAAAGCGGAATCTCTTCTCCCATGTGGTGGAGGAATTGGGTCTCCGCATCGTCCGCGGCGAGTTCAAGCCCGGTGCCGCGCTGCCCAATGAGGCCGTGCTCGGCATAGAGTACGAGGTCAGCCGGTCGGTCATCCGCGAGGCGGTAAAGTCGCTCTCCGCCAAGGGCTTGATCGAATCCCGCACGCGCACCGGCATTCGCGTGCGGGCGCCGATGCATTGGAACCTGCTCGACCCCGAGGTCCTCCGCTGGCGCTACTCGGCCATGCCGCCGGGCCAATTCTTTCGCGAAATCTTCGAGATACGCGGCCTGATCGAGCCGCAGGCCGCAGCGCTTGCCGCCGAGCGCGCGACGAGAAGCGAGATCGCCGACATCCTGTCAGCCTATGCTGCGATGGAGGCTGCCCATGAGCCGGGGAGCAGCGCGATCAGCGCCGATCTCCGTTTTCACCGCGCGGTGCTGGCCGCCGCGCACAACGACCTTCTCCTGCAGATGGGCAATCTGATCGGCGTCGGCCTGATGGTGAGCTACCGGCTGTCGAGCGATTCCTACACCGTCTTCCTGCCCTTCCACAAAGAGGTGGCGGAGGCGGTCGCAGCCCACGAACCCGCGAGGGCGCGCGACGCGATGAGCCGGCTGCTATCGAGTACCCGCGCGTTCCTCGACAAGCGCCTTGCCCGCCCGCGCGACGGCCGCCGCGGCGCCGGTGGCAAGCGCCATTCGCGGGCGACGACGCCCGCCTGACCCGCCGCAGCTTGCCCCGATCGGGTGCCGCCAGAATGGGATATTCAGCCATGGCCCAGGATTTTCCGAGCTTCGATCTCAGCGGCCGGGTGGCGCTCGTCACGGCGTCTGCGCGCGGCCTCGGTCGCGCCTGCGCGCTCGCGCTCGCGCATGCCGGCGCGGATGTCGCACTGGGCCTCAGGCGCAAGGAGAGCGGGAAGCCGCTCACCGAAGAGATCGCCGCCATGGGCCGCCGCGCGCTGCCGCTGCAGATGGACATGCAGAGCCTCGACGAGATCAGAAGCGCGATCGCCGAGGCCCACCGGCACTTCGGCCGCATCGACATCCTCGTCAACAATGCCGGCGTCAGCCCGGAAAGCCCGGCCGTCGACGTTCCCGAGGCGGATTTCGACTACATGGTCCGCGTGAACCTGAAGGGGACTTTCTTTGCGAGCCAAGCCGTCGGCCGGCTGATGATCGCGCAGCGATACGGCCGCATCGTCAACATGAGCTCGCAGGCCGGCGTCGTCGCGCTTACCGGCGAGCCGATCTATTGCATGACCAAGGCGGCGATCAATCACCTGACCCGGTGTCTCGCGGTGGAGTGGGGCCCGCACAATGTGACGGTGAACGCGGTCGCACCCACCTTTATCGAAACGGACGGCACCCGGGCGGCGCTTTCCAGCCCGAACTTCGCGACCGATATTCTGGCCAATATTGCGCTCGGGCGGGTCGGACAGCCGGTCGAGGTGGCGGGCGCCGTCGTTTTCCTTGCCTCGCCGGCGGCATCGCTCATCACCGGCGCCACATTGCTGGTGGACGGCGGCTGGTCGGCGAAGTAGGGGTGCGGCCTGACCAGCGAACCGGAGAAGAGCATGAGCAAGCAGACCTTCGGCAAGGCGCATGTCCCTCTCTCGCCCGCCGTGCGGGCCGGCGATTTCGTCTACGTTTCCGGCCAGGTGCCGACGGATCAGAGCGGCAAGGTCGTGCCGGGCGGGGTGGAGGAGCAGACGAAGCAGGTCCTCGAAAACGTCAGGGCAGCGCTGGCGCTTGCCGGCTGCACGCTGGACGACGTCGTGAAGACGCTCGTCGTGCTGGCGGACGCGCGCGATTTCGGCGCCTTCAACAAGGTCTATGCGTCATTCTTCCCGACCGATCCTCCTGCCCGCACCACGCTTGAGGCGCGCCTGATGATCGACATCAAGGTGGAGATCGAGGCTGTCGCCTACCGGCCGGCCTGACGCCGGCGTTCTGCTTGTCGCGCGGCGTCTCGCGGCTTCGGCTATGAAGGCGGGATGATCGGTCCGCAGTTCGGCATTCGCGAATACCTGAGCCGCATCCCGACGGCCGATCTCTATGTCCTGAACCCGGTGCGGCACCTGCGGCGGCACAGCGTCAGGGCTGCAAGGCTTCCGCGCATCCGCTGCCTGGTGCCGAATGTCTACGCCATCGGCAGCACCGGCGTGATCGTCCGCTACGCGGCGGCCGAAGACCTCGACCTCCTGCGGCGAAGCGGCGTGCGCCGCATCCTCTATGTGGCGGACGACGATTTTGTTGCCGGAGCCGCCGACGCCTCGCTGCCCGACCGCTACCGGGCGAAGCTGGCGGCGTTCGCGGGCGGCGCGTGGCCGGTCATCCGGGAGGCGGCCGACATCGTAATCGTCCCGGGATCGGTGCTCGCAAGCCAGTATGGCGCGAAGGCCCGGATCTTGTCGCCCGTTTGGCATCGGCCACCCGCCGCGACCGCGCATTTCGAAGCGGCCGGACAAATCGAAGTCGTGCACCTCGGCACCGGCTCGCACGTGTCGGATATCGCCGCCATCGCCGCGCCTCTCGCGGCCGTCCTGCAAGCCAAGGAGAACGTACGTCTCACGCTGTTCTCCGCCGGCCCGGCGCCCGGTCCGCTGCAGCGCTGCGCCAATGTGAGGCTTCGGCGCCCGATGCCCTGGTGGCGCTATAAGTTGATGCTGCCGCGCATGCGCTTCCATCTCGCGCTTTATCCACTGCGGGACACAGCCTTCAACCGGGCCCGATCCTCGAACAAGCTCTTCGAGCACGCACTCGTCGGGGCGGCGTCGCTGATGTCGCCCATGCCGGCGCTGTCCGACGCCGCCGGCGATGCGTCCTCACCGGTCTTCGTGAGGGGCGGCGAGGAGGAATGGCGGCAGCGCATCGAAGCCGACCTGTCCGACATGCAGGCGCTGCGCCGGCGCGCCGATGCGATCCGCTCGCATATCGTCGCCGCCGACCTGCCCGGGCGGGCGGTGGAAGAGTGGCTCGATATGCTCGGTCTCTAAACCCGCCCGGGCTCCAACCGGGATGCTTCGGGCCCTGCCGTCATCAGACCGCGGAGGGCTTCCCTGAGCGCCCGATCCGCCGGCTGGCCGGTGCGCGCCATCTGTCGCGCAATCCAGCGAACGTGCACCAGCCGCACCTCGACCGGAATGGCGGGCAGGCCGAGCGCCTGCGCGACCGCCGTGCGGTGCTTGCCGCCGAGGTGACGGATGAGCTTCCCGTCCTCGGTGATCGCAACGCCGATATCGCGCTCGGCGGCGTCGAGCGCGGGCGAGCGCGTGTTCCGATGCTTGATGCGCAGGCGATGGAAGCCACCGTATTCCCTGTGCCGCACCACGCCGCGTTTCCGCATGCTCTTGATCAGGTCCCGGCAGTAACGGAAGTAGGCTTCGACGTCGTCGACGCTTTTGAGCTGGACGCCATTCCGCTTAATCGGGCGACCGGCTCGGACACCGCGCACAAGTCGCTGATAGGAATGGCTGTCGCGGAACTCGGACCCGGCCGCGACCAGGTCGGCCATTTCGCGATGCACCGGCGCGGAGGTGAGCGGAAGAATCACGTCGCTCCAATCGGCCGCGTCGATAAAGGACGCTCCCGCCCAGCGAATGCCATCCGGGCTGCGGACATAATCGGCCAACCTCAGCGTGAGATGAGCGGGATCGACTTCGAGGTGAACGGCGGGGCCGAAGTACCAGACGGCGTGCTCGGGCGCCACATCCTGCGCCGACCGCGGATCGGCAAGGAGGGCGTCCACCGCCCTGTTGAAGCGCCGCGGAAACAGAAATCGCGAACCGCAGACGGGCGCGGTGAGCAGCGCGGGCAGGCGGTTGGTCTTCACCCGTTCCTGCGGCAGCACGGCGCCGTAGCGGATGGTTGTATCGGAATCGGCGCCCGCCAGGGTGAGGGCGTGTCTTTCGTGAAAGTTCATTCGCACATCACTCGGGACGCGGCTGCCGAGCGCTTGTGCCCGAAGCACCGGGCGCTCGCAACTCCCCTCGACGCGGGAGGCTTTCCGCACCGAAGTCACGCGCTGCGCCTCGCCATCAGCTTGACCAGCGAGCCGAGATGCAGCGCGCGGGCTGCCGAGTTTCTCGCGAGACGGGCCGCGCGTTCCTTCCGGTTCGGCGGACGGCGCGCTTCCGCCGCCAGCCGCTCGATCAGAAGTTCCGGGCTGCAGGGCCGCCCGCTCGCCGGGTCGATGTAGTGCGGATAAAGGATCAACGTCGCTGCCACGAGCTCGTCGAGAGAGCGCTTTCGGGTCCTCCGTTCGACCGGGCACAAATCCTCCGTCAGCCCCCAGCCGGCATAAAACGGCTGTCCGTGCGTAGTTACCGGTTTTCCGCGCAGAAGCGCCTCGAACCCGGCAAGCGAGGTCATTGTCTCAACGCGATCCGCCAGCTCGATCAGCCTGAGGATGGAGGCGCGTGTGACGATGCGGTCGGCGAGTTCCGCCGCTTTCTCCTTTGGCACCCGGCCGCGGCGAAACCCGGCTTCCACGTCGGGGTGCGGCTTGTAGACTATGAACCCGTCAGGGTGGCGCTCGCGCACCGCCCGCAAGAGATCGATGTTCCGTTTCAGCCGCGGCGAGCCTCGGTGGATCGAGGCGTCGTCCTCCACTTGCCCCGGCACCAGCACGATCGGCCGGCCGGCGCTATCGAAGTCGACCTGCTCTTGTTCACGGATATTGTACTTGGTCGTGCGCGCGGCGACGAGCTGCTCCCGCAGACATCGCGCCCGATCGAGAACGGCGAGCGGAAACGCCATTGTCTGCAGCATCGTCTCGAGCGCGCTCGCAGATCGGGAATCGTAATAGATTCCTTCGCCGTCCATCACCAGCGAACGAGGCAGCGCGAAGGACGCTCCAAGTCCCGCCGATCGTACGAAGCCATCCTCGACGCGCGCCAGTGGGACGCTTGCCGCCGTCGCCGCTTTTTCGAGCGGCGCGATGTCCCGCGAGGCCCACGCAACGATCCGTCCGCCCGTCCTCTGCGCCATCTCGACGGTCGCCTCGATATTCGCCGAATGCAGCGGGACACCGGCCGGGCCTTCCAGCATCCGGTTGAGCGGCGCGCGCTTCCAGCGCGGAATTCTGAAGCAGACGACCCGGCGGTCCTGGGCGAGGAAGCGGTCGCGCAGCCATGCCAGCTGTTCCGCTGCTTCTTCGAACGCGATCTCGTGCCGCGAATAGGCATCGAGATATCGCGCATAGCTCAGATAATACGCCGCAAAGAGCTCGAGCGGATCGGCCTTGCGCGGTCGAATCGCCTTGGGACTACGGTCGTCGGTAAACCCCCAGCCGGAATAGAACGGCGAACCGAAGCATACGACGGCCTTGCCGGCGAGCGCGGCTTCGAAGCCGAGACCGGACGACACCGTGTAGACGGCATCGACCGCCTCGATCAGGGACCATGGATTGACGGGCCCCGCCGCGAGCCTGATCCGGTCGGCGGGGGCAAGGCGGGTGAAATAGCCGGCCCGCCGCCCCGACACGGTGTCGGGATGCAGCTTGACGACGATCTCTGCGGCGGGGTTTTCGCCGATCGCCGCGGCAAGCATTGTGTCGAACGAAGCGGAATCGGCGAGTCCGCCGGGAATGGAAGCGTCGCCATGGACCTGGTCGAGCACAAGGATTCGGTGCGTTAGCCCCGCACCCAATCCGAGCTGCCCCGGCGTACGCGCTGGTCCGCAATTGTATTTTGAGAGGGTCAACCTCTTCAGCAGCGCGGCCGCGGCGCGCGCCCGGCTCATCTGCTCAGCCGCCGACCAGGTCGGATCGGTCGCAAAATCAAGGAGATCGGACGCGGTGTTCGCATCGTAGTAAATGCCGGACCGATCGACCACCATGCTGCTCGGCGGCTCTGCCGGACCCGGCCGCACCGACCGCAGCGGACCGTCCTCGAAAGCAATGTAGGGCTTGCCCGAGCGTGCCGCGAGCCGTTTGGCGCGTTCGGCCGTGGGCTTATGTCCCCATCCGGCAACCGCCGCGAAGGACGGCCGGGGCCACGTATCCCAACGGACTGGCGTCATGCCCGTCAGTGTGGCGATCTCGCGCCGGAGCCGCCAGAGTCCACCCGTGAGGACGGCAATGTTCGCCATCAGGCCGAATTAGGGGGGGGCGTGCAAAAGTGCAACAGGTCTGCTCATTCATGCGTCCGGATGGGTGAACTCCGCCGCGATCCGGCAGGTCGGAGTTGAAGAGGCGGTCCGACATGCTACACCAAGCAACATGAACAGCGCGTATTGACGGGTCGGATTGCGCTCGGGTGCGGGCTGGGCGCTTGGGGGGGTTATGGTAGGTCTCGGCGCGAAGCGCTCGTTCCTTTTTCTCCAAGGCCTTGCGACTCCCTTCTGGGTCCGGCTGGCGCGCGAGGTCGAGAATCGGGGCCACAGCGTTCATCGAATCAACTTCTGCGGGGGCGACCGCATCTTCTGGCCGCGGCTCGGAGCGGTTGACTATCGCGGCCCCTTCACCCAGTGGCGCGAGTTTCTAGGCGCTTTCCTGCACGAAACCTGCGTCACCGACATCGTGCTCTTCGGGGACTGCCGGCCCTACCACCGCGTGGCGATGGACCTGGCCCGCTCCCGCGGCATAGCCGTCCATGTCTTCGAGGAAGGCTATTTCAGGCCCGAGTGGATCACGCTGGAGCGCAACGGCACCAACGCCTATTCGAGCCTCCCTCGCGACGCAGCTTCATTCCGGGCGGAACTGGCGAAGAGCGACTTCCCGGAGGAATCGCCGCGTCCGGTGAGCGGCGGATTCTCCAGGCGCGTCCGCTGGGAGATACTCAACCAGATCGGCACCCTGCTTCTCGCACCCCTCTACCCGCACTATCGGCGCCACCGTGCGCATCACCCCCTGTCCGAGATGACAGGGTGGCTCAAGCGGCTGGGAAAACGACCTTACGAGCGCCGCTTCGCGGGCCGGGTCGCGCACTATCTGGCAGAAGCGGGGCGCCCGTACTACCTCCTTCCGCTCCAACTTGAGACCGACTACCAGATCCGCCGGCATTCGCCTTTCCGCTCCATGGCGAACGTCATGGAAGTGACGATGGAATCCTTCGCCCGCAAGGCGCCAAAGAATTCCGTGCTGGTCGTGAAGCTTCATCCCCTCGACAACGGACTGGTCAATTTCCGGCGACAGGCCATCCGCATCTCGCGGCGCCTCGGACTGACGGACCGGGTCTACGTAATCGATGGCGGGCATCTGCCGACGCTGCTGTCGCGTTGCCAGGGCGTCGTCGTGGTGAACAGTACGTCCGGACTCTCCGCCCTTCACCACGGCCGTCCCGTCAAAGCGCTCGGAAAGGCGGTGTTTGACATTCCCGGCCTCACCTTCCAGGGCTCGCTCGACCGCTTCTGGCAGGAAAAGCCGCGGCCCGACGAGGACCTCTTTCGCGCCTTCCGCAGCGTTGTCCTGCGCCGCGCCCAGGTTAACGGAAGCTTCTTCACCGAAGCCGGCATCGCGCTGGCGCTGGAGGGCGTGCTCGACCGGATGAGCGTCGCCTCGGTCGCCGGTCAGGCCGCGATTCTGACCCGCGCCAAGCTCGACGCAGCGGAAATGGCGGCCGCCAAATCGGCCGTCCTGCTCCGTTAGGCCGGCAGACAAGCGAGCAGGTCGAGCCCGCCTTCGTCGCTGTCTTCCTATTGTTCCGGCATCCTTGCAAACGGGCAGCCGCCCTCGCCGGCGCCAGGATCCGCCGCATCGTTCCGCTGCGCCGCGGCCGCTGTCGCCGCACGCTTCACGACGCGCAGGCGAATGCCGTTCTCCGATCTGAGCGTGAGCCGCGCGATCGGTTTGGGTATGTGCCCCTCCACCGGCTCGAAGCGAAACTGCTGCGCCAGATAGGCGAGGATGAGCATCCCTTCCTGCATGGCAAACGAGGCCCCGAGACAGACACGCGGGCCGGCGCTGAATGGCAGATAGGCCGAGCGCTGCGATTCCTTGCTTGCCGGATCTGAGAACCGGTCCGGATCGAAGACGTCGGGTCGGTCCCAGAGCGCGGTGTGCCGCTGGATGAGCCAGGGCGAGACAAAAATCATCTCGCCCGGCTTGATCGCCTTGTCGCGCAGCCGGGTGCTTTCGCTGGAGTCGCGGCTCATGAACGAAACGGGCGGATAGAGCCTCAGCGTCTCGCGGAAGACATCGCGTGCGAGCCGCAACCGCTTCATGTCGGAGAACTCGGGCAACCGTCCGCCGAACGCCGCCGACGACTCGGCATTCAGCCGCTCCTGGATGTCCGGACGCATGGCGATCAAATACAGCGCCCAGGCGAGCACGCTCGCTGAAGTCTCGTGGCCGGCGAGAAACAGCACCGATATCTGGTCGACGAGTTCCTTGCGGGTGAACTTCTGGCCATCGACCGGGTCCCTCGCCTCGAGCAGCGAGGCCAGAATGTCCTTGCGCGCGGCCGTGGCACCCGACGCCAGCTCCTCGATCCGGCGATCGACGCCGCGCTCCAGCAGCCCGCGAATCACGCGGGCGTGCCGGGCGGCGAAATACCGGCCCGGAGAGAGCCAGTTCGGAACCCCGGCCATATTCCAGACGCCCTGGGCGTAGGCCAGCTCCTGAAACCGCCCGAAGGCCTTGAAAATGCGCCGGGAATCATCCTTCCCGAGCGACTCGGAGAAAATTGTGCGGAAAATGATGTCGGCGGTGACGTGGGTTGTCTCCTCGTCGATCGGGACGATCGCGCCGTCGCGGCCGCCGAGCCGGTCTGCCATCGCCAGGGTGGATTCCCGCATCAGCGGGAAGACGTCCTGGATGCGCGCCTGGCTGAAGGCCGGATCGAGCATCCGCCTCTGCTTGCGCCACAGCTCGCCGTTCGAGACGAACACCCCCTCGCCCATCAGGAACTCGAGCATCGAGCCCATCGAAACGCTCTTCGGGAACTTGTCGCTCTCCTTGACAAGCACGCGGTGTACGAGATCGGGCTGGTTCAGGAAGTAAACGCGGCGCGACGGCGTCCAGACGTCGCCGAGATGCATCGAATAGCTGCGGTCGTAGAGGACGGAGATCGAGGAGTGCCGGACCTGAAGAATGCGGCGGAGCGGCGAGAGCTTGCGCGCATGAGGCTTTGGTTTGGGCGGGACGAACTCGCTCACGGGCAGGAGAAGCTTTAGCCGGCAGGAAGAGCGATGAGCCGCCCGGAAGAGGGGCCGGCAATTGCTCGTTCAGTTGGTGATGTTCCGCTCCAGGGAAGTGGCTCGCGTTGCGGTTCCGAGGCCTCCGGTGAGGATGCCGAGGAATTTTTGCAGGTCGGTGGCTGGGGCGTTTGAGACATAGATGATGTCGTTGTCGCGCATCAGGAAGCGCTGCGCGGCGAAGTAGCTGGTCGGCTCCCTGAGATCAAGGCTGTAGACGACCGGCGTGCCGACCGTGCCGGCCGTGCCGGCCGTGCTGGGCGGCGCCGCGGCGGCGAGGGACATCGGCTGCGGTTCGTGGCGGAACACGAACACGCCGCGCGGATTGGCGCGGTTGTCGAGGAGCCCGCCGGCCCGCCCGACCGCCTCGGCAAGCGTCAGCCGGTCGGTCTCGAAGCGGAAGCTTTCGTTGCGCGCCGTCGCCCCGAAGGCGGTGTAGACCTGCGGGTCGGTGGTCACGAAAATCTGGTCGTCCGGCCGCAGATAGATGTTCTGCCCGGGGTCCTTGACGATGCGCGCCAGATTGACCGTCGCGCTCTCGCCGCCGCGCGTCAGCGTGACGAAGCTGTCATAGGCGGGCCCCCGCGCGCCCCCCGCCGTGGCGATCGCGTCGAGCACCCGGTCGCCGTCCAGGTTGAGCGGGATGCGCCCCGGGCTGCCGACATCC
>DASWJZ010000026.1:0-2641 GCA_036396875.1 Propylenella sp.
GCCTCGCCGAGCAGCGGCCGGTCGGCGTGACGACGACGTTTCTCGGCGCTCATGCGCTGCCGCCCGAAGCGCAGGGCGACCGCGACCGCTATATCGACGCCGTCATATCGGAGATGCTGCCGGCGATCGCGGCGGAAGGCCTCGCCGACGCGGTCGACGGCTTCTGCGAGGGAATCGCCTTCACGCCGGAGCAGATAGCCCGTCTCTTCACGGCCGCAGGCAAACTCCGCCTTCCGGTCAAGCTGCATGCCGACCAGTTGTCGAACCTGCATGGCGCGGCCCTCGCCGCCCGCTTCAAGGCGCTTTCCGCCGACCACCTGGAGCACACGGACGAGGACGGCGCAGCGGCGATGGCACGCGCCGGCACCGTTGCGGTGCTTCTCCCCGGCGCCTTCTACTTCATCCGGGAGACGAAGCTGCCGCCGGTCGACGCCTTCCGCCGCCATGGCGTGCCGATGGCGGTGGCGACCGACTGCAATCCGGGCTCGTCCCCGCTCACCTCGCTGCTCCTTGCCATGAACATGGCGACGACGTTCTTCCGCCTGACCGTCCCGGAATGCATCGCGGGCGCGACTCGGGAAGCGGCGCGCGCTCTGGGCCTTCTCGCCGATACGGGCACGCTTGAGCCCGGAAAATGGTGCGACCTCACACTCTGGGAGATCGCGGACCCGGCGGAGCTTGTCTACCGGATCGGCTTCAATCCCCTCCACGCCCGTTACTGGCGCGGCGTGCGGACCACCCCGTTCGCAAAATAGATCAGTATTACAGACATATTACGTACCGCTCCCGAAAGACGGGACAGGCGAAACACGTCGAGACATTCGCGGGAAACACGCCTCGCTTATATGGCGCGCGAACAGAGGCCGGCGATCCATGGGCTGGGATGCCGGTCTGCACGGCAACGCAGCACAGATCGGAAATCGGCCGATCGGGCGCCGCGCCGGAACCGCAGCTCTGCCTTGGCTGGGAGCCTCGAATGGCGAATGTCACTATGGCCGGGACCGAGACGACCCGGCAGTCGATGATGCGCGTATGGCTGGCGATTTCCGCCGTATGGGTCGTGTTCTGGCTGCTGATCGCGATGATTGTCCTGGCGGCGGTCGGCGGCCGAAACCCTTTCGTCGAGGATGCCGGGCTCTTTGCGCTCATTATCGTCCTGCCACCCGCCGGTCTTCTTGCGGTCGGTGCAATCCTCCGTCTCCTCATCGACAATCTGACCAGAATATCTGGCGCCGCGAGAGCGCGCCGTTTCTGAGCTTTCCCCTACCCGCCGCTTGACCCTCCGCCGCCAACCGGACATCTCCTGCGCGTGATGCTCGACCGCCGAGGCGGTCGGCTCACTGCGAGGTCCGATTGAAGACCGTTCTCTGCTTCGGCGACTCGAACACCTGGGGGAGCGCGACCGATTCTCGCCCCTCCGCGAACGAGGATGCGCGTTACGCGGCCGATGAGCGCTGGCCCGGCATCATGCAGCGGGAGCTCGGCGCGGACTGGGCCGTCATTGAAGAAGGCCTGCCCGGGCGCACCACCGTGCATCCCGATCCGGTGGAAGGGTCATGGATGGACGGCTCCGCCTATCTCCTCCCCTGCCTTCGAAGCCACCGTCCGATCGACCTAATCGTCATCATGCTCGGCACCAACGACCTGAAGATGCGCTTCGGCGTGCCGGCCGGCGACATCGCCGGGGGCGTCGAAGCCCTTCTGAAGATCGTGGAGCGTTCCGAGAGCGGCCCACACGGGAAAAGCCCGCCGGCGCTGGTCGTCTGCCCGCCACCCATCCTCGACCATCACGGCGCGCGGCCGGACCTCGCCGACATGTTTCTCGGCGGCTACGAAAAATCGCTCCGCCTGACGCCGCTCTATGCCGAAGTCGCCGAGCGGCACAGCGCCGCCTTCCTCGACGCCGGCGCGCTCATCAGGAGCAGCGACCACGACGGCATCCATCTCGACCTCGAGGCGCATGCCGTGCTCGGCCGCGCCGTGGCGCAAGCGGTGCGCACGCTCGGGTGCTGAGCGCGCGCAGATCCGTCACCCATGTCTTGCGAACGTTCTGTTATGTCTGCGGGCCGGACAGGGGAGAAAATGGAGCGGGCGAAGGGATTCGAACCCTCGACCCCAACCTTGGCAAGGTTGTGCTCTACCCCTGAGCTACACCCGCATTGGAGATGCGCCGGCGGGTTCTCCGGCGCGGCCCGTATATGACCCATGCACCCCCGATTTGCAACTGTTCCGGCCTCGCGGGTTGTTGTCGCTGCCTCGGCGAACGGCTAAAGGCGGGCGCAAGCGAAGCCCCCAACGGAGCCGTCGATGGCCGCCAGTCGAACCGACCTTCTCGCCGCCCTCGAGCGGCTCGGCATCGCGGCCGAGACGGCGGAGCATCCGCCGCTTTTCACGGTGGAGCAGAGCCGGGCTCTGCGCGGCGCCATTCCAGGCGGGCACACGAAGAACCTTTTTCTCAAGGACAAGAAGGGCGCCGTCTTCCTCGTCGTCGCCGAAGAGGATGCCGAAATCGACATGAAGACGCTGCATCAGCGGATCGGTTCGGCCCGCCTCTCCTTCGGCAAGCCCGAATTGCTCGCCGAGCTGCTCGGCGTCATCCCCGGCGCCGTGACCCCCTTCGGCGCAATCAACGACCGGAGCC
>DASWJZ010000027.1:0-3139 GCA_036396875.1 Propylenella sp.
CCGGCGAGAAGGAGCATGAGCGCGGCTGATGAAGGGAGGTCGGCGAGGCTTGCTCTAGCCGGGCCCGTCTCCGGCGGCAGTCGGCCGGGGAGGCTGACTACGCGCGCCTGGACAGTCGGCCGGGCTTGCAAACGTCCGGTAGGGGAAGCAAACGCCGGCCTGACGCATGCCGAGGTCGAGCACGCGCGCGTCGCCGACGACAACCAGTCGCGCAACGTCGGACAAGCGTCCGTCGTGCAGGATTCGCGCCGTCTGTTCCGGCCCGATGCCGGTGCAATCGCCGGGCACGAGCGCGATCACCGGTCGCATATCCGTCCCCATCTCCTCTCCTTTCGATTCCGCGCGTAAGGCGTCAAGCGAGCGCCTCGGCGATCGCCCGCCCGCACTCTTCGGTGCCGGCCTTGCCGCCGAGGTCGGGCGTGCGCAGCCGCGGCTCCGCCAGCACCGTCTCGATCGCGCGAACGATCGCAGCCGCCGCTTCCTTCTCGCCGAGATGCTCCAGCATCATGGCGCCGGACCAGATCTGGCCGACCGGGTTGGCGACGCCTTGGCCGGCGATGTCCGGCGCGGAACCGTGCACCGGCTCGAACAGCGAGGGCGCCGTCCGCTCCGGATTGATGTTGCCGGAAGGCGCGATGCCGATCGTCCCGGCGCAGGCCGGACCGAGGTCGGAAAGGATATCGCCGAAGAGGTTCGACGCCACGACGACGTCGAAAAAGTGCGGGTTGCGGACGAAATGCGCGACCAGGATGTCGATATGATACTTGTCCCAGCGCACTTCCGGAAAGGACTTCGCGATCGCCTCCACCCGCTCGTCCCAGTAGGGCATGGTGATCGAGATGCCGTTCGACTTGGTGGCCGAGGTCAGGTGCCTCTTGTCGCGGCTGCGGGCGAGCCCGAACGCAAAGCGAAGGATGCGGTCGACGCCGGTGCGCGTCATCACCGTCTCCTGGACGACGAACTCCCGCTCCGTATCCGCGAACATCCTGCCGCCGATCGAGGAATATTCGCCCTCGGTGTTCTCGCGCACGACGTAGAAGTCGATGTCCCCGGGCTTGCGTCCCGCAAGCGGGCAGGGCACGCCCGGCATCAGGCGGACGGGACGCAGGTTCACGTACTGGTCGAAGGCGCGGCGGAACTGGATCAGCGACCCCCAGAGGGAGACGTGGTCGGGGACGATTTCCGGCCAGCCCACGGCGCCGAAGAAGATCGCGTCATGCCCCCCGATCCGCGCCCGCCAGTCCTCCGGCATCATCCGGCCGTGTCGGCGATAATAGTCGCAGGAGGCGAAATCCATCTCGTCGAGCCGCAGAGCGAAGCCGAAGCGCGCAGCCGCCGCCTCCAGCACGCGCACCCCTTCCGGCACGACCTCCTTGCCGATGCCGTCGCCCGGAACGACTGCGATCCTGTATTCGCGCGCCTTGCTCATTCGCCCTTTCCTTTGCCGCCGGATGCTCTTCTGCCCCGCTGCAGCGCCAGCGGCGCCGGCCGCAGCCGCCGCCAGGGTGGCGGCGATACGGACGCGGTTGGACAATGGGGCAACGGGTCAGACCATCAGCGCGCCGCCATTCACGTGCAGCGTCTGGCCGGTGATGTAGCGGGCGCCGGGTCCGCAGAGCATGCGCACCGCGCTCGCCACGTCCTCCGGTCGCCCGCGATGGCCGAGCGGGTTGGTGCGGGTCGCGTGGTGATGCGGGGAGGCCCCTTCGCGCTGCGTTTCGATCAGACCCGGAGCGACGCAGTTCACGGTTATCCCGTCCGCCGCCAGATCGTGTGCGAGCGCCTTGGTGAGGCCGGCGATGCCCGCCTTTGCGGCGATCACATGCGCCCGATGCGCGGCGCCCGTATGGCCGGTCAGGCCGCCGATCGCGACGATGGCGGCCTGTCCGCTGCGCCTGAGCGCCGGCAGCGCCGCCTGGACCAGGAGGAACGAACTGTCGAGGCAGACCGCCATCACGCGCCGCCATTCGTCGTAGGTGATGTCGTCGATCTTCGCTTCCGGCCGCACCGCGGCATTGGCGACGACGATGTCGAGCGATCCGAACGCCGCGAGCGCGGCCTCCACCAGCCGGGCCGGCACCAGCGGGTCGGCGAGATCCCCGGTCACCACCTCCGCCCGTCGTCCCCTCTCGCGGATGCGATCGGCGGTCTCGCGGGCGGCGTCCGCGTCCCGGCCGGCATGGACGAGCACCGAGGCGCCTCCCTCGGCAAGCGCCACGGCGATGGCGCGGCCGATGTTGCGCGACGCGCCGGTCACGATCGCCACCCGCCCCGCAAGTTCACGCGGACCGCCTGCTTCGCTCATCGCGTCACCGAAAGGCCCGCAACGCGCCGCGCCGCGTCACGGCCATTGAGCAGGCCAGGGCAGAGCCTCAGCAGCGCCTCGCCGTCGGGCACGCCGCCGTAGCGCGCGTTGGCGAGGAATTTTGCCTCAATGTCCGATCGCGAGAGCGGCTCGTCGACGCCGCCGCGGATGTGACCCTGCCGCGCCTCGAACACCTTTCCGTCGCGCATCTCCACGCGGACATGGCCGGTGAACCGGTCGGGATAGGGATCGTCCGGATCTATCTCGTAGGTGACCAGCCGGCTGACCGCAAGCAGCCTTTCGTCGTGGATGGCTTCATCGGAGAAGTCGGCAAGTCCGGCCTCGCCGCGGACAAGCCCGAGAGCGATCCCGAAGGGGACGCTGAACTTCGCGGCATAGCCGCTCGGCGGATTGCGCTTCACCTCCAGCGGCTCCCACAACCGGTGCACGTATCCCTCGGAGGTCATGCAGCGGATGCGCGCGATTCCCGAAAGCGGAACGCCATCCGTGCGCAGCCGGCGGGCGCAGTCGATGTAGGGCTGGACCATCGTGCCGCACGGATAGGGCTTGAACGTGATCGTCTCCGCCCGCCAACGCTTGCCCAACCCGTCCGTCAGCTTGTCGTAGAACGGTTCGATCGACGGCGCGAACGCCTTGAAGAATCCGTGCTTGCCCTCCAGCACGGCCCGCGGCCCGACGAAGCCGGCTCCGCCGATGGCGGCCGCGCGCAGCCCGGACTGCGCCGCCCAGCCGGCATGCATGCGCTTGGTCCAGCTGCCGTCGCCGAGATATTCGATGATGCCCGAGGCCATGCTGCCGGCGATTCCGAGGGCG
>DASWJZ010000028.1:0-3735 GCA_036396875.1 Propylenella sp.
TCATGCCTTCGGTGAACAGCCGGGGATGCACCTGCCCCGTCGTGGCGGCCGAGCCGAGACGGCGATCGATCGTGACGCGCTCCGACAGCCAGCCGGGCCCGCCGCCTCGCTCCGCCGAAGCGCCCTTCCGGGCGCTGCCGAAGCCGCCGAACGTATCGAGCGGGCGATGGCCCCAGTCGGCGCCGATCTCGCCCGGGAGGCTCGCGTGCAGCGCAAAACTGCGGCGCGCCAGCGCCTGTAGCGGCGTGCCGTCGCACCAGTCGAGCGCCAGGAAGCCGCCCGATTTTCCGGACGCAGCGCAGGCGACGCCCGTTCGTTCGATGACGATTGCTTCGATCCCTCGTCGCGCAAGAAAATAGGCGCACGAGGCGCCAATCGCGCCGCCGCCACAGATCAGCACCCGCATAGAACTCTCCGTCAGCCCGAACCTCGTTCCGGTAATCCCCCGCGCATGTCGCCCGGCTTCCCGCCGTTTGCAATCCACCGCCCAATGTCGGACCAAATCCCGCCCCGACGCGGTGCATGCTGGCTTCCAGCAGCAATTTCCAGCACGCCTGTCAGAGTGCCGGCGCGTCATTCGTCTTTCAGAAGAGAGGAAACCGATGCTTTACGCCATCCTCTGCTACGATTCCGAGGACGTTGTCGGGTCCTGGACCAGGGAACAGGATGACGCGGTCATGGCCAGGCTCGGGGCGGTCCAGCAGAAGCTGGCTGCGAAGGGCCGGCTCGGTCCCGTCGCGCGTCTGCTGCCGACGACGGCGGCCACAACCGTGAGAAAAGGGCGAGAGCCTCTCATCATCGACGGTCCGTTTGCCGAGACCAAAGAGCAGCTCCTCGGCTTTTACGTCGTCGATTGCGCGACTCTCGAGGAGGCGATCGAGACCGCCAAGGACCTCGCCAGGGCAAGCGGATCGGCCGGGGCGTTCGAGCTTCGACCCCTCCGCTACTTCAATCGCGGGGGCGCCATCCCGTGACCGACATCGCCTGGATCGACGCGGGGCTGACCGCCGCGCGGCCGCAAGCGCTCGGCGCGCTGCTCAGGTATTTCCGCGATCTCGAAACGGCCGAGGAGGCGTTCCAGGACGCCTGCCTCCGGGCGCTCAAGAACTGGCCCCGAAACGGCCACCCGCGCGATCCGGCCGCCTGGCTTATCCCTCGTCGGCCGAAACGCGGCGATCGACGCCGTGCCACGGCTGGAACATATCTGTGCCGGAAAATGGCGTTAACCGCACTGCTGCACGCCTACACGACGCAGGAGAAGCTGCGCACGACGGCCGAAGCGGCGGTGGCTGCGGCGCTGGAGCTTCTACCCGACGAGGAGGACACCCGCGACGCCGCCGTCGAGTACGCCGGATTGAACCTCCCGGAGGTCTCGACCGGCGCCGTCGTCGCGGAAAACGAGATCGAGCTCGGATACTGGGACGACGCGGAGAAGGCTTCACGCCGGACCCGGTCAGCGATCCCACCAACGCGATCCGCGTCACCGCGAGCCTGAGGGGCAGCAAGGGCAATGCGCTGCCGACCTGGCCGACTACGAGACTCGTTTCGCAACTCCTGGCAATAAGTATGCTTGGGCTGGGCTATTCGCCTCTTTGGCCAAAAGTTCCGGCGGGATACGTGATCCCTCCGCATATGCATCCTGCCGACGTGCGGCTCTGACGCGTTTCGTGGCGAGGGCTCCCCTCCGCCGCACTCACGAATGTTAGTAGACCTCCTCGTAGGCTCGACAAACTTCCGCTTGGTCCCGGTCCTTCAAAAAAGCGATCTCGCCCTCCTTGTGCTTGATGTAGGTATCGGCGAAGCCCGCCGGAAACCACTTCGTCACGACGGAGTTGGCGCGGAAGCGCCCAAGTGCCTCATCGAGCGTCTGGGGCAGCCTTAGATAGCCCCGTGCCGACAGCGCGTCGGCACTAAGCAGCGAGAGGTCTTCCTCCGTCGCCTTCGGAGCAGGGAGCTCTTCTTCGATGCCTTGAACGCCGGCATGCAGCAGTGCGGCGAGCTGCAGGTAGGGGCTCGCGGCAGCGTCGGCTGCACGGAACTCGAAATTGTACTGCGCGCCGGGGTCGACGTCGCTGATCTCAGAGACCGGACAGATCCGGACCGCTGCCTCCCGGTCGCGGAAACCGAGGTTGTTGAACGCCGCGCTCCAGCGATGCGGAGTCAGTCGCAGATATGAGATGACGCTGGGGGCAGTGATCGCGACGATGCTGTCGAGATACTTGAGGACCCCCGCGATGAATTGGCCAGAAGTCTCCGCCAGTCCGTGCTCCCCGTCAGGGTCGTATGTCGCGGGCTTCCCGTCCTTGAGAAAACTCAAATGGATGTGCACCCCGTTCCCGACCCCCGCCGGGTCGCGGATTGGAGTGAAAGTCACCTGACGTCCGAGTGCGCTGGCGACGGCGTGCACGAGCTCTCGGGCAATCACAGAATGGTCGGCAATCGCGACGCCGCGTTGCGCTCCTATCGTCATCTCGAATTGGTTGGCGCCGAACTCCTTCATGAAAGTGTCCGGTGCAACACCTGCCTTGCGCATGGCGCCGATCAGCGTTTCGGCAAAACGACGCTCCGCCCGGAAGCCCGCTAGGGTAAAGGACTCGCCAAGCGAACCCGCTCGGTTGCGGAACTGGAACTCATGCTCGAACGCGCCAAAAAGCGTAAGCCCGGCGACGCGCTCAAGACGGCAGAGCGCCGCCTTCAAGAGGGATCGCGTGCAATAGTCCCACGGCGTGCCATTGGTGTTCTTGATGTCGCCGATGACGAATTCCTCGGCGGTTTCATTCTCCGCAAGCTCGATTCGAGTCCGCGTCACAGGGTCCGGAATCATCACGAGGTCGCCCAGCGCCCCGAACGGGCTTTCCGCTATGGAGTCAAAGCAGGTGATCTGGACATTGGTCGGCGTCCAGCCGACGCCGCGCTTCAGTCTCTTGTCGAAGTCCGCGGCCGGAAATGCCTTGCCTCTCACTTTACCTGCCAGATCGCTGCAACATGCAACGACCAGTTGCTCGCCGCCCCTCATATCGACACCTGCCCGTTCCTTCCGGCCGCAATTCCAACGCTGTTGACTTGGAAATCAATTGCTTCTTTGCCTATCTCGGCTCGGCTGATCCCGTGTCCTCGCAACCGGCGAAGACATCAAATCCATGTTGCCGTTGAGAAAAGTAGGCGCAACCCTTCTTGATCGGTCGGACCCCGACCCGGTCGAGATCGTGAACCCGGAGGGCGCTTCCGCCTTTCTGCTCCTGTGCGAGCATGCCGGGCGGGCGGTTCCGTCGTCGTTGGGCGATCTTGGGGTCGCGGCGGTAGAGATGGGCCGCCACATCGCATATGATATCGGTGCGGAGGGGCTGGCCCGGAAGCTTTCGGCGTCGCTCGATGCGACGCTGGTTCTCCAGCGCTACAGTCGGCTCGTCATCGACTGCAATCGGCCGCTCGAGGCCATCGACTGCATTCCGGAGGCGAGCGACGGGACGACGATACCTGCCAACTGCAATCTCACTGACGCAGATCGGATGCGGCGGTTCGAGGAAATCCACCGACCCTTTCACGATTCCGTCGGCCGGCTACTCGATTCGAGAAAGCGCGACCGGCTACCGACCATCCTCGCGACGATACACAGCTTCACGCCCCGCTTGTCGAACAAGGACCGCCCGTGGCAGATCGGCGTCTGCTTCAATCGCGACGGCGCCTTCGCACGGCAATTCATGGCTGGTTTCCAAGCGGCCAATCCCGCGATTT
>DASWJZ010000029.1:0-3702 GCA_036396875.1 Propylenella sp.
CCGGAGAACGAGTCGCTCCGGCGCTGGATTCGCATGGCGCAGGAGCGCGTGCCATTCCAGGGCCTGCCGGCGCGCATCTGCTGGCTCGGCTATGGCGAGCGGGCGCGGGCCGGGCTGCGCTTCAACGAGCTGGTCGCCAGCGGCGAGCTGGCGGCACCGATCGTCATCGGCCGCGACCATCTCGATTCGGGCTCGGTCGCCTCACCCAATCGCGAGACCGAAGCGATGCGTGACGGCTCAGACGCCATCGCCGACTGGCCACTGCTCAACGCGCTGCTCAACACGGCCGCCGGAGCGACGTGGGTCTCGATCCACCACGGTGGCGGCACCGGCATCGGCTACAGCCAGCACGCCGGCATGGTCGTCGTCGCCGATGGCACGCCGCTGGCGGCGCAGAAGCTGGAACGGGTGCTGACAACCGACCCGGGCAGCGGCGTCATGCGCCACGCTGACGCCGGCTACGACATCGCGCTTGCCTGCGCCCGCGAGCACGGCCTCGACCTGCCGGGCATCCTGGATGGGTGAGCCCGCCCAGCCGGTGCTCCATTTCGCTGCGGCGCTGCTGCCCGAGGGATGGCGGAAAGACGTCCGCATCGGCATCGCCGGCGGCCTGATCGCGTCGGTCACGCCCGACTCCGCTCCGTCGCACGGCGACGAGCGGCATGCGATCGGCCTGCCCGGCATGCCGAACCTCCACAGCCACGCCTTCCAGCGCGCGATGGCGGGCCTTGCCGAATATTCGCTCGGCGGCGCCGACGATTTCTGGACCTGGCGGGAGGCGATGTACGCCGTCGCCCTCGCCGTCTCGCCGGACGACATGGAGGCGATCGCCGCGCAGCTCTATGTCGAGATGCTGGAAGCGGGCTTCACCCGCGTCGGCGAGTTCCACTATTTGCATCACGACCGCGACGGGACGCCCTATGCCGAACCGGCGGAGATGGCGAACCGCGTGCTCGCGGCGGCGGCCGCGACCGGCATCGGCATGACGCTGCTTCCCGTCTTCTATGCGCATGGCGATTTCGGCGGCGCGCTGCCGACGGAGGGTCAGCGCCGCTTTTTCAGCGATCTCGACGGCTTCGCCGCTCTTTTCGAAGCAAGCCGGAGGGCGGTGTCAAATCTTCCGGGCGCCAATATCGGCATTGCCCCGCACAGCCTGCGCGCGGTTGCGCCGACGGAACTGGACGCGCTCCTCGAAATGCATTCCGCGGGACCGGTCCACATGCATGTCGCCGAGCAGCAGAAGGAAGTGGAGACCTGCCTTGCATGGTCGGGGCTCCGGCCGGTCGAATGGCTGGTCCGTCACGCCGATATCGGCCCCAGCTGGTGCCTGATCCACGCCACCCACATGACCGAGGCGGAATCGGAGGCGGTCGCGGCAAGCGGCGCGGTGGCCGGCCTCTGCCCGATCACCGAGGCCAACCTCGGCGACGGCATTTTTTCCGGCCGCCGCTATCTCGACCGCCAGGGCCGCTTCGGCATCGGGACAGACTCGAACGTGCTGGTCGACCCTGCGTCGGAGCTGCGCCAGCTCGAATATTCGCAGCGGCTCGCGCATCGCACCCGCAACGTCATGCATGACGGCGGCCGCTCGACCGGCCGCACCCTCTTCGACCGGGCCGCCGCCGGCGGCGCGCAGGCGCTCGGCCTGCCCGTATCCGGCCTCGCGGCGGGCGCGCCGGCCGACATCGTCTCGCTCGACGCCGGCCACGTGGCGCTCGACGGGCGGGAGGGCGACCGCCTGCTCGACGGCTGGATTTTCGTCGCCGGCAAGGCTGCGGTCGATCGCGTCTGGACGCGCGGCGTTCCTCAGGTGACGGGCGGCGCGCATCGTCGCCGGGATGAAATCCGCGCCCGTTTCGACGGCGTCATGCGGCGGCTGCTCGCCCGCCCGTTCTGATTTCCGCCGCACGCGAGAGGCAGCGCCGGCGGCGAAATACCTGTCGAACACCCGTGACGCCGTATTCACGCAGGTATGGGAGGGCGGTAAGACCGGGTCGGATGCAACAGCCCAGGCGGATATTGCTCGGCGCGGCGTTGCCGCGCCTGCGCGGCGGGGCCGCGTCCTGACGATGCGGCCGGAAGCGGGCGAGGAAGCAGCGGCTCCCGCATCGGCGGAGCCCGGCTCCTACCGCGACCGCAACGGCGCGGTCTTCTATCGCGGCGACCGCGTCTTGCGTGCAATCAGCGAGAAGGCGCTGGCGAACTGGGAGCGGCTTTCGGCGGCGCGCTTCTTCCGGGAAATGACGGCCGGCGGGCGCATCGTGGCGACCGAGCGGGTCGCGGTCCCGACCCCCGAAATGTCAGGCGGAGAATGGGCGGCGGTGCTCAGCCACGCTCGGATTCCGTTCGTTTCCTACCCCTATGAGTGGGCGTTCGGCATGCTGAAGGATGCCGCGCTCCTGCACCTCGATCTCGTGCGCGCGGCGCTCGACGAGGACATGATCCTCAAGGATTCTTCCGCCTACAACATCCAGTGGGTCGGCGCCGAGCCCGTTTTCATCGACATTCCCTCCTTCGAAGCGCTGGCGCCGGGCGAGCCGTGGATCGGCTATCGCCAGTTCTGCGAGCTCTTCCTCTACCCGCTGATGCTGCAGGCCTATAAGGGCGTGGACTTCCGCGCCTGGCTGCGCGGCAGCCTCGACGGCATCGACGCCGCCTCGCTCAGGCCGCTCCTCTCCGCCCGCGATCTCATCCGCCCCGGCGTGATGATGCACGTCGTCGCCCAGAATGCGCTGCAGCGGCGCTATTCCGGCGCCGGCGGCGTGAAGAATTCGCTGGCTGAGGCCGGCTTCGACAAGCGCCTGATCCTGCGCAACGTGGCGGGCCTCCGGCGCATCGTCGAACGGATGAGCCCGGCCGGCGGCAAGACGGCATGGGCGGACTATGCGCAGACGCACAGCTACGAGGCGGGCGAGTTCGAGGCGAAGCGCGCGTTTGTGCGGGACGCCGCGTCACGCCGTCGCTGGCGGCTCGCCTGGGACCTTGGCTGCAACACCGGCACCTTCTCGCGCATCGCCGCCGAGCACGCGGACTACGTCGTGGCGATGGATGGCGACCGGCTGGCGATCGAGCGCCTCTACCGGGAGCAGAAGCTCAGGGACGACCGCCGCAGCATCCTTCCGCTCGTCGTCAACCTCGCCGACCCGTCGCCGGGCCAGGGGTGGCTCGGGCTCGAGCGGCGTTCGCTGCCCGATCGGGGCCGGCCGGACCTCGCCCTCTGCCTCGCCCTGATCCACCACATCGTCATCGGCGCCAACATTCCGCTGCGCGATTTCCTCGGCTGGCTCGCCGATCTCGGCGCCTCGCTCGTCATCGAATTTGTCGGGCGCGGCGACGAGATGGTGGAGCGGCTCCTCGCCAACAAGGACGACCAGTACGAGGACTATAATGAAACCGCCTTCGAGCGCGCGCTGGCCGAGCGCTTCGAAATCGCCGGCAAGCAGCCTCTGAAGGGCGGCAAGCGCATCGTCTATCTGGCGCTCGCGCGCTCCTGAGCGCGCCGATTTCAGCGCGCTGCGGATTGCCGGGCGAACAGGCCGGCGTACTGTTCACGCAGCGCCGCCTTCTGCACTTTCGCCATCGCATTCCGCGGCAGTTCATCGACGACGATGACGCGCTTGGGCAGCTTGTATGCCGCCAGCCGCTCGCGCAGCGCTGTTATGATCGCTTCCTCGTCGACGAGCGCGCCCCGCCGCGGAACGA
>DASWJZ010000030.1:0-9234 GCA_036396875.1 Propylenella sp.
GGCCACCTCATCATCGGGACCGGAAGCACCAACCCGCCGTGGCACTTCGTCGACGAGAGCGGCAAGATGGTCGGGTTCGACGTCGATGTCGCGAAGATCGTGGCGAAGGGCCTGTTCGACGATGCCGAGAAGGTCGAATTCGTGACGCAATCATCCGATTCCCGCATTCCGAACATCGTCACCGACAAGGTCGACATCACCTGCCAGTTCATGACCGTCACGGCGCAGCGCGCGCAGCAGGTGAACTTCACCATCCCCTATTACCGGGAGGGCGTCGGCCTGCTCCTGAACAAGGAGGGACGGTTCAAGAGCTACGACGAGCTGAACAGCGCCGGCGCGGATGCGACGATCTCGGTTCTCCAGAACGTCTATGCCGAGGAGATGGTGCATCAGGCGCTGCCGCAGGCGACGGTCGATCAGTACGAAAGCGTCGACCTGATGTACCAGGCGCTGAACTCCGGCCGCAGCGACGCAGCCGCCACCGACGTCTCGTCGCTGCGCTGGTTCATGGTGCAGAACCCCGACCGCTACCTTGACGCGGGTCACGCGTGGAACCCGCAGACCTACGCGTGCGCCGTCAAGAAAGGCGACCCCGACTGGCTGCATTTCGTGAACACGGCGCTTCACGAGGCGATGACAGGCGTCGAGTTCGCCGCCTACAAAGCGTCGTTCGAGAAGTGGTTTGGCGTGGCGCCGGCCGAGCCGCAGATCGGGTTCCCGAGCGAGCTTCGCTGACCCATTTGACCGCCGGGGCCGGCGGATGTCCTATTCGTTCCACTTCGGGGTGATCTGGGACAATTTCGACCGGCTCCTGGCGGGGCTCGCCCTCGGTCTGGGGCTTGCCCTCGTATCGATCGCCATCGGCGCCGTCGCCGGCCTGCTTCTGGCGTTCGCCGGCGCTTCAAAAGTCCGGATCCTGCCGGCCCTGATCGCCGCCTATGTGACGGTGATCCGCAACACGCCGATCCTGGTCATCGTGCTCATCGTCTATTTCGCCCTGCCGCAGTTCGGCTTCCGCCTTGGGAAGATCGAGAGCTTCGTGTTCTCGCTCACCATCTATGCGACGGCGTATCTGACCGAAGTCTTCCGCGCCGGCCTCGCCTCCATCCATTCCGGCATGATCGACGCCGGGCGGGCGATCGGACTCCGCCGGCTGCAGATTGCGCTCCTGGTGATATTTCCGATCCTCCTGCGCAATTCGCTGCCGGCTCTCGGAAGCACCTTCATCTCGCTGTTCAAGGACACCTCAATCGCCGCCGCCATCGCGGTCCCGGAACTCACCTTCGAGGCCCGAAAGATCAACGTCGAGACCTTCCGGGTCATCGAGACCTGGCTCGTCGCAACGGCCCTCTATGTCGTGACCTGCTCGCTGATCGCCGCCGGTCTTCGCCGGCTCGAACGGCGCTTTCCGCGGTTCTGAAGGGTGGAGATGGAGCGCTTCCTCATCGAGCTATGGACGGTCCGCTACACGCTGCTCGACGGGCTCGTCCGCACGATCGGCGTTTCAGCCACCGCCATCGTGATCGGCTCCGCGATCGGCCTGGTCGTCGGTGGCACGCTGACCTACGGCCCCCGCTCGGCCAGATGGCCCTGCCGCTTCTATGTGGATGTCGTGCGCGGAACGCCCGTGCTGGTGCTCGTGCTGACCTCGTTCTACGTGCTCGCCATCGTCGGCATTGATTTCACGGCCGTGCAGGCGGGGATTTTCGCCCTCTCGATCTTCTGCGGCGCACACATGAGCGAAATCGTGCGCGGCGCGCTCCAGGCCATACCCTACGGCCAGACGGAAGCGGCGAAAAGCATCGGGCTCACCTTCCTGCAGACGCTCCGGCTGGTGCTTCTGCCGCAGGCGCTCCGCCAGATTCTGCCGGTCTGGATCAATGTCGCCGCCGAGTTGGTGAAGGCGTCGACGCTTCTGTCGATCATCGGGGTCGGCGAGCTGCTCCTGCGGACGCAGGAGATTATCGGCCGCACGTTCATGACGATGGAGTTCTATCTGGTGGCGGGCGGACTTTATTTCGCCGTGAACTTCGGCATCGAGCGGCTCGGCAAATACGCCGAGCGGCGCTTTGCCCTGCCCGCCGGTTCGTAGTCGGGGCTGCCGCGCCGCTTTCCGCCTTGGCTGACGCCCCTCCCCCGCTTGATGCGGGCGCGTCGCCTCGACGGCCCGGCTCAAGCGGACATCGTAACAACATTAACGGCAATGCGGTCGGGACGTCGCTCCCCTCCCCTTGTCGAGTAAGCCGGGCGATCCGCCTCGGTGCAATTCCATCTTGATCGCCGCGCTGGCGCCCATATTGTGCCGTTGAGTGTGATTGCTGCGCCGCAGCAATCCCGAATCAGCGCGGAGCCGGGGCCTGATGGCAAGAGTCTGTTACGTGATGCTCGCCCACGAGGAGCCGTCTCAAGTCGCCCGCCACGCCGCCCTCATCGCGTCCGCGGACCCTGCGGCCCGCGTTTTTGTACATTACGACCGGAAAAATCCAAAGCCATTGGCCGACGATCTGGCCGGCCGTCTGGCGCTGATTCCCGGTGCGCACTTCATCGCCGACCGCGTGAGGTGCGGATGGGGCGAATTCGGGCTCGTGCAGGCGACGCTGAACGGCTTGCGCGCGATCCTCGCCGACGGGATCGAGCCCGACTACGTCTATCTTATCAGCGGCTCCTGCCTTCCCATCCGCCCGCTTGCGGAGCTGAACCGCTATCTGGACGAGCACGCCGGCACCGAGTTCATTCAGGCGCAGGACGAGAGCTGGATGGTCGGCGGCCTGCGGCGGGAGCGGTTTGAATATTATTTCCCGTTCAGCTTCCGCCGCGATCAGGTGCTGTTCGACATTTCCGTCAGGCTGCAGCGGCGGCTCGGCATCAAGCGGCGCCCTCCCGACAACCTGCGGCCCCGCTTCGGTTCCCAATGGTGGTGCCTGACCTGGAAGACATGCAGGGAAATTCTCGCCTACATTGACAAGAGGCCGGACGTCGTCCGCTTTTTTCGTCACACCTGGATTCCGGACGAGTGCTTCTTTCAGACGCTCGTGCATGCGCTCGCAGGTCCGAGCCGGATCGCGAACACCACATTGACCCTGTTCCGCTTCACGGAGTTCGGCAAGCCGATCGTGTTTTACGACGACCTCGAGAGCTGGCTGTTCAGCCAGAACTTTTTCTTTGCCCGCAAGATCGCGGATGAAGCCAAGGAGGTGAAGCGGAAGATCGCGGAGATTGCGGCGGCGCCGGACGGGGGACGCGCGCTCGGCAGTATCGGACAGCCGACGCCTTTTTACGACGCTGCGATCTGGCTGCGGGAGAAACGGGAGCATCCTGCTCAGCTCTTTCGCTCCAACCGCAGGCGGGGCAGCTACCCCGGGGCGATCGGGCGGAGCGACAAGCCTTACATGATCCTGTTCGGCCCGCCGGCGGCGACAAAAATCGCCGCCGAGACCCTGCGTGAGGAAGGCGTGCGGGTTTACGGGCGACTCTTCCACCCCGGCCGCGTAGACTTTGGCGGTCATGGCGCCGAGCTGACTGGGCTCGCGGCCTCCGATGCCGCGATCAGGGATTTTTGCCCATCGCTGTATATGGTACGCGTCATCGAGCGGTCGCCATCATGCCCTGCATTCCAGCAGACGATGGCCGATAATCCGGCAGCAACGTACCTCGCCTTCGACGATCCAAACTGTCTCTTCGTGGCGTGTCTGCCGCGGCCGGACCTGATCGGAATGCCGTCGGGCTGGCGGCAGGAAATGTGGAACTTCTTCTTCTCCCTTTGCTCTCTCGAAGAACCGGATAATAGCCCCTGGGGAACAATTGTTGCTTCGGTGGGGGATCAGGCTCTTCTCGATTTTGAGGTCGCCTGCCCTCATGCGCACTCCGACATTGCGTCGTGGCTGTGGAACAAGGGGCTCACCACGTCCGGTAAGCCCAATTTCCTCGTTCTTCCGTGGGGAGGAGGTGCCGCCGCACGTGGTCCTGCGCTGGATGCACTGCACCTGGTTCGACGACAATGGAGACATTGCCGACAGCTGCCTGTCGGCCCCATGGAAGCTGCAATCAATCGACTGAGTCATTCCAGCCTGAATGAATCTTTTATGCTGGCGGCGCCGTTTCGCCGGGAAAGACTGTTGGCCCTTGCGACACGGCTTGGCATTGACGAGACAAGCGAGAAGCCCTTCATCCATGACAAGGCCGGCGAGGTCCGAAACCTGCAGCGGGCCGTCCTGTAGAGCCCTTACCGAGCCATGCTGAAGCCGATGAAAGTGTCCCGGTCAATTCGATCGTTCGCCCCCGGGCTGGCGCGCGCGCAGATCAAGTCTGTCGCGCTGAAGGCGGTGAAAAATAGAACGCGCCGCATTGGGCCGAGGGACATCATCCTCGTCAGCTGCCAGCGCAACGAACTGCCGCGGCTGCCCTTCTTTTTCGACTATTATCGCCACCTGGGCATCGGTCATTTTCTCTTCATCGACAACGATTCGGACGACGGGAGCCGCGAGTGGCTGGCCGACCAGGAGGACTGCTCGCTCTGGCACACTCGTGCGAGCTATCGAAGGTCGCAGTACGGCATGGACTGGTGCAACGCCCTCCTCCGCCGCTATGGAAGCGAGCGCTGGTGCCTGACCGTCGATCCGGATGAATTCCTCGTCTACCCGCAGATGGGGACCCGCTCCCTGCGGGCCCTCTGCCAATACCTGGACGACGAGGAGCGCCGGTCCTTCCAGACGGTCATGCTCGACGCCTATTCCGACAAGCGGTTGAGCGACACCCTCTACCGGAGCGGCGACGACCCGTTTGAGATCTGCCCTTTCTTCGACCGGGACGGCTACATCCAGGATGTAGGTTGGGGCAGGGGAACGCTGACTCGCGGCGGCCCCCGCCTCCGCGCCTACTTTTCCGAACATCCGGCGGATGCGCCGGCGCTCAACAAGACGCCGCTGGTCAAATGGCGCTGGTACTTCCTCTACACGTCGTCGATGCACGACCTTCGCCCATATTACTTGAACGATGCCGATCAATATTTGGCGCCGGCGGCGACCGGCTGCCTCTTCCACTTCAAGTTCATGTCCTCGCTCACCGCCAAGGCGGCGGAGGAGATGCGGCGCAAACAGCACTTCGCCGACAGCGCCGAATACAAGCGCTACGACGCCGCCGGCGACCTCAATTTCTACCGAGAAGGACTGAGCGCCCGCTATGAATCGCCGCGGCAGCTGATCGATCTCGGGTTGATGAGCCAGGGCCGCTGGTTCTAGCGACGCGCGCTCGGCCGCTCGTCTTGGTTAAGTCAAAGCTGCGAACGCCGAGCCGAATTCCTGCTCAACGAACGCGGCCTCTCCAGAATACCTTTCATGAAAGACGGCATGCACGGCGTCTGGCACCTTCAGCGGCGCCGTCGCATGAACCTTGCGGTCAATCCCCCCATATTCGTGCGGGGCCAGCCCCAGTAAGGCCTCCATGTCCCGCATGACCGCGAGAGGGTCCTCTGCGATCCGCCGATAGGGAACGAAGAGCAAATCCTCGGCGGCAAACGCTCTCTTCCATCTCGGCACGTATTCCGAATAGGCCCCGCGATTGGAAATGTCCGGATGGTCGGCGAGCTGCAGCCAAGTCGCTTCGTCAACCTCGCCGCCATGCTGCCGCATCGCCTGCATTCGCACCTGCGACAAGGCACGCCTGACGGGATCGCGGATGATGTAGATGATCTTCACCGCCCCAAGCAGCCCCCGGAGGTAATGGATGCCGGCTTCCGGAACTGTGGAATATTCCGGTGTCACGTCGCCGCAGATCCGGTTTCTCGCTCCCGGTCGATCGAAAGCCGATCGAAACCAGCGCTCGCTGAACACGTCGTCCGTCGCAAGCAGGGCGAGGTAGCGGATGTAATCGAGATCCGGCTTCGGGTTGTTTTTCACATGCCAGTCGATAGCCCGGCGCACGCTTGTTTGGATGTGCCAGAGCGTCCATTCGCGGTTTCTCGGCACGAACAGATGATCGAAAAAATGCAACTCTTTGATCGGCGGAAGCCAGGCACCGGGGTGCTCGTTCAAGCGCTCAAACAGCCAGGTCGTGCCGGCCTTCTGCGCCCCGATGCAGAGGAAATGAGGAAGTGGCATCGAAAAAACGGGTTTCCCGTGCTTCAGTATACTGACGCAACGCGATGAAGGGCCCTCCCGGCCGGTAGGAATCTTAGCCGTCGTACATCCGCTGGGTCAAACCAAACCGATGGTCACCTCGGCGCGCCCGACCTTCCGCCCGCGGCAAACGCCGCAAAGATGGCGCTTTCCCTCCATAGACAGGGACGCGGAAAAGTTCCAGATCAGGCGCTCGGACCCCGCGGAGGCTCTCGATGCCGAGTTTCGATCCCGTCATCGCCCTGCAGCGCTTCGGCCTGGGGGCCCGCCCCGGGGATGTCGCGCGGATCGCGCCCGACCCGCGCGCGGCGCTTCAGGCGGAGGTCGAGACGCCGGGCGTTGCGCTGCTTCAGGCGAAGCGCCTTCCCGACGCGGCGGCGGCGATCGCCGAGGTGCGCACGGCGCGGCAGGAACGGCGGCGGGAGCGCGAGGCGGAGAAGGCCGCCTCCGGCGCCGATATGGCCGGCGACGACATGGAGGAGGCGGCCGATCTGGCGGAGCTCGAGGCGATGGGCGCCGAAAGCGGCGAGATGTCGGACGCCGAAATGGCGGAGGAGGACGACGGCCGCGACAAACGGCGGGGCGGCAGCCCGCAGCAGCGCATCTACCGCCAGGAGGTGGCGGCGCGGATCGGGCGGGCGCTCGACGCGGATATCGGCTTCGCGGAGCGGCTCGTCGCCTTCTGGGCCAATCATTTCGCCATCCAGGCGAATTCCATGCAGGTCGTGCGCGCCGCGGCCGGCGCCTATGAGCGTGAGGCGATCCGGCCGCACGTCTTCGGGCGCTTCGAGGACATGCTCATTGCCGCGACGCAGCATCCGGCGATGCTGATCTATCTGAACAACGCCAGGTCGATCGGGCCGAACTCGCGCGCCGGCCGGCGGCAGGAAAAAGGACTGAACGAGAACCACGCCCGCGAAATTCTGGAGCTGCACACCGTCGGCGTCGACGGCGGCTACACGCAGGACGATGTGATCGCGTTTGCCCGGGCGCTGACGGGCTGGACGGTGGAGCTCAGCCCGAAACGCACCGAAACCCTCGGCCGGTTCCGCTTCGCCAGGCGGCGGCATGAGCCCGGCGACCAGATTGTGATGGGCGTCACCTATCCGGAGGGCGACGTCGAGCAGGGCGAGGCGATCCTCCGCGATCTGGCGCGCCATCCGGCGACGGCGCGGCACATCGGGACGAAGCTCGCTCGCTATTTCGTCGCCGATGATCCGCCGCCGGCGCTGGTGGAGGCGCTGGAAGGCGTATTCAGCGATACGGACGGCGATCTGAAGGCGGTGTCGCTCGCCCTCATCGATTCGGAGGAGGCGTGGGGGCCGATGACGAAGCTGAAGGCGCCGCAGGAGTTTCTCTGGTCCTCGATCCGGGCGCTCGGGGTGGAAATCCGCCCGCAGCTCGCGATGAAGGGGCTGAAGACGCTCGGCCAGCCGCTCTGGGATCCCCCCTCGCCGCAGGGGTTTCCGGACGACCGGACGGCGTGGCTGGCGCCGGACGCGCTGACCAACCGGCTCGATGTGCTGGAGGAGATCGTCGCGGAGGCGCCGGGCAACGAGGACCCGTCGGAGCTCCTCCCCGATATCCTCGGGCCGGACGTGTCGGAAGAGACGCGGCAGGCGGTCGAGCGCGCCGAATCGCGCGAGCAGGGGCTGGCGCTGATGCTGATGAGCGCGGAATTTCTGCGGAGGTAATGATCATGACGGACAGGCCCGAATACCGCGACGCGCTGCTCTGCCCGAGCCGCCGCGCCTTCATCGCCTCCGCCGGCGCCTTCTTCGCCTGGTCCTACATGCCCCGCTTCGCCCATGCGGGCGGGCGCGACCCGCGCTTCGTCGTGGTCATCCTGCGCGGCGCCATGGACGGCCTCGCCGTGGTCCCCCCGGTCGGCGACCCGGACTATGCAAGCCTCCGCGGCGACATGGCGATCGGCGTGCCGGGGCTCGAGCCGGTGCTGCCGCTCGACGGCTTCTTCGGGCTGAACGACGCGATGCCGCGCCTCCACGCCCGCTACCAGGCCGGCGAGGCGCTGATCGTCCACGCCGCTGCCACGCCCTACCGCGAGCGCTCGCATTTCGACGGGCAGGATGTTCTGGAAAGCGGCATGCCCGGCCCGCGCGCGGCGCGCACCGGCTGGCTGAACCGCGCCGTGGAGGCGCTGCCGCAGGGCGAGCGGGTGCGCCCCGCCGGCGGCCTCGCCGCGAGCGCCACCGTGCCGCTCATCTTGCAGGGCGAGGCCCCGACCCTCACCTGGACGCCGCCCGCCTTCGAGATCGCCAGCTCCGACACGATCGTGCGGCTCCGCGACCTCTACATGCACACCGACACCGAGCTTGCCCGCGCCTTCAGCGCCGGCACCGAAATCGACGCGATGACCGCCGGCATCGAGGCGGGCGGCAAGCGCGGGCTGGTCGAATCCTTCCGCCAGGTGGCGGCCGGCTCCGGCCAGCTCCTCGCCGCCGACGACGGGCCGCGCGTCGCGGCGCTGAGCTACAACGGCTGGGACACGCACTACAACCAGGGCGTCGACAAGGGCCGGCTCGCCAAGCTTCTCGACGCGCTCGACGTGTCGCTCGACGCGCTCGCCGCCGCGATGGCGCCGGTCTGGAGCGAGACGGTGGTGGCGGTGGTGACCGAGTTCGGCCGCACGGCGGAGGCGAACGGCAGCAACGGCACCGACCACGGCACCGCGACCACCGCCTTCCTGCTGGGCGGGCCGGTCAACGGCGGCCGCATCGTCGCCGACTGGCCGGGGCTCGCGCCGAACGCGCTCTATGAGGGCCGCGACCTGGCCCCCACCACCGATCTCCGCGCCGTGCTGATGGGCGTGCTGCGCGACCATCTGGGCATTTCGGAGAACCGGCTCGCGACCCACGTCTTCCCCGACAGCCTAGGGGTCAAGCCGCTGGACGGGCTGGTCGCCTGAGGAGGATCGTATGGCGGCTGCGCCGCTTTCCTGGCTTGCCGCCCGGCTGGTAGTCGCGGACGGCATCCACTTCCTCCTCGCGGACGTCCCAGGGAACTTCTTCTACTGAATAGCCGACGGTATTGGCCATCATGTTGATCGCTGCGAGCGACGGCCTACCAATCAGCACGCGCGAAAGAGTCTCTTGCCCCATTG
>DASWJZ010000031.1:0-10230 GCA_036396875.1 Propylenella sp.
GAGCTTCACGCCCGGCTCCCTCACCCGGCCGGAAACGGAATAGGAGCGGAGCCCTTTGGCGCCGTTCTTCCCCTGCGACGCGAACCATTCGGCGCCGCGGTTCAGGATATCCGGCACCCAGTAGAGCGTTTCGACATTGTTAACGAGCGTCGGCCGGTCGAAGATGCCGATCTGGGCGACGAAGGGCGGCCGGTGACGCGGATAGCCGCGATTGCCCTCGATCGATTCCAGCATCGCCGATTCCTCGCCGCAGATATAGGCGCCGGCGCCGCGGCGAAGATGGATGGCGGTGTGCTTCGCAAGACCCGCCGCCTCGACCTTTGCGATCTCTTCGAGAAGGATCTCGCGCGCCGCGGGGTACTCGTCGCGGAGATAGATGTAGACCGCCTCCGCCTCCACCGCCCAGGCGGCGATCAGCATGCCTTCCAGGAATTTGTGCGGCTCGCGCTCGAGATAGTAGCGGTCCTTGAACGTGCCTGGCTCGCCCTCGTCGGCGTTCACCGCCATCAGCCGGGGCTTCGGCTCGGCGCGCACAAAGCCCCATTTGCGGCCGGTCGGGAAGCCGGCGCCGCCGAGGCCGCGAAGCGCCGCGTCTGAGAGCGTCTCGATGACGCCTTCCACTGTCCGTTTGCCGGACAGGCACTCCCCCAGCACCGCATAGCCGCCCGCCCCGCGATAGGCGTCGAAGCCCTGATAGGACGGCACGACCGGATGCAGGTCGCCCGAACCGAGAACCGCCTGTACATTCTCCGCTGTCGCGTGATCCACGTGCCGATGGCCGACCTCGCAAACCGGCGCCGTGTCGCAGCGGCCCATGCATGGCGCGCGCACCACGCGGACGTCCGGGCCGACGACCCCGGCGAGGGCCTTCAGCAGTGCCTCGCCGCCGGCGAGCGCGCAGCTCAAGGAATCGCAGACCCGGATTGTGACCGGCGGCGGCGGCGCCTCGCCGTCGCGGACGATGTCGAAATGCGCGTAGAACGAGGCGACCTCGTAGACCTCGGCCATCGGCAGCCGCAGCTCGTCGGCGAGCGCGTGCAGCAGCCCGGCCGGCAGGCATTTCTCGCAGTCCTGGATCAAATGCAGGTACTCGATCAGCAGGTCGCGCCGGCGAGGCAGGGAGCCGAGTATCTCCTTGATCGCCTCGCGCTCCTCCGGCTTCAGCAGCCGGCCCTTCGGGAAGAAGGGCGAGCGCCTACGCCCGGAGCCGGACGGCACCGAGCGCTCTGCGCGCTCCTTCGTCGGCTGCGACATGTCGTTCATGCCGCCTTTTCCAGCAGCGCCTGCCGCATGGTTTCGGCGACGAGGTCGGCGGTCTCGGCGATCCGCACGCCGGCCGCCCGTAGCGCCTCGATCTTCGCCGCCGCCTGGCCGGAGCCGACATTGGCGAAGGCGCCGGCATGGCCCATGCGCCGCTCGGGCGGCGCGTGCCGCCCCGCCACCAGCGCCACGACAGGCTTCCGCGGCTTCGTCTCGCGAATGTAGTCCGCCGCCGCTTCTTCCTCGTTGCCGCCGATCTCGCCGATCAGGATCATGCCGCGCGTCTCGCTATCGTCCATGAACAGCCGCAGGCAGTCGACGAAGCCGATGCCGTGGACGACGTCGCCGCCAATGCCGACGGTAGTTGATTGGCCGAGCCCGGCAGCGCTCGTCTGCGCAACAATCTCGCTTGTGAGCGACGCGGAGCGCGACACGATGCCGACCGCTCCGGGCCTGGCGTCGGCAGTCGACATCACGCCCACCTTGCACTTGCCCGGCGAGAGCACGCCCTGCGAGTTCGGGCCGACCAGCATGGTGCGGGACCCGCCCAGCGCCTGCCGCACGCGGATCATGTCGAGCGCCGGTATGCGCTCCGTCACGCAGACGACGAGCGGCATCTCCGCTTCGATCGCCTCGATCATCGCGGCGCCGGCCTGCGGCGCGGGCACGAAGACGAGGCTGGCATTGGCGGCGGTCTCCCGCATCGCCTCGGCCACGCTGTCGAAGATCGGAACGCCGAGATGGCGGCTCCCGGCCTTGCCCGGCCGCACCCCGGCGACGACGTTGGTGCCGTATTCCATCGCCATGTCGGTGTAGAAGGTGCCGGCCCGGCCGGTCATGCCCTGCACGGCGAGCCGCGTGTCCCGGTCGACCAAAATGGCCATCAGCCCGCACTCCTCGCCAGCTCGACGGCGCGCCGCGCGGCGGCGGTGATGCTTGCGGCCACCTCGTGCGGGATGCGGCGGTCGGCCATCATCCAGCGGGCGTGATCGGCGTTCTGGCCGGCGGCGCGGAAGACGATCGGCAGCTTGCGGCCCGACCAGCGCATGGCGATCTGGATCGCATCGACGATGGTGTCGCAGCTCGTCATGCCGCCTCCGTGCACATTGACCAGGATCGCCTTGACGCCCGGATCGGCGAGCAGCAGCCCGATGCCCTTGGCGATCTGCTGGCTCATCGCCGTCGTTCTGACGTCCATGAAATTGGCGGGCGCGCCGCCGGCGTCGCGGAGGATGTCGTGGGTGGCGAGCGCCAGCCCGGCGCCGTTGACGACGACGCCGATATTCCCCTCCATGCGGACGAAGTTGAGGTCATGGCGCTGAGCCTCGAGTTCCTGCTCGTCGATCTCGTCCTCGTCGCGCAACGCCTGCAGCTCCGGCTGACGGAAGAGCGCATTGTCGTCCACCGTCATCTTGACGTCGAGCGCGATGAGCTTGCCGTCCTCGGTCAGTCCGAGCGGGTTGATCTCGATCAGGCCGGCGTCGATCTCGACGAATGCGCGCGCCAGCGCCGCGAAGAGAGCGGCGGCCTCGCCGGCGACCGTCCCGGGCAGCCTGAGTCCGTCGGCGAAGCTGCGAAGCTCCTTCTCCGACGGCGGTTTTGTTCCCTCGAACGGCAGCCTCAGAAGACGCTGCGGGTCCCGCCGCAACAGTTCCTCGATTTCGCCACCACCCTCTGCGGCGCCGAGGAGTTCGATGCGTCCCTCGATGCGGTCGAGGAGCAGCGCCACATAGATCTCGCGCTGGCACTTCACCGCCGCTTCGACATAGACCCGACGCACGCTCCTTCCCGCCTTCGACGTCTGCGCCGTGACCAGACGCGAGCCGAGCATGTCCGCCGCGATCGCCCGCACCTCGTCGGGAGAATCGGCAAGCTTCACGCCGCCCGCCTCGCCGCGTCCGCCGGCGAGAATCTGCGCCTTCACCGCGAAGCGTCCGCCGCCGATCTCCCGCGCGATTGCGGCGGCTTCATCGGGCGTCCAGGCGATCCCGCCCGCCGGCGCCGCGACGCCGCGCCGCGCCAGAATCGCCTTCGCCTGGAACTCGTGGAGGTTCATGTCGCCGGCGCCCTCCCGATGGGCTCGTTAACCGCACCGACGGCCGCTCCGTGTTTCTGCCCTTTTCGGCCGGCCGCCTGCACCAAGTCGGTGGTATACCACATTCCATAAGCCGTCGGATCGCCGGTTGTCGAGGGCGTCGCTCGCCATCCGGCGGCCGGATCCCAGAACTATGGACCGCCTCGCGCCAATGTTAACCTCGGAGACGAAGCCCGCTTGGCCTTGACAGACCCATAGACTTGGAACCACTCTCTGGTATGCGGTACACCAAAGGGTGACCCTCGGCGGCAATCCGCCGTGCAAAAGGCAGCCGGGCCGGCATCTCCGCCCCTTGCGGGTTACCGGCCCTCACGAAGAGTGGGCTTGCGAAGAGCCCGCAATTGGGAGCGAAACATATGACAACGACACGACGATCATTGCTGGCCGTCGCTGCGGCTGTTGCGGTTGGCGCCGGAGCGGGGACGGCCTTGGTTTCGGAGGCGGCCGCGCAGTGGCAGCCCCAAAAACCAGTCGAATTCATCATCATGGCGGGCACCGGCGGCGGCGCCGACCAGATCGCCCGGCTGATGCAGGGACTGATTGAGCAGAAGGGGCTGTCGCCCCGCCCGTTCATCCCGATCAACAAAGCCGGCGGGTCGGGCGCCGAGGCGCTGCGCTACCTGCAGGACAAAGCGGGCGACGATCACACGATCCTGGTGACGCTGAACAGCTTCTATACAACGCCTATTGTGCAGCAGGATCTCGGCGTCGACATCACCAAGTTCACGCCCATCGGCCGCATGGCGATGGACACGTTCCTTCTGTGGGTGACCGACGACTCCGAAATCACCGACTTCGAACAGTTCGGAGCGATCATCAAGGAACGCGGCAAGGACTGGAAGATGGGCGGCACCGGCATGGGCCAGGAGGATTCAATCCTCACCGCCATGCTCGAAGCCGAGTTCGGGACCGACATCACCTACATCCCGTTTTCGGGCGGCGGCGACGTGGCCAAGAATCTGATCGGCAAACACCACGATTCGACCGTCAACAATCCGGCCGAGCAGAGCGAGTTCTATCGCGCCGGCCAGAGCCGGCCCGTGGTGCAGTTCACTGCCGAGCGCATGGAAGCCTATCCCGACGTTCCCACCGCCAAGGAGCTTGGCCACGACATCGAGTACTACATGCAGCGCTCGATCAACGGCCCTCCCGGCATGTCGAAGGAAGCGCAGGAGTGGTACATCAACCTGTTCCAGGAGCTGTTCAATTCAAAGGAATGGCAGGATTACTGCGAGAGTGATGGACTGAACTGCGATGAGTTCGTCGGCGGTGACGACCTTGCCGCCTTCCATATGACGCAGTACGAGCGGCACAAGAACCTGATCGACCAGGTCGGGGCTGCCGCCATTACCTCGGAGTAGTCGCGACCAACGACTGCGGCGAGGGCGCCGCCCTCGCCGCAGGGAACTCCGCCGCCTTGCCCATGCGCAGGCGGATTGCAAGGCCGCTCCAACGGGCTCCGAGCGACCTCACCCTTACGGCGCGCCGGGGCAGGAGAGACTTCGCATGACCGTTCGCACGGCCGAGCTTGTCGCGGGCGTCGCCCTCACGCTCATCTCCATCTTGCTGATGTACAAGAGCACCGACGGCCTCTCGATCGGCTGGGTTCCTGGATCCGGGCCCGGGTCCGGCGCCTGGCCGTTCTGGCTATCGGCCATCATGCTGCTCTCGTGCATCGCCATCCTGGTCCGATGGTTTATGCGCGCGACGCCGCAGGCGCGCTCCGACGCGGTGTTCATCGATGCGGGCGCTCTGCGCATCGTCGGCATCACCATGATCGCCCTCGCGGCGCTCCTGCTCGGCACCGCTTATATCGGTCTCTACCTCTCGCTCTTCGCCTTCCTCTTCTTCTATCTGCGCATTCTTGGCCGGCATTCCTGGGCGACAAGCGTCGTACTGACCATAGCCATCCCCGTCTTCATCTTCGGCTTCTTCGAGTATCTGATGACGATCCCGATGCCAAAGGGCATCTCTGAGCCATTGTTCTATCCGATCTACGATCTGATCTACTGAACGGCGGAGCGAGCATCAAGACGTAGGGGCACGGGGAACGGTATGCAAGACATCCTGCTGCATCTCGGACAGGGCCTGCTGGAGGCGTTGGAGCCGATCAACTTTGGCATGATGCTTATCGGCTGCCTGATCGGCCTGTTCATCGGCGCCATGCCGGGGCTTGGCTCCGTCAACGGCGTGGCGATCCTGCTGCCGGTCACGTTCCTGGTGCCGCCCACGGCGGCCATCATCTTCCTCGCGGCCGTCTATTACGGCGCGATGTACGGCGGGGCGATCAGCTCGATCACGCTCGGCATACCGGGTGCGTCGACGGCGGTCGCCACCGTGTTCGACGGCCGCCCGCTCGCCGTCCAGGGCAAGGCTGATCTCGCGCTCAGCACCGCCGCCTTCGCCTCCTTCATCGGCGGCACCGTTTCCATCATCCTTTTCACGCTCTTCGCGCCGCCGCTTGCCACCTTTGCACTCCGCTTCGGGCCGCCGGAGAGCTTCTGTCTGATGATGCTGGCATTCGCCACCTTCGTCGGGCTCGGCGGCGACGACATCCCGAAGACTATTTTCTCCATCGTCATCGGCCTGGTGCTCGCGACGATCGGACTCGACGTCGTCTCCGGACGGCCGCGGCTGCTCTTCTTCGACCTCCCGGGCTTCTATCACGGCGTCAACTTCCTGGTGCTCGCCATCGGCACCTACGGGATCGGCGAGATGCTGTGGACCTTGGAGCAGACGCGCGGCGACGTGCAGGTGCACAAGGTGAAGACGACGTTCCGCAGGTTCATCGACAATCTCAAGCGGGTGAAGGATTATTTCGGGACCGCCATGATGGGCTCCCTGCTCGGGTTTTTCGTCGGCATCCTGCCGGCGGCGGGCGCGACGCCCGGATCGCTGATGGCCTACGGCATGACCAAGGCGATGTCGAACCGGCCCGAGACCTACGGCCAGGGAAATCCCAAGGGCGTCGCGGCGCCGGAATCGGCCAACAACGCCGCCTCCACCGGCTCGATGCTGCCGATGATCACGCTCGGCATTCCCGGCTCCCCTACCACCGCCATTCTGCTCGGCGGCATGATCATCTGGGGGCTCAGGCCGGGGCCGCTGCTTTTCACCGAGCACCCGGAATTCGTGTGGGGCCTGATTGGCAGCATGTACATGGCGAATTTGGCGACGCTCATCTTCAACTTGGCGCTCATCCCGGTATTCGTCAAAGTGCTGACGTTGAAGTTCACCATCCTGGCGCCGATCATCTTCGTGCTGTGCATCGTCGGCGGCTACGCGCCCGAGCAGAGCATGCACGATTTGTGGCTGATGCTGCTGTTCGGCGTGGCCGGCTACCTCCTGCGCAAGCTCGACTACCCGCTCGCCCCGGCGGTGCTGGCGATCGTGCTCGGGCCGCTCGCCGAGCAGTCGCTGCGGCAGTCGCTGCTCATGTCGCAGGGCGAGATGAGCATCTTCTTCACGCGTCCGCTGTCGCTCATCTTCCTTGTCTGCGGCGTGATCCTGTTCCTCTATCCGTTCATCGTGGCGTGGCGGAGGAGGCTGCAGCAGGCGAAGGCGGCGGCGCCGCCAAGCACCGAGTAGAAAAAGGTGGCAAGGGCGGAACTCCTCCGCCGCCCGGCTGCTGCGTAGAAAAGGGCGCTGCTCCGGCAGCGCCCTTTTCTCGCTATAGCTACCGGCGATGGGGACGGTAGCTTCTATGCGACTGTCACCCTGAGGTCGCCGATGCCTTCGATATGGCCGTGCAGCGCGTCGCCGCGCTTGACCGGCCCGACGCCGGCCGGCGTGCCCGTCATGATCACGTCGCCGGGCGCCAGGCGGAACAGGCCGGAGAGATAGGCGATCGATTCCGGCACTTTCCAGATCAGCTGGTTCAGGTCGCCCTCCTGCACCGTCTCGCCGTTCACCTTGAGCCAGATGGCGCCCGACTGCGGATGGCCGATCTCCGTTGCCGGCACGATGTCGCCGCACGGGGCCGAGTTTTCAAATGCCTTGCCGCTCTCCCATGGCCGGCCCGTCTTCTTCGCCTCGCTTTGCAGGTCGCGGCGCGTCATGTCGAGGCCGACCGCGTAGCCGAAGACGTGGTCGAGCGCGCTCTCGACCGGAATGTTCTCGCCGCCCTTCGACAGGAAGACGACGAGCTCGATCTCGTGGTGCACGTCCTTTGTGGCGGAGGGATACGGAAACACGCCGCCGACGACCAGGTTGTCGGGGTTCTTCTGGAAGAAGAATGGCGGCTCCTTGTCCGGGTCGCCGCCCATCTCGATGGCGTGCTCGGCGTAATTGCGCCCGACGCAATAGATGCGCCGCACCGGGAAGAGATTGGTGGAGCCGCGCACCGGCACGCCGGTCACGCCGGGCGGCTCGAAGAGATAGTTCGTCGTCGTCGTTGCAGGTTGGTAGTTCATCGATTGGCCTTTTCGGCGGGGAACGTCAGGTGCGGCTCGCGGCGTAGTAGTCGACGCGCCGCTCGAGCCGTGCGAGCCCCTCGGCGAGCAGGAACGCGAAGGCGAAGAGAACGAGCAGCGCGGCCCAGAAATGCTCCATCAGGAAGCGCGAGCCGTAGAGCTTGAAGAGCGCCCCGAAGCCGACGATGGAGACGAGCAGCTGGCCGATGATGACGCCCTTGACGGCGCGGATCATGCCGAGCCGGACGCCGGCGAGAATCTCCGGCAGCGCCGCCCAGACGTAGATGCGGGAGAACGACTGCCAGGGGCTCGCCCCGAAGCTCTTCGCCATCTCCACCAGCGACGGCGAGATCGAGTGGACGCCGGCGCGGGCGTCGAGCACGATGATCCAGATGGCGAAGAGCACCACCGTCAGGATGATCGTCGTCTGGCCGAGCCCGAAGAGCACCATGATCACCGGGACGAGGGCCGTCAGCGGCGCCGAGAGGAAGAGGTTCACCCACGGCAGGAAGATGCGGTCGGCGAGGACCGACCGGCCCATCACAATGCCGAGCGGCACGCCCACCGTGATGGCGATCAGGTTGCCGATCACGAAGGCATAGGCCGTCGTCCACAGCGCCGAAAGGAAGCTCGGGGTCGGGACGATCTCGGTCATGCGCACGAACACCCGCGACAGCGGCGGCAGCAGGATCGTCACTTCGAGCTGGCCGGCGATCTCCCAAAGCACCGCCCAGACGATGAGCGACGCGAAGATCGGGATGCGATAGCCGCCGATCAGCAAGTTTCGCTCCAACGCTCAACGCTGTCATCCTCGGGCTTGACCAAAGGACCCGGGAACCGGGCAGACGGGTTCTCGGGTCTCGCTACGCTCGCCCGAGAATGACAAGGAATAATGAGGCGCACGACAGGACCCTCAATCCAGATATTGCCTGAGGCCGCGCCAGATGGCGTCGACCGTGTCGAGATAGACCGGGTGGCGGCGGATCGCATCGGGATCCCCCTCGCGCGGGATGTCGGGTTCGATCACCTGCGAGATGCGGCCGGGCCGTGGCGACAGAAGCACGATCCGGTCGGAGACGTAGACCGCCTCCTCGATCGAATGGGTCACGAAGATGAACGTCTTCCGCTCCCGCCCGATGAGCAAGAGCAGGTCCTCCTGGAATTTTCGGCGTGTCTGCTCGTCGACGGCGGAGAATGGTTCGTCCATCAGGAGCACGTCGGCATTGACCGCCAGCGCACGCGCGAGCCCGACCCGCTGGCGCATCCCGCCGGAAAGCTCGTGCGGATAGCTCTGCTCGAAGCCGGACAGCCCGACCTGGTCGATGTAGTGCCCGGCAATCCGGTCGCGCTCCCCCTTGGCGACGCCGCGCAGCTCCAGCCCGAAACCGACGTTCCGCAGAACCGTCGCCCAGGGCATCAGCGCGAAATCCTGGAACACGAAGGCGCGCTCGGGGCCCGGCCCGGTGACCGGGCGGCCGTTCACCAGCACCTCGCCGGAGGTGGCCGGGAGCAGCCCGGCAATGATCTTCAGGAGAGTTGTCTTGCCGCAGCCGGACGGCCCGAGCAGGGACGTGAGCTGGCCGCGCGGAAAATCGACATTGATGTCGTCGAGCGCGCGAACGTCGCCGGGATAGGTCTTTCCGACGCCGCGGACCTCGACGACCGCATCGGCTTCGGCAGGCTTTGCGGCGAGCGCCGCGCCGGTGCGGGTCGTCATCGCCTTGCTCGTTTCTCGGGACGGAACAGCGTCACCTCCAGGCGCTCGATCACCTCGATGAAGAGCACCGAGAAGACGATGATGGAGAGGATCGCGGCGTACATTTTCGGGTATTCGGCGATCGACCGGTGGTAGGTGATGAGGTCGCCGATCCCGGTCGGCGTGATGAGCAGCTCTGCCAGGATGGCGCCGATGAAGCCGGCGGCGCAGCCGAGGCGCAGTCCCGCAAAGATCACCGGGCTCGCCGCCGGCAGGATGATTCTCTGGATCACCTGGCGGCGCGAGGCGAGGAATGAGTGGCCCATCTCGACCAGCGATATCGGCGTGTGGCGGACCGCGGCGAAGGAGTTCAACACGATGACCGGCATCGCCATGATGCAGACGACGAGCGTTTTGGCCGTCAACCCGATACCGTAGGCGAAGACGATCAGCGGGATCAGGGCGGCGAGCGGCGCCGCCTGCGCAATGATGAAGATCGGCGAAGCGAGCCATTCGGCCTTGTCGTTCAGCCCCATCGCGACGCCGATCGCGACACCGAGCAGGGTCGAGGCGACGAGCCCGAGCACGAGCGGCTGCAGGGTAATGCCGAAAGCGCGGATCAGGGAAAAATCGGCGATCATCGACCAGAGGCCGACCATCGTCTCTCCGAAAGTCGGAAATGCCGGGCTGATCGGAATGCGGCCGGCCCATTCCCATGCAATGCAAAGAACGAGCGCGGAAAGGATCCTGAGCGTCAGCGGATGGTT
>DASWJZ010000032.1:0-3461 GCA_036396875.1 Propylenella sp.
CGTTGCCGCCGCCGAACGTGCTTTCCGCCAGCGGACCGCTGCCGGTCGGCTCCGGGCTGGCGCGATCGGCGCTCGGCGCCTGCTGCGGAAGCTCGCGCGTCAGCGCGAAATGGAACCACTCCAGTTCCCCCTTCGAGCAATCTTGTTCGGAGATCGGCGACGAGCGGAATCGTCCCTGCAGCCGGTGCGGATCGTCGCCGAGCGCAATCTCGATGTTCGCCCAGGTCTGCCAGTCCTCCGGGCATGCGGCGCGAACCTTGACGGCATAATGGAGACGAAGCCGCCCGCGCAGCACGGCCCCTTCGACCGTACCTTCCAGGAGCCTGTCGCCGGCCTCAAACCCGAACTCGTCCCGCATGCGCGCGGAAGGTGCGGACCAGTCGCCCGTCACACCGTCGCCCGTCTGCTTGATAGAGATCTGGCCCAGCGTTTCGCGTGCACCGGCGGCTTCGATGAGTTCGTAGGACCAGGTTCCGGTGAGATCGGCCGCCATAGCGAATCCGGCCGCGCCGGCCGCGATCGGACTGAGGAGCAGAATCGTCCACAGGCGCAGCGCCATCCGCGAGGAGCGCGCCGCAACGTCCTGGCTGAACGGCGCTCGGTGCGACAAGGCTCTCGCCACCATAGGCATGCTTTGTGACTGCAGCTCTCGGCCTTCGCGGATAATATACCAGCTTCATTCCGGATCGGCACCGATCAGGCCCGGCGCCGGAACCGGCGCTCCCGGCTATGCCCTTCGGGCTGAATTGGTGGGGATGAGATGGCAGGACCCGCTCTATTCGCAGCAATCGCTTTCGCTTTGCTCGTCACGCGGCCGGCCGCCGGCGCGGAAGAATTGCGCTTGGCGCAGCTTCCCTCAAGCGAGCCACCCGTCCCGGACGCCGCCGAGGCCTTCGTCGACGAGTTTGAAGGCGACGGGCTGGGCGAGCATTGGCGCGTGCTGAATGCCGATCCGGATTCGTACATCGTCGAGGATGGCGCATTGACGATCATCGCCAAGGCGGTCGGCGGTCTGACCAACGCGGACATTCCCAACATCTTCCAGATCGACCGGCCGTTGCCGGACGGCGACTGGGAGGTCACGCTGACCTTCAGCGCAGCGCTTCAGACGGGCCGCGACCAGATCCAGCTTGGCCTCTACGACGACGCCGGAAACATGATCGTCAGCGAGTTCCGGGGAGACTCGAGCCCCTGTTGCGGGCAGGACGGTTTCTCCGCTCGCACGAGCAAGTGGGCAGGCGGCGAGCAGACCTATTTTACCGAGCCGGTGCTGCTCGGCGGGTATTCCGCGATCGCCGAAACCATCGGTTCCGAAATCGTCCTGAAGCTGATCAAGAGTGGGCGGGCCTATCGCACGGCCGCCCGCGTCGCCGGCGAGCTCGACGACGCCGGTGGCCCACGATGGCACGAGACCAACCTGGTGTCGTCGCTCCGCCCTCCCGAAAGGCTGGTTCTCAACGCCTCGCAGTGGGAAGCAACCGACGGCGAGAACCTCTACACGATCGAATCGATACGGATTGAACCGGCCGGGCGTGAGTGAGCGGACCGCGTCGTCAGCCTTTCGCGGACGGCGCGCCCCACAAGAGGGCCACGCCGATCAGCGCGGAGAGAATCGAGGCGCCGAAGACCGCGATCTTGGCGGCGGCGAAATCGTCCCCGTCGGGAAACGCCTCACCGGCGATGAACAGCGACATGGTGAAGCCGATCCCGGCGAGCGCGCCGGCGCCGGTCAGCTGCCGCCAGGAATATTCCGCCGGCTTGACAGCGAGCCTCGTCGCCACCGCGAGCGCCGCGGCGAGCGCGATGCCGAGCGGCTTGCCGAGCGTCAATCCCGCGAGGATCGCGAGCATCAGCGGCTCGCGGCCGGCGAACACCTCGGTGGTGACGGCGACGCCGGCATTGGCGAGCGCGAAGAGCGGCAGCACGGCGTAGCTCGACCGCGCGCCGGCATGCCTGAGTAGCCGGTCGGCCGGCGATTCCAGGCGGTCGTGGATCGCGTCGAGCGCCCGCAGCGCCGGCGCCGACGGACCGTGCCGCAGGACCTCGCTGCCCTTCGCCGCCTCCGCCGAGATGATCGTATCCGCCTGCACCATAAGCGCCGTCAGATTGGGCGGCGGCCGCGTCGGGATGAAGAGCGCGAGCAGGACGCCGGCGAGGGTCGCGTGCAGCCCGCCGGCGAATATCGCCGCCCACAGCGCGATGCCGAGCAGCATATACGGGGTGACGCGGTAGACGCGCGAATTGTTGAGAGCGGCAAGCGCCGCCGTTATCGCCGCCGCGGCTGCAAGCGCGACGGGATCGAGCGCGCTCGAATAGAAGAGCGCGACGACGATGATGGCGCCGATATCGTCGACGATGGCCGCGGCGGTCAGGAAGATTCTGAGTTCGATCGGGACGCGGCGCCCCATCATCGCGATCAGCGCTACCGCGAAGGCGGTGTCGGTCGCCATCGGGACGCCCCAGCCATGCGACCATGTTCCTTCCGGAAGGACGAGCCGGTAGAGGAGCGCCGGCACGGCCATCCCGCCGATCGCCGCAGCGATGGGCAGCGCCGCCGACCGCCGGCTGGCGAGGTGTCCGACCGTGAACTCGCGCTTGATCTCGAGGCCGACGACCAGGAAGAAGATGGTGAGGAGCCCGTCATTGACCCAGTGCCTGAGCGACATCGCAAAATTCCGGCCGCCGAAGGAGAGGCCGAAATATTGCTCCCAGAAGGCGTCGAAGGCCGGCCCGAGCGGCGAGTTGGTCAGCGCCACCGCGAGCACGGTGGCGATGAGGAGGAGGACGCCGGCCGACGGCCCCCAGCTCGCGAAGTCGAGCGCCGCCGACCGTACCCGGTGGCCGAGCGTGCCGAGCAGCGCGTCGGACAACGAGGTCTCGTCCCACGGGCCGTCATAGCGGCGGCCGTTGATGAAGAAGGTCGGCGTCATCGTCACGCCGCTCGCCCGCGCGCTCCGCTCGTCCGCCTCCACCCGCTCCCGGGCGCGGAGCGCGGCTTCCTCGGCGTCCCCGGCATCCGTCGCCGCAAGCCCGAGATCGGCTGCGGCAACGACGAGATCCTCCTCCGTCAGCGTCTGCGAGCGGGTCATCAGCTCAATGTGGGCGCGCCAGAAGCGCTCCGGATCGCCGGCGAGCTCCACCAGCTCCGCCGCCCGCCGGGCGATGTCGCTGCCGGTCAGCGGGCGGTGGCGGAAGACGTAGCGCAGCCGGTCGCCGAACCGGTCGCGCACCTCCGCAATCCGCTCGTTCGCCGCCCGGCAATAGGGGCAGGCGTAGCTGCCGTATTCGACCAGCTCGAGCGGCGCGTCGTTCGGGCCGAGAACGTGGTCGAAAACCAGGTCGACCGGACGGTCGAGCCGGCTGGTCTCACTCACCTCGGACATGCGAACCTCTGCCCCTGCCGCTGGCGCTCGCGATTAGCGGCTTGCCCGGCATCCGTCAAAATGGGCGGACCCGGAGCC
>DASWJZ010000033.1:0-6304 GCA_036396875.1 Propylenella sp.
TCCGGATCGCTGGGAGGACTGTCCGGCGGGGCGGGTCTTGTCGGCCTGATCGTCGTCGGCCTGGCAGGCGGCGCGCTCGGCACCCCCGCGGAGATTGCCGGAGCGTCAATCGGGCTCGTCCTCGGCCTGCTGCTCCATTCAGTGCTGGTCGCACCCGGGCTGCGGCGATCCGGCGCCTACACGGCGGGCGATTTCCTGGCGGTTCGTTTCGGCAGCGCGTGGGCCCAGGCGGGGGCCGCCGTTGTTGTGCTCGCGTCATCCTTTCTGCTCTTCCTCGTGTATCTGAATTTCTCTGCGCCGCTGCTCGCAACGATGTTTGGTCTCGACGCGGACCACGCGCTCTATGCCGCGGCTCTCTCGATGGCGCTTGCCGTGCTGCCAGGCGGCATGCGGTCGCTGACATGGGCCAGCGCCGTGCAGTACGTCACCATCCTCTTCGCCTGCCTGCTGCCCGCCGGTTTTCTGACCCTGCGCGGCGATGCTGCCCTGGGGCCCGGACTGGACCTCGGCGCCCTGCTGGCGAGCGTCGCCACGCCGGCCGAAGGCGCGTCGAGTCAGTTCGCGCTGGCGACGGTTGCGGCCGGCTTCGGGGTCGCGTCGCTCGGGCAGGTCACCGGACGCGCGCTCGCCGCGCGCTCCGCCCGCGAATCCGGCACGACGATGCTGTGGATGCTCGCCTTCACCGCCGCCGCGGTCGCGTCCGGTCTTCTCACCGTCGAGCTTTTGAGCGGCACGATCGGCGCTGAAACGGCGGCGGCCGCGCGCGGCGACCTGATCCAGCTTGCCGCGCTTTTCGGGGCCCTGCCGGCGGTTCTTGCCGGGTTGCTGCTGGCCGGATTGCTGGCGGCGCTGCTCGCCGGCGGGCAGGCGGCGCTGTTCGCCGCGGCGACGGCGATCAGCCACGACATCTGGGACGAAATCGTCGACAGGACGGGCACCGAGGGCCGTCGCATCGTCGTGGCGCGGCTTGCCATCGCCGGCCTGGCGGGCGGCGGAGTGATCGTTGCGCGCTGGGAGACGGCGGATGCCGCCGCGCTTTTCGGGTGGGCGCTCGCACTTGCGGCCGCCGGGCTGCTGGCGCCGCTTCTCGCCGGCCTGTGGTGGCGGCGCTGCAACGAGGTCGGCGCGATCGCCGGGATGGCGGCAGGGTTCGGCTTCACCAGCGTTATTCTCGCGCTCTCCCTTCTTGATCCGGGGCGGGACGACGCGATCGGGGATTGGGCGGCTCTCAGCGCCCCTGCCGCCGGGATCGTGGGCGTGTTGATCGCCTTCGTGGTCTCGGTGGCGGCATCACTGGCGACGCCGGCTGCGGAGATCGACCTCGATGTGGAGTCCCGGCCTGACACCGGCCGGGACGCGCCGCCGATACGGGAGCGGCCGGCCTGAGGCGGGTCCCCCTACAACTCGTCGCTCTCCATGTCGTGCTTCCAGTCCCGCACCAGGCCGAAAAACCGGCGCATCATGCGGTCCGTGAGCACCATCACGCGGTCCAGAGCCTCTTCGTCGGCAAGGTCGCCGGCCCCCGGCTGCGATCGAAGCGCGCCGATCTGCGCCTCGAGCGCGGCGATCCGCGCCTCCAGCGCCGCAATCCGCACCGTCAGCCCCGCCGCAACTTCGCCGGCACCGGCTGGACGCCCGCTCTCGGCCGATGCGGTCAGCCCGCTGCAGACGACCGCCGCGGCCTCCGCCTTGCAGAACGCCACGTCGCCGGATTCCCGGTCGAGCCGGAGCACGCCGGACGCCACCGGATGGAACGCGTACCGCCCGGCTTCGCTCAGCTCGCCGGCGCCGGCCGTAGCGGCGGTGAGCGCGAAGAAAGGAACGAGAAGAACGCAGCGTATCATGGCGTATTTCCTCCCGCCGCGAGCATAGGCGGATGCCGGCTGTGGCGAAAGCGCGCTTGCGGGCAACGGGGCACGGCCTATCCTTCCGCTGCCGATGGCCGGGTTCATCTACAAGATCTGTCCCGAACCGCTCTGGCGTGCGGCCGAAGCGACCGGCGTCTTCGAAGGCTCGCCGGTCGATCTCCGCGACGGCTACATTCACCTTTCCACCGCAAGCCAGGTGCGGGAAACCGCGACCCGTCATTTCGCCGGCGAAGAGAGGCTGCTTCTGATCGCCGTCGACCCGGGTGAGCTCGGCGAGCGCCTCCGCTGGGAGCTCTCCCGCGGCGGCGCCCTCTTCCCGCACCTCTATGGCGCGCTGCCGCTCTCGGCGGTGCGAAGCGTCGTGCCCCTGCCGCCGGACGGCGGCGGCGGCCACGCCTTTCCGGCAGGCTTCCCGTGAGGCCCGGCGATTACGCGGCGCGGCTCATGCGCCTCCTTGAGCCGGAAAGGGCGCATCGCATGGCGCTCAAGGCGGTCGGGCTGGTCGGGCGGCTCCGGCCGCCGGCCGTCGCCCGCGATCCCCGCCTGGCGGTGCGCGCTCTCGGCCTCGACTTCGACAATCCGATCGGACTCGCGGCCGGATTTGACAAGGACGCCGCCGTGCCGGACGCCATGCTTTCGCTCGGCTTCGGCTTCGTCGAAATCGGCACGCTCACGCCGCTGCCGCAGGAGGGAAACCCCCGCCCCCGCCTCTTCCGCCTTCCGGCGGACCGCGCGCTCATCAACCGGCTCGGCTTCAACAACGAGGGTCACGACGTGGCAGCCGAGCGGCTCGACCGGTGGTCGGGCCGCGGCGGCATCCTCGGCGTCAATATCGGCGCCAACCGGGAGAGCGAGGATCGCATCTTCGACTACGTCGCCGGCGTGCGCATGTTCGCGCCGCTGGCCACCTACCTCGCCGTCAACGTCTCCTCTCCGAACACGCCGGGCCTGCGCGAACTACAGGCCGGTCCCCCGCTTCTGGAGCTGCTCGAGCGCCTGACCGAGGCGCGGGTCGCGGCGCGCGAGGAAAGCGGACGCCGGCCGCCGCTTCTCCTCAAGATTGCGCCTGACATCGACGACAGGGCGCTCGGAGAGCTCGTCGAGGCCGCCCTTCGACGCGGGGTCGACGGCCTCATCGTCGCGAATACGACGGTCGCCCGGCCGCCGCTCAAGTCGCGGAAGCACGTCGAGGAGCTGGGCGGGCTCTCCGGCCGGCCGCTGTTCGAAGCCTCCACCGCCATGCTGGCGCGCGCCAGACAGCTTGCCGGACCGGGCTTTGCGCTGATCGGCGCGGGCGGCGTCGACAGCGCGGCCGCCGCCTGGTCCAAAATCGCCGCCGGGGCCGATCTGGTGCAGCTCTACACCGGCCTCGTCTATGAGGGCCCCTCCCTCCCCCGCCGCATCCTAACGGAGTTCCTGAAGCGGCTGGAGGAACGGAACATCCGCAACCTGCGCGACATCCGTGGCATCGAGACGGATCGATGGGCGGCCGGCTGGCCGCGCGGCGCGCCGGATTAGGGGAAGAGCGGAAGCTGCAGGAGGCCCGCCGTCTCTTCGAGGCCGAAAGCGACGTTCATGTTCTGCAGCGCCTGTCCGGCGGAGCCCTTCACCAGATTGTCGAGGACCGAGATGACGATCGCGCGTCCCGGGATGCGGTCGGCGAAGACGCCGATTTGCACGTAGTTGGAGCCGCGCACGTTCTGCGTCTGCGGCAGGACACCTTTCGCCGCGACGCGGATGAAGGGTTCGTCGCGATAGGCGCTCGCAAGCGCGTCGCGAAGGTCGTCGGCGGTCGCCCCCTTGAGCCGCAGATAGGACGTGCAGAGTTCGCCGCGGCTCATCGGGATCAGGTGCGGGGTGAAGTTCACCGTCACCGACGCCCCGACGGCCGCTGCGATCTCCTGCTCGATCTCCGGCGCGTGCCGGTGCCTCGCCACCGAATAGGGCGACAGCCCCTCCCCCGCTTCGCAGAAGAGCGTATTCTGCTTCAGGCTGCGCCCGGCGCCGGACACGCCGGATTTGGCGTCGATCAAGATATCCTCCGCGTCGATCAGCCCAGCCCGCGCGAGCGGGATGAGCGCGAGCAGCGCCGCGGTCGGATAGCAGCCCGGGCACGCGACAAGCTGCGCGGCGCGGATTTTGTCCCGATAGAACTCCGTCAGCCCGTAGACTGCCTCCCCCTGCAGTTCCGGCGCGCGGTGCGCATGCCCGTACCACTCGGCGTAGGCGCCCGTGTCGCGCAGGCGAAAATCGGCCGACATGTCGAAGACCTTGATTGCCGGATTGGCGGCGAGGACCGCGGCGATGATCTCCTGCGTGGTGCCGTGCGGCAGCCCGCAGAAGACGGCGTCGAGCCCGCTCCAGTCGACGGACTCCCATTCGACGAGGCGCGGCAGCTCGAGCATGAAGAGGTGCGGGAACACCTCGCTCATTGTCTTGCCGGCATGGGTGTTCGCGGTCAGCGCTGCGACCTTGGCTTTCGGGTGCCGCGCAGCGAGCCGTACGAGGTCGGCGCCGGTATAGCCCGACGCGCCCAGAACACCGATCCTGATCGTCTCCATCCAGCGGCTCCGCCCGCCCATCAACCGGTGCGGCGGTCTAGCGATTCATGCCGGGCGAGTAAATGTCAGGCGGAGAGCCCTACCCCGGTCTCGCGCTGGAACAGGATGAGATCGAGCGACGGCGCGGCCTCGCGGCCGCCTGCCGCCGTCAAGAGCGCATGCACCTGCCCGCGGTGGTGCGTCTGGTGATTGAAGAAATGCGCCAGCGCCGCGGCGAGAGGCTGGGTGATGTCCGCCGGATTGGTGATCGTCCGGTAGGTCAGCGGGCCGGCGAGCTTCCTGTCGTCGAGCGAATCCACCCAGTCCTTGATGCGCGTGTCCTCCGCCTCGCGCGAAGCCCGCAGCGTCGCCAGCTCGTCGTGAAGGATGAGGTCGAGCTTGCCATAGGTCGGCCCCCGCCCGGTGAACCGGTGCATCCAGATGCGATCCGCGACGAGCACGTGGTTCAGGGTTCCGCGCAGCGAACCGAAGAAAGCGCCGCGGTCCCGGCGATAGTCGGCATCGGACACCGCGCCCGCCGCCGCGTAGACGCGCCGGTTGGCCCAGGCATTGTAGCGGGCGAACATCCGGAAGTGGGCCTTCACGCTCGGCTCCTGGCCACTCGTCCAAGCTGGACCGCTTAGCACTCGCTCATGGATATTGTCTCGCGCCGATTCGCGGGACGCGGCGGTTGGAGGGGAAAGCTCATGAAGCGGTACATTGCAGAGTGCTTCGGGACATTTGTGCTGGTCTTCATCGGGGTCGGGGCGATCGTGGCGGGCGGCTTCGGCGGTGCGCTGCCGCTTGGGCAGATCGGCATCGGCCTGTCTTTCGGCCTCGCCGTCACGGCGATGGCCTATGCGATCGGTCCGGTGTCCGGGGCGCACCTCAATCCCGCCGTCACGGTGGGCGCCTGGCTGGCAGGACGCCTGCCGGGGAAGGACGTTGTTCCGTACATCATCGCCCAGATCGTCGGAGCTATCGTCGGCGCCGCCTTCATCTATCTCGCCGCCAGCGGCCGCGCGCAGGGCTATGACATTGCGGCGACCGGCCTCGGGCAGAACAGCTGGGACCCGGTTGAAGGGTTCTCCGTCGGATCGGTCTTCCTGATCGAGGTCGTCGCGACATTTATCTTCGTCGCGGTCATCCTGGGCGTCACGCATCCGCGGCAGGAGACCATGCTCGCCGGCCTGGTGATCGGACTGACGCTGGCGATCCTGCATTTCGCTTTCATTCCCGTTTCCGGCAACTCGGTGAACCCGGCGCGCAGCATAGGCCCCGCGCTGTTTGTCGGCGGAGAGGCGCTGGGACAGGTCTGGCTCTACATCGTCGCCCCGCTGATCGGCGGCGCTCTGGCCGGGATCGTCGCGCGCGCGAACGCGATCTACCGGGACGGTTGAGCCGCTCGCTTCTCCCCCCTCCCGCTGGGGGCCGTCGCGGCTTGCCGCCGGCCGGTGCGGCCCGTATAGGACGCCGGCTTTTTACTTTCAGCCGCCGACCCAGCAGGAGCATCATGGCGATCGAGCGCACCTTCTCCATCATCAAGCCCGATGCGACGGCGCGGAACATTACGGGCAAGATCATCGACAAGCTCGAGAGCGCCGGGCTGCGCGTCGTCGCGCAGAAGCGCATCCGCATGACCCGGGCGCAGGCGGAAGGTTTTTACGCGGTGCACAAGGATCGGCCGTTTTTCCGCGAGCTCGTGGAGTTCATGATCTCCGGGCCTGTCGTGGTGCAGGTGCTGGAGGGCGAGGACGCCGTCGCGAGGAACCGCGAGGTGATGGGCGCGACCAACCCGAAGGATGCCGCCCCCGGTACGATCAGGGCCGAGTTCGCGCGGTCGCTGGGAGAAAACTCGGTCCATGGCTCCGACGGACCCGACACCGCCCGCGAGGA
>DASWJZ010000034.1:0-12009 GCA_036396875.1 Propylenella sp.
GCGCGCGACGACATCGCTCGCCCGGCTCTGGGCGGAGGCCGGTGAGCGGCGGAGGGCCCACGACCGGCTCACCTCCGTCTACGGCTGGTTCACCGAAGGCTTAGAAACCCCTGACCTGAAAGACGCCAAAGCTCTTCTCGATCAGCTGAGCTGATGCGTCCTGCGATTGAGGCGACTTTGAAAACACGGCGTAGCGTAATCCTAGATACGATCGATTAGATCCGCCAATGGGCCGTCAGCGCGTGCCGAATACAGATACTCTTCCAGGTACTTTGCTATTGTATGCGCTCCATTCTCGAACTTGAGACGGGCGGCGCGCTCTTTCAACCGGACCCGCGTGTCGGACGAAAGCATCTCTTCAAGAACGGCGGGGACCCGGAAAGTGTCCTTTGCTCTCAGGCAACGCGCGAACTGCATCGTCTCGGCATAGCGCGCGCGGAGGAGCTGATCGTCCATTTCCGGCGCTTCATTGGGAACGAACACCGCAGGAATCCCGCCGAAGATGCATTCATGAAAGCTGTTGTAGCCGGACCCGGTGATCAAGAGATCGAAGCAGCGGGAAAATCGAAAGGATGGGAAGAGGGTCCGCTGCGCGATGCCATAGACATCTGCGGGTTTCATCAGGTCCGCGGAAGCAATGGGAGATCGCAGCTCCAGTACCGTCGTGTCGCTTCCGCCGGCGAGCGCGCTCAGAATCGCTCTGCGTATTTCGCTGTAGGCGAAGTTGGATCCGGAGCCCAGTTGCAGTGCGATCGTCATCCGATCTGGATCAATTTCGAGAACCGACGCCGCTTCGTGTCGGGGAAGCCTCTCGTCCGGGTCGATCAGGAGGATCGGGTCTACGGGGACCACCCGATCGCGGTTCTCAGTCGTAGGTCCGACATCCACGTCGGCAGCGATTTCGCCGGGCTCGAAGATAGCGTTGAACGCCCAGCTGCGGTCCAGGACGTCCGGCTGCTGGGAATGCCGCCACATGGCGCGTCGGCACCAGAACCAGTATCGATCCCGCATTGACACGGCGACGTCTAGCAGTCCGCTGTAGGGTACGTTTCCATCGAAGAGTACGGCGCCCGGATCGTAATAGTCGATCGCATTCGCGAGCTCCACGGCGAAGCTTCGGTTCCAGCTGTCCGCTTCGACGTCGAGCCGTTGGTGCGATGGAGCGTAGTCGAAGGGAAAGCCGAAATCGGCGAGAACCGAGCAGCCCTGAGAAAGGGTGAGGAACGCTGCGTCAACCGGCTGCGGGAGGCGAGTGGCGATAGCGAGCTGTCTCGTGACATGCCCGAGGCCGATCCCGTTGGACGAAACGAACAGGACACGCCGCCTTGTCCGCTTCGCCCGGAACGACTCACCCGCGGTGCTATTCGTGCCGGCCGGCCGAGCGCACGTGCCGGCGAGCGATACCGGCAATCCTGCATCGTCCAGGAGACCACGGAAGCGGGCAGGGTAGTCCCGTGTCGAGAACTTCCTTTCGACGAGCGCGCGCGCCCGCCTGGACTGGGCGGCGTAAGCGCTCGGATCGGCGGCGAGCTTCTGGACTAAGGCGGTGACTTCGTCCGGGCATGCATAAAGCGCACCGTCTTCGAAAAGCGGCTCGAATGCCGAATCCAGAATCGCGACGACGCCGACTGCGAGCGCCTCGGCAATCGCCATGCCGAATGCTTCGACCCACTCGCCGCTATGATAGAAGACATAGAAATCGAGGCCGCGGAGGAAGTCCCCGACGTCCACGCTCCCGAACGGGTAGACCTCCCAGTTTCTCGATGCGGCCGGCAGCCTGTCGGCGGGCGGCAATCCGCCGAGGACGCGGACCTTGAAGTCGCCGTTGCCCGGATAGGCTGCATCGATCTCCTCCGCGATATCCGGCCATTTCAGTGGATCGGGCCTTGAATGTCGCCCGATGATCGGTCTCGCCGCCGGCGGCCGCTCGGGTCTTGGAGCCCATTCGGCTAGGTCGATCAGATTGTAGAGGTCGTGCCGTGTGACGGTGATCGGACGACTACCGGCGGCACGGTCGAGCTGCGCCCGGACAGCGGGACCGACCGGTGCAAAGAGCACCTGCGCTGCAAAGAGACGCGAGAGAGTGCGCTCCACCTGCCCGATATCGTACTGGGGCTGACCGAACCCGTTCAGGAGAGCATGATGCAGAACGCAGACGACCGCGCCCGGTCTCAATCGTATGGGGTGGGACGGGGCGTTGGCGAATACCAACGGGTTCTCCGCCAGAAGCAGCGCGCATTCCGCCGCCTGATCCGGCGCCAGCCAGGCGACGGAGCCCTCGTCCATGAGTTTTCGGATCTTCGGATTGAACGGATGCGGGCTCGATAGCACCGGGCCGAGAAACGGCAGGAATGCACATCGCAGGCCCGCTGAAATGGCCGCTCTAAGTTCCGTCGCCGTGGCCGAGCTCGTGCCGCCGGGAAAACGCGGATCGCCCGCGACGACCAGATCGAACCAGACAGTCACGCTTCTTGCTCGGTTCCGTCAGGAACGCGCCGGCGACAACCCTTCAATAGGCGCCGCCAAAACCCCCGCCGTTGCCGGAAAAGTCGTCCATGGGCCCTGCCGGCCCGCCAAAGGAGGGCAGTCCGAGACGGGCCCTTCGTTCGACGCAGTACGGGCTCCTGTCGCGAGGGGGGCACAGATACGTGCCGGCGAACTGCCAGACGGGTGGGACGATGCGGGTCGGCTCCGCCGGTGGAACGCTGCGCCGCAATTCGTGGTAGGCGCTGTATAAGTGGCGCCCGTCGGGCTGGTCCTTGACATAGGCCTGGAAAGCCTCGGAGGTTCCCAACGTCGTCGCCCGCAGCCACGCTTCATGGTCGACTGCCGCCCGGCCGGTCGAGGCGGGGAGCATCGAAAGGGCAAATGCCGCCAATACCCGCAGTCTGTACATCCGTCTGCTCCCCCGCGCCTTAGCCGGCGCGTTTCCAAGGGCGTCGCCGACGGATAAGAGCACTCCGCCGCCTGCGGCACAAGAACGCTCTATCCGCTCAACTCATGGCGTCAGTTCGGGCTGGCGGCCCCTGCGGATACGCCGCCGCGGCGGACCGGTCACTCCCCCGGGACGGGCGCAAAAAAGTCGCGCCACCATCTTTCGTCGGGAATCTCGACCTTGCGGGCCGCCAGCCGGTCGAGGATGCCGATCGCCTCCTTTGCCGCATCCGACCTTAGGGGTTCCTCCGCCGCGCCGACGATCCGCCCCAACAGATCGACGACTGCAAATGCTCGCTCCGCATCGTTGGGCGCTGCCGAGGAAAGGGGCCGCGCTATCAAGATTGCCTCCTCAAACGCCGCCAGTGCGCCGGCATCATCACCGAGGAGCACCTTGGCATCGCCTATCCGTCGCAGGCTTCTCAGCGTCTCGGTCGACAGGCCCTGTTGTTCCGGATCTGCCGACGCCAAGACTCGCAGAACCTTGAGATTCTGCTCGAAGGACGCCAGGGCGCCCGCCGCATCGCCGAGGAGAAACTGGACCTCGCCGACGCTGCCTAGGATGAGCGCCAGGTTTCGTTGCGTCTCCAGGCTCTCCGGCTCCAGCCGAAAGAGCGCCTCGCGGATCGAAAGCGCTTCCTGGTAGTTCGCGAGCGCGCCCTCGAAGTCGCGCGCCCGCCGCCGACCGTCTCCAAAGGCGATGAGGCTCAAGGCCAATTCGTTTTGGGCAAGCGCATTGTCGGGCGCGGCGTCGATGGCCTGGCGGGCAATTTCGAGAGCCTCCGCACAGGCGGCCTGCGCCGCATCCTGTTCGCTGGTTTCCGATCGGGCGGCGCAGATTCGCCGCAACATCGCCGAGAGAAGCCGCTGCCATTCGTGGTTTGCCGGGTCCATCTCGACAAGCTGGCGTCGTATTGCCAGGGCTTCCTCGAAGGCGTCGAAGGCTTCTGCCGTCCGCTTCTGGTGCAGCTCGAGCCCTCCGACCCGATCCAGGGCGATCGACAGGTCGCGTCGGAACTGCGTGTTTCCGGGGTCCATCGCGGACAGCGCCCGCGCAACGGACAGTCCCTCTTCGAAGGCAGCCAGCGCGCCGGCTTCGTCCCCCTGCTGCAACCGCGCCCTGCCCACATTCTCAAGTGCCAGCGTAAGGTCCCGCCGCCACAGCATATGCGTCTGATTGCCTTCGGTGAGGACGCGCATGATGTCCAGGCCCTCATCGTACGCCGCCGCGGCGCCGGCGACGTCGCCGAAGGCGAGCTTCAGATCGCCGATTCTATCGAGAGCCGAAGCAACCTCACCGCGCCATTTCGCCTGGTCCGGATGGTCCGCAGCGAGGCGCCGAAATATCTCCAGGCCCTCCTGGAAGGCCGCCAGCGCCGCCGCCGCGCTGCCTTCTCGCCGGCTCGCATATCCCTTTCCGGCGAGCGCAAGCGCCATATTCTTCCAGATTTCCGCATCATCCGTCGTCTGCAGGAGCGCCCGATCCACCTCGATGGCCTCGTCGAATGCCTCAACGGCCGCGGACGTACGACCCATCTGCAGGCGCATCGCCCCGATTTTTTCAAGCGCTACGGCGACGTTCTGCCGCCATGCGAGCCTCGTCGGGTCAGCTGCCGCCAGGCGTCGAAAAATGGCCAGCGCCTCGTCAAAGGCCGCCACACCGGCGGTGAGATCGCCGGCCGCCACATACGTCCAGCCGAACTCAAGCAGCATCAAGGCGCGGCTCTCCTGCATCCCGAGGTGCTCGGAATTGGCGCCGCTCAATTGCTCCACGGTCTGCTTGATGTTGGCCAGGATCCGCCGAAGAGTCGCGATCTGCATGCCGGCGGCGTCGCGAAGGCCTTCTGCGAGCTGGATGGTAATGCCGTCGACGGCCGCCTTGGCGGCTTCGAAATTATGCTCCGCCTCGACCTTGGCGGCACGCTCCGCCTCCGCTCGTTCGGTCGCCAGCCAGCCGAGATATCCTGCCGCCGCCCCCAACCCCAGGAACACGACCGCCGCGGCAGTGGTCAGCCTTTGCCGGAGCCGCGCCCGGCGACCCGAGGCGGCGATGAAGGCGCGGGCTTCCGGCGACACCTCGTCCCGAAAAGTTCTGACGATCGATTCCGCCTCGGCGAGGGGCAGGCCGGCAGGGATCAGGCGCGTGCGCTTTCTCCCGCTTGCCTCCCAGCGGCGGCGCTCGTCCTCAACCTCCTCGCGGATTCGATAGAAGTCTGCGTTTTCCTCGACGATGTCGCGCGCGCGCTTCCAGCTTCCCAGCACGCGCTGATGGGCAATGCGGACCGTTGCTGCCTCCGCCTTGCCGGACGAGAGCAGGATGCGCGCGTCGACGAGCGCGCGCACAAGGCGCTCGGAGTGAAGGTCGTGGGCCGCTTGGCGGAACGGCACGGAGCGGATGCTGAGCGGAACCGCGTCGGTCCTTCCCGCGGTTGCGTCACCGACCGGGGCTGGAGTCGCGAGTTCGCGCAGAAGCCGCGGCAGCCGAGAGATCGCAGCTTCGTCCAAAGTGGCAAGTGCGCGCTCCGCCTCCTTTTCAAGCGCCCCGTCAAGCCCGCCGATCGAGTCGTAGGCGGCATGCGTCAGTCTTGTTTCGCCTTCCGACGTGACCCGTTCCTGAAACAGACGGTCGAGCGTGAACTGCAGCAGCGGCAGCATATCGGCGCGGTCGGCGTCGGCGAGAAGCCGCTCATCGAGCGTGCGGCCCTGAGCATCCGCCTCGTAGACCAGGTCCGCGGCACGGGCCGGCTCGCGAACGATCTGGGCCAGCTCGACCGGGCCCGGCGGCTCAAGGTCGTAGGAGGCGGCTGCCTGCTTCAGCGCCAGCAGTTCGGGCACGGCCCCGTAGCGCTCGTAGAGATCGGCTCGCAGTGTTGCGACCAGCCAGACCCGGCCGGTGTTGACCAGTTCCGACATGAGAGCGGCGAAACGCCGACGGGTGCTGTCGGTCACGTCGGCGGCAAACAGCTCGTCGAGTTGGTCGATGAGGAGCAGCAATGCGGAGCGGACGGGGCGCTCGTATCCCCCTCGCGCCCGCTCCGTCTCCTGCACACGATCGAGCGCCGCGATGACCGGCTTCGCTGCCGTCGCATCGGAATGGGCAAGCAGCGCAGCGAGTTCCTCCGGCGTCTGGTAGCCGCTCAGAGAAATTTCCGGCAGCGCGCCGGCGCGGGCCTCCTCGCCATGCGGCGCCGAGGAGAGCAGTTGATCTGCCAGAGCGGCAAACGGATTTCCGCCGCGCTCGCCGGGCCGCATCGCCGCCACCCGCCATACATCAACCTGCGGAACGACACCCGGCAAGGTCAGCCTCGGAACGAGGCCGGCGCGCGCCAGCGACGACTTGCCGGCGCCGCTTGGCCCGATCACCAGCAGGTAGGGGGTTCCGGCGTCTGCCGCGTTTTTCCAGGCCTCCACGGCGCGTTCGATGTCGCGAGAGCGGCCGAAGAAGACTTGCGCATGGCTGACGCCGAAAGACTCAAGCCCGCGGAAAGGGGAGCCCTTGATTTCGATCGGCCAGACGACCGAGCGGCCCTTCAGTACGTTCTGCTCGAGCCACTGCCGCAGCAACGCCTCGGTCTGTCGCTCGAAATCGTCGGTCGAGGAGAAACTGTGGAAAGCCGCTCTGAACTGGCCGTCGTCCGAGCGAAACCAGGCCTCGAAAAAGCCCTTCAGCCGCTTCCATTGTGCCTCGACCGCGGGACGCTCCGCATCGTCGATCCGGATCGTCGGCGGCTCGTTGTAGCGAAATACGTAGACGTCGGGCAGATTCCGCTTCCGATGCGCTTCGATGGCCGAGAGCACCTCATAGGCGGTACCGCTCGGATAGGGTTCGCCGCTCGGCATTTTGGGGAAGTCCGGCGGGAGCTCGGTGCCGAGCCGGTGGCGCAGAATGCCAACCACGACATCGCACTGGGACGCCTCGACGATCTGGGCCTGGAAGCTGGCATGCGCCTTGTAGAAATAGGTCTCCCAGCGGACAGTCCTGAGCAAAGCCGTTCCGCCGAGCTCGCCGTTGAGCCGCTCCACCACCCGCTCGAGCCGCCTCCGCTCAAGTTGCGCGTCGTCAGGCGACGAGACGAAAATCCGGATCTCGCGCACGTAAGCCTTCGGGCGAAGCCGTCTCCCATGTGCTATCCCGGGAGGCCGAATGATGATCGGGAAGCATGTTTCCGGCAAGCCTTCTCATGCGCTGGTATCCAACCCCCAGGTAGGGCGCCGCGCCACCTCAAATCACGGTCATGTGCCTCGTACACCGGAAAACGGATCGGTAAGGCCACATCGCGCGACGCGCCCGTACCGCTTCAGTCCCCCGACTCGCGTCGGAAACGTGGGCGCCAGTCTGTCGAACGGGCGCCTCGGGCACGGGATTGCCGGCTTCCCGAACTAAGCTTCCGTCACTCGTAGGTGGTCACGGAACAATTCCAGTCGTCGAGGAAAAATACCGTCGCCGCGTTCGTCACCGCAATCTGAACCTTGAGAGTGTAGGTGTCCTTGGGCAAGCGCAGCGAACGCTCCATCGCGTGGTTCTCTTCCTGGTCGTCCGCGAAGCCTGCAACGTCCGTGTCAAAAGTATTGTCAACACCCGAAGGGGGAAACATCTCGACGACGCCGCCGGTGCGCTGATTGCGAGCCAATACGCGGATAACGCAGCGCCCGGAGGCCGACCCGAAACATCTTGATTCCGCAGCGAAGCGCGCAACAAAGAGATCCTGGCTCGCAACAATGGTTCGAGTGACGGTCGCCCCAGGCAAGTCGACGAACGCCGTCGAACTCGTTTTCGTCGCCGCGTTGTTGCTGCGCACCTGAATGTTCTTTGCTTCGCCCCCTGAGCTCGACAGGAGAATCGCGCCGGCCGGGCCGCAGGAAAGAGCGCTTGTTACGGCGGCGACTGCTGCGAGAAAGACCGCGCGCCGGCGGGGAAACTCGATCATCCGTCAACGCTAGACCGGCGGCTGAGTTCTGGCAACCTTAGGCGCAGCGGATTGGCGCAGCCAATCCGGAGGGGCCTGCTGATTGACGCGTTCGAGGTCGAATTGCGCGGCAGTTAATACGGGCCGGCAACATTCGCTGGTCTCGAGCCGCCATGTCTCACCGATTCTTTAACTAACGGGCAGTCTTGAGGCAGGCCAAGCAGACCCGGGCGAGCCTCCCTGCTGAGGCGGGACGATTGACCCGGCATCGCTGCGTCAGCTCCGCCTTTTCAGAATTGAGACCACGTCGGGGGATCTGCCGTCCTCTCCGAGAATGGTCCTCAGCACGCCGATTAATTGATCGGGACCGAAGGGCTTTGTCAGAACGGCAGCCTGTTGGAATTCTTGCGGCAGACCGTCGCGGCCGTAGCCGGTGGCGAATGCGAAGGGAATGCCCCTCTGGGTCAATGCCGCGGCAAGTTCGTGAACCGGCTGGCCACCCAGATTAGCGTCGAGGAGAGCGGCGTCGAGCTCCGTTCCATCGACAAGAGCCTTCGCTCGTTCAACGGTTCCGGCCGGCCCGATGACCCGGCACCCTTCGGCGCTCAGTTGCGCCTCGATCTCCATTGCGACGAGCGCCTCATCCTCAACAACCAGGACACGCATCCCGCGCAAATCCGCGCTGTCGTTCGCCCCGATCAGTCTCGTTTCTGGCTCTGCCGCGCCTTCGGCGCGCGGTATCCAGCTTTGCCGGACCTGCTCGGGCAGCGGCAATCTGATCTCCCAAAGAATGCCGTCTGCGCCATACCGAACGGCCGCATCACCACCATGCGCTGCAAGCGTCCGTTCGATCAGCGTCGTGCCGAACCCGCGCGAGGTGGGTACGCGGACCTTGGGAACGCCGGTTTCCTTCCACGTGATAAAAAGCTCGGTATCCGCGCTTGTGTGCGTGTCCCATGTGATCGACAGCTGTCCCATAGGAATGGACAGGGCACCGTACTTCCTCGCATTCGTCGCAAGCTCGTGCAGCACCAGCGCCAGCTGCACTGCGGTCTTGGCGTCAAGGGTGAGGAAGGGGCCTAAGCAGAAGATGCGGTTCGCGTCGGCGGCGCCAAGCGCAACCTGCTCGCGCACGATCTCCGCCACGTCAGCGCCCCTCATCTCGCCACGGACAAGCAGATCGTGCGCCCGCGCCAACGCCTGCACTCGGCCGTTGAAGCTTGCGACGAAGTCACCGGGGGTCGCCGCCCTACGAAGCGACTGGCTGGCGATCGCCTGGATGCTGGCCAGCGTATTCTTGACGCGATGATTAAGCTCGTCGAGGAGCAGCCGCTGCAATTCCTCGCCGCGCTTTCGCTCGGTGACGTCGCGCGCGACCTTGGATGCGCCGACGACCTTTCCGGAATGGTCGCGCAACGGAGATACAGTGAGGGAAATATCGATGCGGCGGCCATCCTTCCTGCACCGCACCGTGTCGTAGTGGTCGACGCGTTCGCCGCGCCTGACCTTGGCGAGGATTGTTTCCTCTTCATGGTGCAGGTCAGGCGGGATGATGCGCGTGACCGGCTGTCCGATCATCTCTTCGGGTTCATAGCCGAAGATGCGCGTCGCTCCCGCATTCCACGAAGTGATCCGGCCTGCCAGCGTCTTACTGATGATCGCGTCGTCCGACGAGGCAACGATGGCGGCGAGGCGGGCCGTTTCGATCTCCGCACTTTTTCGCTCACTCAGATCGACCAGCAGGTTGATCGCACCGATCACATGGCCGGAGCCGTCCCTGAGCGGCGTCGGATAAGGCATGAAAGGCACACGCGTGCCGTCTGGCCGTTCGGCAACAGCCTCAACACCTCTGACTTCGCGGCCTTCCCTGAGAGCGATTGCCATGGGGCATTGGTCATGCGGCAAGGGCTGACCGTCAGGCCAATACAGTCGCCAGGACCCGCACCACTTGGCAGTCCCCAGCTCCGGCCGATGCCCCCAAAACTCTGCGGCCGCCTGGTTGTAGAAGGTGATCCGGCCCTCCGCGTCCGTCATGTAGACGGCTACGGGCAACGCTTCGAGCAAATCAGTTCCGGTCATGAATTCCTCTTCCCCCGAGCACCTTGAACGCTTGATGGGCGGGGCTGTTCCCCCGCGAAGCTGCAAGAAGGGATGTGGCGCGACGAGCCGTGGCGGCGACAGCCCGCCTGGCGGCTCCGGAAAGACAGATCGGGCCGCCGCGACGGAAAGTCCGCAGGCCCTTCCGTCCGGCCTGTCGACTGCGCCTCTTGCGGCTCGGCTCGACGGCGTTCTTAGCCCCCGCAATCATCGTGCCTGCCCCGCGCCTCAAGCCCCGGAATTCCTGCGACTTCTCGCCACCCTTGACGCACAAGCCCTGGCGAAAGTTAGGCAACTAACATTCGCGCTTCGCGCCCGATTGTTAGACGGGGAACATCTCCTCCCGGTCGGGCTTGAGCATGCCTTCGTCGGCCGCCATTTCTGTCGTGGCAGATAGCCGCGCATTCTACGCGCGGCCGTAACTGCGGGCGGAGCAGGAACAGGCGCTTTCGCCTGCCCAGGGCGGCGGGATGGTGCCCGCCCCTGCGCCGGAGCCGGCGCCGGCCCAATAGCTGACCGTCTGCTCCGCCAGCGAGACAGGTCCGCCGGAACTCCGGCGGACTTTTTTCGGGATGACGGCAGGAATTTCGGCGGCTCGACGCTTTTCCGCAGGCCGCTGCGTGCGGCCTACACTCCGCTGCGGAAAACGTCCGTGCTGACGTAGCGCAAGCCTGAATCGACGATGATCGTTGCGACCGTTTTCCCGGGGCCGAGCCGCTCCGCGATCCGAAGCGCGGCAACGACGTTCGCTCCTGTCGACGTACCGGCGAAAATTGCCTCCTCGCGCGCGAGGCGTCGCGCCATCGCCTTGGCGTCATCGGTCGAAACGGTCAAGATTTCGTTGACCTCTTCCGGATGCCAGAGCGGCGGAATGAAACCAAGCCCGATGCCTTCGATCTTGTGGGAGCCAGGTGGCTTTCCCGACAGCACGGCGGACTCGGCAGGTTCGACGGCAAAGACGGGAAGGTCCGGCTTGGGGCGCCGCAGCGCCCGGCTCATGCCGTGGATTGAGTGGGCGGTGCTGACGGTATGGACCAAGGCATCGACCTTTCCATCGGTCTGGCTCCAGATCTCCTCACCGAGCCCGGCGTAGCCGTCCGCTCCGTCCTCATTGTTCAATTGATCGGCCCACCAGTGGCCTGGCTGTCGGCTGATCTCGCCGGCCCTTGCGATCATCGCCTGGATCAGTTCCTTGGTGATCCGCTTGCTGTCGCTCACCACGTCGGTGATCTCGGCGCCATAAGCGCGCATCGTCCAGCGCTTTCTCGTCGCTGAATGCGTCAGAGAACACAAAATGCGTCCGGTAGCCTTGCGCACTTGCGACGAGAGCCAAGGAAATGCCTGTCGTGCCGGCCGTGTACTCGACGACGGTGCCACCCGGCTTCAGGCGGCCGGCCGTGGCCGCGCGTTCAATGATAGTGCGCGCCAGGCGATCCTTCATGCTGCCGGTAGGGTTGGCAGATTCGAGCTTGGCAACGATCCGCGCGCTGCTATCGGGAACGATGCGACGGAGTTCGACCAGCGGTGTGTTCCCGATCGCATCCAGAATGTGCCGTTGGCCGTGCATACCTGCAGTCTCCCAGGCGCTTTGTGATTCTGCCTTCTCGACCCTTATGCGCGTGCATCAGTCGGCGATCTGCGAGGAGTCCTCAATGATCCCGGTAGACTTCCGTGCTCAGGTATTTGATTCCGGTATCGATCATCAGAGTAGCGACGGTCATGTCCGGCCCCAGGCGTTCAGCAAGCCGTAGGGCCGCGACCACGTTCGCCCCTGACGACGCGCCGCCAAACAGGCCCTCCTCGCGGGCCAGACGGCGCGCCATCGCCATCGCATCGCTGGCCGACACGGTGATGATCTCATCCACCAGATCATGCTTCCAGAGCGGCACGACGTAGCCCATCCCGATCCCTTCGATGCGGTTGCTGCCCGGCAGGCCGCCCGACAACACCGGTGATTCTGCCGGCTCGACGGCTACTACGCGGATGTCGCGATTATGTTGCCTCAGCGCCTCGGCGGTGCCACGCAGTGACCCTCCCGTTCCCACGGCTTGCAGGAAGGCGTCTATTCGTC
>DASWJZ010000035.1:0-27036 GCA_036396875.1 Propylenella sp.
GTGGTGCCTGATATTCGGGAAGCTCGGCTTTCCTCGCCTGGAGCTGGTCGGAGCCGGGATCGCCACGTCCTTCGCGATCACCGTCATGTTCGGCAGCCTGGCGCTGGTCGTCGTGCTCGACCGCAGGTTCCGCCGCTATCATCTTTTCGGCCGCTTCTGGCGGCCTGACTGGCCGCGCTTTCTTGCGCTGTGGCGGCTCGGGCTGCCGATCGCCGCCACGCTGGTGTTCGAGGTGACGATCTTCAACGCCGCCGTGTTCCTGATGGGGCTGATCGGCACCACCGCCGTCGCGGCGCATTCGATCGCCATCCAGATCGCCTCGATCGCCTTCATGGTTCCGCTCGGCTTCGGGCAGGCGGTGACGGTGCGCGTCGGACGCGCCTTCGGCGCCGGCGACACGGACGGCGTCACGCGCGCCGGCTGGACGGCCTATGCGATGGGCGTCGGGTTCATGCTCGTCACCGCGTCGCTGATGCTGTTCGCGCCCCACCTCCTCATCAGCGCCTTTCTCGATCTCTCGCGGCCGGCGAATGCCGAGGTGATCCGGCTGGCGGTCACGTTTCTCGCCTTCGCGGCGCTCTTCCAGGTCGCCGACGGAGCGCAGGCGGTCGGCTCCGGCATGCTGCGCGGGCTGCACGATACGCGCGTTCCGATGCTCTTCGCCGGTCTCGGCTATTGGGGCATCGGCCTGCCGCTCGGCGTCATCCTCGGCTTTCCGCTCGGCCTCGGCGGCGCCGGCATCTGGATCGGGCTGGCGAGCGGACTGGCGGTGGTCGCCGTCCTCATGACCGTCCGCTGGACAAGGCGCGCGCGGCTCGGCCTGGTCGCGCTGCACGCATCGCCCTGACGCCGCTTCGCGATCCTCGCCGCCTCGCGCGGGGAATGGCGCAACGAACCCCCTCCCGAAACCGGCTGACGCCGGTTTCGACCTCCCCTCAAGGGGGAGGTTACGCGCGAACTCGCCTTCGGCCTGAGCAAGCCCCGCCTGCCGAGCGAAATTGGATGGCCATTGCCTGTCTCCGCCGGCATAATCGCAGCCGCAGCCTTTGCGTCAGGGCAACAGCGCCATGGTCGCGCGACATGTTCCGTCTCCGGGGTCGCCGGCCAGCGCCAGCTTCCGGTCACGGGACCGCTTTTTCCGTATCGGCGAAATCTCGGACCGGGTCCTCGCCGTGCTTGGCATCGCCGTTTTCCTGTGGGGCACGCGTCCCGGACTTTCGGCGGGCGAGGAGAGAATAGCGACCGCCTGCTGTCTCGCCGTCGCCGGGCTTTTCGCGGTCCAGTACCTGCTGCGGCTGCACCGGGCAACGGATCGCGTCGGTTGGGCCTTGAGCGCACCGGCCATGGTCGACCTGATCTCGGCCGCCGCGGTGCCGCTGGCGCTCCTTTTCGGCGCTCCGCCTGCGACCGCCAGGCTCTTCGGCGTCCTCTGGTCGCTGAAGCTCATCCGCCTCAATCCGGCGCTTCTCCTGCTGGCGCGGGTGTTGCGATCCGAGCGTCAGCCGCTCCTCAGCGTGACCACGGCCTTCATCGTCGTGATTCTGTTCACGGCGACGGCCGTCTACCTCGTCGAGCGCGGCCGTCAGCCGGAGGCGTTCGGGGGCGTCCCCGACGCGTTGTGGTGGGCGATCACCACCATCACGACGACGGGCTACGGCGACAGGATTCCGGCAAGTCCGGTCGGCCGGCTGATCGCCGGCGCTGTGATGGTGGCCGGCATCGGCCTTTTCGCCCTGTGGGCCGGCATTCTGGCGGGCGGCTTTTCGCGCGAGCTTCGCCGCCAGGCGTTCCTGGAAAGCTGGGACCTGGTCGTCCGGCTCCCCCTCTTTCGCAATTTGGGCGCCCCGGCCCTCGCAGAGATCAGCCGATTGCTGAAAGTCGAGAATTGTCGGCCGGGCGCCGTCGTCGTCACCGCCGGCCAGCCGGGCGACAGCATGTACTTCATCGCCGAAGGCGAAGTGCAGGTCGAGACCCCGACGGCGCGCATTCCACTGGGGCCGGGTCAGTTCTTCGGCGAGATGGCGCTTCTTACCGGCGCACCGCGGAACGCCACCGTCACTGCCGGGACCAATGCGCGCCTCCTACGCCTCGATGTGGTTGATTTCCGGGCCCTGGCCGGGCGGCAGCCGGAGCTCTTGCATGCGATCGAGGCAGAAAGCGCGCGGCGAAAGGCGGCGTCCGCGGCCCGGTGACTGCGACAATTGACCGGCCTTGGTTCAACCGCCGAACCGCGTCATCGTGCCCGGGGCCGCAAAGTCGGCTGCACGGGGCGGTGTCTCTTTTTTATGCTGGCTAAAGGCATGCCTTTTTGCGATCCGATCTTGTTGCCGCTCGGGCGAACGGGGCGCCCGCCATGGAAAAGCGCGTGAACATTCTCCAAACCTCCAGGCCTGACCCCGTCCCTCGCCGTCGCGCGCAGACGCAGGCGGAGAACATCGACGCGATCCGCACGGCGATCCTCACGAAGCTGACGCTGGAAGCCGCCAAGGATCCGATCACCGCCAGCGATCGCGATTGGTTCATCGCCGCGGCTCTCGCCGTGCGCGACCGCATCATCCTGTCGTGGGCCGAATCGAAGCAACGCATCCGCGTCGAGAACCGGAAGCGCGTCTATTATCTCTCGCTGGAGTTCCTGATCGGCCGCCTGCTGCGGGAGAATCTGAACAATCTTCAGCTGACCGATGCGTTTCACGCCGCGCTCGGCGACCTCGGCGTCGATCCGAGCGACGTGTTCGCCGCCGAGCCGGATGCGGCGCTCGGCAACGGGGGCCTCGGCCGGCTTGCCGCCTGCTTCATGGAAAGCATGGCGACTCTCTCGATCCCCGCCTTCGGGTACGGCATCCGCTATGACCACGGTCTGTTCCGCCAGGTCATCAAGGACGGGGTGCAGCACGAATACCCGGAGAACTGGCTCTCCTTCGGCAACCCCTGGGAATTTGGCCACCCCGAGATCACCTACGATATCGGCTTCGGAGGCTTCGTGGAGACGGCGGCGGCCGCCGGCGGCGGCAGCCGGGCGGTCTGGCATCCGAGCGAAACCGTGCAGGCCGTGGCTTACGACACGCCGGTCGTCGGCTGGCGCGGCCGGCACGTCAACCCGCTTCGCCTGTGGTCCGCCCGCGCGGTCGATCCCTTGCGGCTCGATGTCTTCAACGCCGGCGATCACGTCGGCGCGCTGACCGAGCAGGCGCGGGCGGAGACGATCTCCAAGATCCTCTATCCGAGCGACGCGACATCGGCCGGCCAGGAATTGCGGCTGCGCCAGGAATATTTTCTCGTCTCGTCGTCGCTGCAGGACCTCGTGCGCCGGCATGTCGAAATCTACGGCGACATCCGTGCGTTGCCGGAAAAGGCCGCGATCCAGCTGAACGACACGCATCCGAGTCTCGCCGTCGCCGAACTGATGCGCATTCTGGTCGATGTCAGGGGGATTCCCTGGGACGAGGCCTGGGAGATCACCGTCGCCACGCTCTCCTACACCAACCACACGCTTCTCCCGGAGGCGCTGGAGACGTGGCCGGTGCAGCTGCTCGAACGGCTGCTGCCGCGGCACGTGCAGATCATCTATCTGATCAACACCCGGCATCTCGACCGGGCGAAGGAACTCGGCCTGTCGGACGAGTCGTTCCTGGGCTCGGTTTCGCTGATCGACGAAGCGCACGGCCGCCGGGTGCGCATGGGACACCTCGCCTTCGTCGGATCGCACCGCGTGAACGGCGTTTCGGCGCACCACACCGACCTCATGCGCCGCACCGTCTTCAAGGATTTGAACCGGCTCTATCCCGACCGCATCGTCAACAAGACGAACGGCATCACTATCCGCCGCTGGCTGCACCAGGCCAATCCGCATCTGACCCGGCTCCTCGTAACGACCTGTGGCGACGCCGTGCTCGACGATCCGATGAGGATCGAGGAATTCGCAAGCTACGCCGATGATGCTTCGGTGCAGAGCGAAGTCGCCGCGATCAGACATGCCAACAAGGTGGCCCTCGCGCGGCTCATCCGCGACACCCTCGACATCAGGGTCAATCCGCGGGCGCTGTTTGACGTCCAGATCAAGCGCATCCATGAATACAAGCGGCAGCTGCTCAATCTCCTCGATGCGATAGCCCGCTACCACGCCATCCGCGCCGAGCCGGATGCAGACTGGATCCCGCGGGTGAAGGTCTTCGCCGGCAAGGCGGCAGCGTCCTACTACCAGGCCAAGCTGATCATCCGCCTTGCGCACGACGTGGCCAACGCGGTGAACAACGATCCCGTCGTCGGCGACAGGCTGAAGGTCGTCTTTCTTCCGAACTACAATGTGAGCCTGGCCGAGACGATCATCCCGGCCGCCGACCTGTCGGAGCAGATATCGACGGCGGGCATGGAGGCGTCCGGCACCGGCAACATGAAGCTTGCCCTGAACGGGGCGCTGACGATCGGGACGCTGGACGGCGCCAATATCGAGATTCTCGAGCGGGTCGGCGCTCCGAACATATTCATTTTCGGGCTGCAGGCGGATGCGGTCGAGGATATGAACCGGCGCGGTTTTGATTCCGCCGCGATCATCGAAGCGTCGCCGGCGCTCAAGCAGGTCATCGCCGCGCTTTCGTCAGGCGTCTTCTCCCCGGAGGAAACCGGCCGATATGCGCCAATCGTCGGCGCGCTGCGGAGCAACGACCGGTTTATGGTTACCGCCGATTTCGACGCCTATTTGGCGGCGCAGCGCCGCGTGGAGGCGCTCTGGCGCGACCCGACGGCGTGGTGGGCGGCAAGCATTCGAAATACGGCGAACATGGGCTGGTTTTCCTCCGATCGCGCGATCAGGGACTATGCAGCCGACATCTGGAACCTGGACCTCCTTGACAAGCGCGTCCGCTCGCCGCAAGCCGACGGTTGACGACGGGCGCTGGCGCGGCGCGGGTCTCCGGGTGGGATTCCAGAAACCGCGTTTCTGCAACCGTTTAGGGTGTGGCGCTCGCGCACTTCCCAAGACCCCTGATTGGCGGCATGCTTGGCTTGCGGCGGGATTTGGAAGGCGGGGAAGCGCTCCGGGAGGGAACCGCTTCACGCCTGACGTGCTTTGAAATCGTCCTGCATAGTTTCAATTCCCGGCCTGCGAGTAGGAAATGCCTGTTTCAACCCCGCTTCTCGACACGATCCGGACGCCCGCCGACCTTCGCGGTCTGAAGGAGGCCGAGCTCAAGCAGCTTGCCGACGAGCTTCGAGCCGAGACGATCGAAGCCGTGTCGGTTACCGGCGGGCACCTCGGCGCCGGGCTCGGCGTGGTCGAGTTGACGGTCGCCCTTCACCATGTGTTCAACACGCCGGAGGACCGGCTGATCTGGGACGTCGGCCATCAGGCCTACCCGCACAAGATCCTGACCGGCCGCCGCGACCGTATCCGCACGATTCGCCAGGGCGGCGGCCTCTCAGGCTTCACCAAGCGCGCCGAGAGCGAATACGACCCGTTCGGGGCAGCACACTCGTCCACCTCGGTTTCCGCCGGCCTCGGTATGGCCGTCGCGCGCGATCTTTCGGGCGGCGAGCGCAACGTGGTGTGTGTGATCGGCGACGGCGCGATGTCGGCCGGAATGGCCTACGAGGCGCTGAACAATGCCGGCGCCATGCAATCCCGCCTGATCGTCATCCTGAACGACAACAACATGTCGATTGCGCCGCCGGTCGGCGCGATGGCCGCCTACCTCGCCCGGTTGTTCTCCGGACGCACCTATCGCTCGCTCCGTGAAATCGGCAAGCAGCTCGCCAAGCGCATGCCCAAGGCGCTTGAGATCGGCGCTCTTCGCGCCGAGGAATTCGCCCGCGGCATGGTGACCGGCGGTACCCTCTTCGAAGAGCTCGGCTTTTACTATGTGGGGCCGATCGACGGACATCGCATCGAGCATCTCCTGCCGGTGCTGAAGAACGTGCGCGATACGAAGAACGGGCCGATCATCGTCCATGTGCGGACGCAAAAGGGCAAAGGCTACGAACCGGCCGAGAAGTCCGCCGACAAGTATCACGGCGTCGTCACCTTCGACGTGGTGACCGGCGCGCAGGTCAAGGCAAAGGCGAACGCGCCCTCCTACACGAAGGTCTTCGGCGAGAGCCTCATCAAGGAGGCGCGCAAGGACGACCGCATCGTGGCGATCACCGCTGCCATGCCCTCGGGAACCGGCGTCGACCTGTTCGCCAAGGAGTTTCCGGCGCGCGCCTTCGATGTCGGCATTGCCGAGCAGCATGGCGTGACGTTCGCCGCCGGGCTTGCGACGGAGGGCTACAAGCCGTTCTGCGCGATCTATTCGACCTTCCTGCAGCGCGCCTACGACCAGGTGGTGCACGACGTGGCGATCCAGAACCTCCCGGTCCGCTTCGCTCTGGATCGGGCGGGCCTCGTCGGCGCCGACGGCCCGACGCACGCCGGAAGCTTCGACGTCACCTATCTCTCGTGCCTGCCGAACTTCGTGGTCATGGCAGCGGCCGACGAAGCGGAGCTGGTCCACATGGTCGCCACCGCGGCGAACCACGGCGACGGCCCGATCGCCTTCCGCTATCCGCGCGGCGAGGGCGTCGGCGTCGAGATGCCGGAGGAGGGCGTGCCGCTCCGGATCGGGCGTGGCCGCATCGTGCGGGAAGGCACGCGCGTCGCCCTTCTGTCGCTTGGAACGCGGCTCGCGGAGGCGCTCAAGGCGGCGGAGGAGCTGGATGCGCGTGGCCTCTCCACGACGGTGGCGGATGCGCGCTTCGCGAAGCCCCTCGACGCGGAACTCATTCTTCGGCTGGCGCGCGAGCACGAGCTTCTCATCACCGTCGAGGAAGCGTCGATTGGCGGATTCGGGAGCCATGTTCTCCAGCTTCTCGCCGATCGCGGGGTTCTCGATCAGGGCCTCAAGGTGCGGGCGATGATCCTGCCGGACGTCTTCGTCGACCAGGACAAACCGGACCGCATGTATGCGCGGGCGGGGCTCGATTCCGGCGCAATCGTGGCAAAGGTCTTCGAGGTTCTGCGGCAGGATGCGGCCGCGCCGAGGACACGCTGGGCTTGAATCGCCCCCTGCGACATGGTTGGAAGCTCCGAACCCACCCGAGCGACGGGCCGTTCCGTCGGTCATTGATATCGGGGTGATGTCGCGTGGGCGCCGCGCTTGCCGCCGTCGCCGCAGTGGCGATCTGGACGTATCTGCTGCTCGGACGCGGCTTCTTCTGGCAGGCCGCCGAACGGGACGATAGCCCCGATAACCGGGGCCGGCCGGAACGCTGGCCGAATGTCGGCGTCGTCATCCCTGCCCGCAACGAGGCCGAAATCATCGGACGGACGTTGATCTCGCTCATCCGCCAGACCTATCCGGGCGGATTCTCCATACTGCTCGTCGACGACCAGAGCAGCGATGGAACCGCCGAGGTCGCGGGCGCCGCCGCGCGGAATGCAGGCGACGCCGGAGCCCTGACGCTGCTCAGAGGCGAGGAGCCGCCGCGCGGGTGGACCGGCAAGGTCTGGGCGATGCATCAGGGTTTCCAGCACCTCCAGAGGCAGACCGAGCCACCGGATTACGTGCTCTTCACCGATGCCGACATCGCATACCGGGCGCCCGACGCGGTCGAGCGGCTCGTCACGATCGCGCTTGCGCGCGGAACCGTGCTCACCTCGCTGATGGTGAAGCTCCGCTGCGAGAGCACCCCCGAGCGCATGCTGGTGCCGGCCTTCATCTTCTTCTTCGCCAAGCTCTATCCATTCGGCTGGGTGAACGATCCCCGTCGCGCCACCGCCGCCGCCGCCGGCGGCTGCATGCTGGTGAAGCGCCAGGCGCTCACCGCCGCCGGCGGACTGGAAGCGATCCGCGGCGCGCTGATCGACGACTGCGCACTCGGCGCGATGATGAAGCGGCAGGGGCCGATCTGGCTCGGTCTCACCGAACGCGTGCGCAGCTTGCGGGCCTATGCGCGCCTGCGGGACATCCGGAGGATGGTGGTGCGCTCCGCTTATGCGGAGCTCAAATATTCGCCCGTGCGGCTCGCCGGCACGGTGGCAGGCATGGCGCTCACCTATCTGGCGCCGCCGCTGCTGGCGCTCTTTGCGGACGGAGCCCCCCGCGTTCTCGGCGCGGCCGCGTGGGTGATGATGGCGTTCGCCTTCGTTCCGACGCTGCGGTTCTACGGCCGCAATCCCGCATGGGGCCTCGCGCTCCCGCTCATCGCCGCGATCTATACGGCGTTCACGCTGGAGTCGGCCGTCGAGCATTGGCGTGGGCGCGGCGGCGCGTGGAAAGGGCGCTTCCAGGCCGACGCCGCCGCGCCGGGCGAAAGGGCGGCGGGCGCATGATCACCGCGACAGAGGCTCGCTCCGGAAAGTCGCATCGCGATGAGAATTTTCCCGTCGCCTCGCGCTTTCTCCACCCGCGTCATCGCGCGCCGATCCTCGCCTTCTATCGCTTCGTGCGCGCCGCCGATGACGTCGCCGATCACCCGAAGCTGACGCCCGATGCGAAGCTTGTGCTTCTCGACAGGCTGGCGGACGCGCTGACCGGCCGCGGCCCCACCGATCCCGAGGCCGAGCCGCTGAAGGCGGCGCTGGCCGAGCGCGGCCTGAGCGCCCGTCATGCGCTCGATCTTCTCGATGCCTTCCGTCTCGACGCGACCAAGCGCCGCTACGCGTCGTGGCCCGAGCTGATGCACTATTGCAGCCTGTCCGCCATGCCGGTGGGGCGCTATGTCCTGGAGGTGCACGGCGAGACGCAGGCGACCTGGCCTGCCTCCGACGCGATCTGCGCGGCGCTGCAGGTGATCAACCACCTGCAGGATTGCGGCAGGGACTGCCGCGACCTCGACCGGGTCTACATTCCGCTTGACGCCTTTCAGGCCCACGGCGCGCGGGTGGAGGACCTCGAGAGTTCCAAGGCAACCCCCGCCCTCAAGCAAACGATTGCCGATCTGGCGGAGCGTTGCCTTGCGCTCCTGCGCGAGGGCGCCGCGCTTCCGGACCTCGTCTCCGATACGCGTCTCGCGCTCGAGATCGCGGCGATACACCGGCTGGCCGCGGCGCTCGCCGTGGGCCTCACCCGCCGCGACCCGCTTTCGGAGAAGGTGCACCATGGCAAGGCGGGGTTCCTGCTGATCGCGCTCGGCGCGGCGGCCGGCACCCTGGTCCGGCGCCCCTTCCGCCGTGGGGTAGGCGCGAGTGTTGCAGCGAGGCTTGGCGGCGGATGGCGATGAGCGCAAATGCCCCATCCGCGACAGGCGAACTTTCCGGCGCGGAGGCGCTGCCGGCCGCCGGCAGCAATTTCTACACCGCGATGCGCATCCTGCCGCACGACCAGCGGGAGGCGATGTACGCAATCTACGCCTTCTGCCGCGCTGTCGACGATATCGCCGACGAGGAAGCGCCCCGCGCCGCGCGCCGCGCGGCGCTGCAGCAGTGGCGCCGCGACATCGACCGGCTTTTTCAGGGCCAGGTCTCGGCCGGCACATCCGCCCTTGCGGCGCCGGTCGCACGCTTCCGCCTGAGGCGCGAGGATTTTCACGCCGTGATCGACGGCATGGCGATGGATGCGGAGGCCGACATCCACGCTCCCGACTGGCGGACGCTCGATCTCTATTGCGACCGCGTCGCGAGCGCCGTCGGCCGGCTTTCGGTGCGCATCTTCGGGCTCGATGACGGGAGCGGGGACCAGCTCGCCCATCATCTCGGCCGGGCGCTGCAGCTCACCAACATCCTGCGCGACATCGACGAGGACGCCGCCCGCGGCCGCCTCTACCTGCCGCGGGAGGCCCTGGCGGAAGCGGGAATGGAAGTGGATGGCGTAGCGGCTCTGACGATTGTCCGGCAGTCCGGTCTCGCGCGGGCATGCGACGCGGTCGCGGCACGCGCCGCGATGCATTTCTCGGAGGCCGAAGCCATCATGGCGAAGTCTCCGCGCCACGCGGTCCGCGCCCCGCGCCTGATGCACGCCGCCTACCGCCAGATCCTGTCGCGGCTGAAGGCGCGCGGCTGGTCGCCCCCGCGCGCGCCCGTCAAGGTCTCGAAGCTCCGCCTGCTCGCCGCGGTCCTGCGCTACGGGCTGCGGTGATGGCCGGAACGATCCATGTGATCGGAGCTGGCCTTGCCGGGCTTTCCGCCGCCGTGGAGATGGCCGGCGCCGGCCGCCGCGTCGTCCTGCATGAGGCGGCCGGCTTCGCCGGCGGGCGCTGCCGCTCCTACTACGACTCGGTCATCGACCTCGTCATCGACAACGGCAACCACCTTCTCCTCTCCGGCAATTGGGCGGCGCTCGGATTGCTGCGCCGCATCGGCGGGCTCTCCGCAATGCAGGCCGCCGAGAGCGCCGAGTTTCCATTCGCCGACCTCGCCAGCGGCGAGCGGTGGACGCTGCGCCCGAACGAGGGCCGCCTGCCGTGGTGGATCCTCGATTCGCGCCGCCGCGTGCCGGGCACCCGCGCACCCGATTATCTCGCCCCGCTCGGCGTGCTGCGCGCCCCGGAATCGGTAGCCGTCGGCAGCGTGATGGTCTGCCGCGGAGCGCTCTACGAGCGCCTCTGGCGGCCGGTGCTGCTCGCCGCCCTCAATACCGAGCCCTGCGAGGCGGACGCCCGGCTCGCCGCCCAGATCCTGCGCGAGACACTCGCCGCCGGCGGCCAGGCCTGCCGCCCGCTCGTCGCCACCGGCGGCCTGACGGCGGCTTTCATCGATCCCGCCCTGCGTTTTTTGAAGGAGCGGGGCGCTGAGATCCTTTTCAGCCAAAGCCTTCGGGCCATCGATTTTCAAGAAGACCGCGCCGCCGCGCTCCGCTTCGCCAACGATACCGTAGCGTTGCGGGCGGCCGATCAGGTCGTGCTCGCAGTGCCGCCGGTCGCCGCGCGGGGGCTGGTGCCGGGGCTGACGGCGCCGGAAAAATTCCACGCCATCGTCAACGCCCACTTTCGCATCCCTCCGCCGCCCGGGCAGCCGCTTCTGCTCGGCGTGGTGAATGCGCTGACGGAATGGCTCTTTGCCTATCCGGACCGGCTCTCGGTGACCATCAGCTGCGCCGATCGCCTGATGGACGAGCCGCGTGAGAAACTGGCCGAGACGATTTGGCGCGAGGTCGCCGTCCTGACCGGGCTTGCCCCCGATCTGCCGCGCTGGCAGATCGTGCGCGAGCGCCGCGCCACCTTTGCCGCAACCCCGGAGGAAGCCGCGAAACGGCCGGCGACGGAGACCCGCTATCGCAATCTGGTGCTGGCGGGCGATTGGACGAGGACCGGCCTCCCGGCCACCATCGAGGGCTCCGTCCGATCCGGCCTTAACGCAGCGGCGGCCGTTATCCGCGCGCCCGATTGGGCGGGCCGATCGCGGGACGCCGCCTGAAAGGAGACATGTTGGCGCACGGCGAGGACCTGGCCCGGCAGCCGCCCAGCCGCGAGGGCGCCTGGCTCGACGACATCGAGCGGCGCATCGCCTCGGCCACGCACGCGCTGCTCGGGGAACGCAAGAGCGACGGCCATTGGTGCTTCGAGCTCGAGGCGGACGCGACGATTCCGGCGGAATATGTGCTCTTCCGCCACTTCCGCGGCGAGCCCGAGGATCGCGCGCTCGAAGCGAAGATCGCGGTCTATCTGCGCCGCATCCAGGGCGTGCATGGCGGCTGGCCGCTCTTCCACGACGGCGGCTTCAACATGAGCGCCAGCGTGAAGGCCTATTTCGCGCTTAAGACGATCGGCGATCCGATCGACGCGCCGCATATGCGCCGCGCGCGCGAAGCGATCCTTGCGCACGGCGGCGCGGCGGAGAGCAACGTCTTCACCCGAATGCTGCTGGCGCTCTATCGCGAGGTCCCGTGGCGCGCCGTGCCGACCATGCCGGTGGAGATCATGCTCCTGCCGCGCTGGTTTCCTTTCCATCTCGACAAGGTCTCCTACTGGGCGCGCACCGTCATGGTGCCCCTCTTCGTGCTGCAGGCGCTGAAACCGGAGGCGGTCAATCCCCGCGGCACCCGTGTCCAGGAACTCTTCGTCATGCCGCCCGACCGGGTGCGCCGATGGCCGAAGGGGCCGCACCAGACCGCTCCCTGGACGCATATTTTCGGCGCGATCGACATCGTCCTGAAGCGGGTCGAGCCGTATTTTCCGGCGGCGCTCCGCCGCCGCGCGATCGCCAAGGCGACCGCCTTCGTGGACGAGCGCCTGAACGGCCTCGACGGCCTCGGCGCCATCTTCCCGGCGATGGTCAATGCGGTGCTGATGTACGATGTGCTCGGCGTCCCGGCGGATGACCCACGCATGAAAGTCGCGCGCGAATCGATCGACGGGCTGCTGGTCGTCGGCAGCGACGAGGCCTATTGCCAGCCCTGCCTCTCACCGGTCTGGGATACGGCGCTCGCCTGCCACGCCCTCTTGGAGGTCGGCTCGAACGAGGCGGAGCGCGCCGCCCGGCGCGGCCTCGATTGGCTGAAGCCGCGGCAGGTGCTCGACGTGGTCGGCGACTGGGCGGCCCAGCGCCCCGACGTGCGGCCGGGCGGATGGGCATTCCAGTACGCCAACGCATACTATCCCGACCTCGACGACACGGCGGTGGTCGTCATGGCGATGGACCGCGCACGCGGCCGCCTCGGCGCCGGCGCCACGACGGAATTCGACGGGGCGATCGACCGCGGGCGGGAATGGATCGTCGGGCTGCAGGGCCGGGACGGCGGCTGGGCGGCGTTCGACGCCGACAACACCCACCATTACCTGAACAACATTCCGTTCGCCGACCACGGCGCACTGCTCGACCCGCCGACCGCCGATCTGACCGCGCGCTGCGTTTCCATGCTGGCGCAGCTCGACGCCGAGGGCCCGACCAGCCGTGCCCTCTCCTATGGCGTGGAATGGCTCATCAAAGATCAGCGCGCGGACGGTAGCTGGTTCGGCCGCTGGGGGATGAACTACATCTACGGGACGTGGTCGGCGCTCTCGGCGCTGAACGCCGCCGGCGTCGACTCCGAGGCGCCGGCTGTGCGCAAGGCGGTCGAATGGCTTGTCGGGATCCGGAATCCGGACGGCGGCTGGGGCGAGGACGGCGAGAGTTACAAGCTCGACTATCGCGGCTACGAGCCGGCGCCGAGCACGCCGTCGCAGACGGCCTGGGCGCTTCTCGGACTGATGGCCGCGGGCGCGGCCGACCATCCCGCCGTCGACGCCGGCATCGCCTATCTCGCGAGAAATCAGCGCGACGACGGGCTATGGTCGGAGGAGCGATTCAACGCCGTCGGCTTCCCGCGGGTCTTCTATCTGCGCTATCACGGTTACGCTAAGTTCTTCCCGATTTGGGCGATGGCCCGCTACCGTAATCTCAGGAAGGGCAACAGCCGCGCCGTTACCTTCAAAATTTGAGCAGACCAACTTGGGCACACCTCTGATCGACCCCCGTCCCATCCTCGTCGTCACCGGCATGGCGCGAGAAGCCCTGCTCGCTTCCGGGCCGGCCACGATCGTCGTCGCCTCGGGCGGCAACAGCCTGCAGCTGCGGCAGCTCCTTGCCGAGCATCCCCGCTCCGACTGGCGCGCCATCCTGAGTTTTGGCATCGCCGGCGGCCTGGCGCCGCACGTCAGCCCCGGCGACGTGGTCGTATCGACCGGCATCCTGGCGGAGGGGCGGCACTGGCCGGCGGACAAGGCGCTGGTCGACTGGATGTGCCAGCGGCTGTCCCGCAGCAAGATTCGAACGACCCGGGCGGTGATCGCCGGAATCGACGCCCCGATGCTGGAGGCCGCCCTGAAGGCGGCCCTGCACGGCCGCTCCGGCGCCGCCGTCGTCGACATGGAATCGCATCAGGCGGCCGAATATGCGGCCGAGCGGGGCCTGCCTTTCGCGGCGCTCCGCGTCGTCTGCGATCCAAGCTGGCGAAATCTGCCGCCGCTCGCCGCAACCGCGCTCAACAAGAAAGGGTGCGTGGACCTCCCGGCGGTGCTTTCGAGCCTGCTTCGAAGTCCCTTTCAGCTCGCGGCGTTGCCGAATGTGGCGCGCGACTCCGTTACGGCCTTCCGCACGCTACGCCGCTGTCGAAATCTTCTTGGGATTGGGCGTGGTTTTCCGGATCTCTTCGAGCTTCTCGGCGACGTTGCGTGAGAAGACGTACTCGGCCGGCCGCTGGCCGGCGAGCGAGATCTCCGGCGCCATCGGTCCTTCCGTCCTGACGCCGAAGAGCGACACCCACGCAGCCTTCCACGGCCGGCCGACCGTGTCGGAGACGGCGCTCGCCTCATAGCCGCAATGCACCATGCAGTCGGCGCACTTCTCGTAATTGCCGGTGCCGTATCTGTCCCAGTCGGTCTCGTCCATCAGCTCCCTGAAAGTCTTCACGTAGCCTTCGCCGAGCAGGTAGCAGGGCCGCTGCCAGCCGAACACCGTCCGCGTCGGGTTGCCCCATGGCGTGCAGTGATATTCCTGATTGCCGGCGAGGAAGTCGATGAACAGCCCCGACTGGTTGATCGGCCAGGCCTTGCCGCCCTTGCCGCGCTTGAAGACGCCGCGGAAGAGCTCCTTGGTGGCGCGCCGGTTCAGGAAATGCTGCTGGTCGGGCGCGCGCTCATAGGCATAGCCGGGTGACATCGTGATGCCGTCCACCCCCATCGCGGTGACGGTGTCGAAGAAGTCCGCGACGCGTTCGGCTTCGGCGTTGTTGAAGATCGTGCAGTTGATGGTGACGCGAAAGCCTTTCTCCTTGGCGAGCTTCAGGGCGGCGACCGCCTTGTCGTATATGCCCTCCTTGCAGACCGAGCGGTCATGCATCTCGCGGTCGCCGTCGAGGTGGATCGACCATGTGAAGTTGGGGCTCGGCCTGTAGTCCTTGATCTTCTTTTCCAGCAGAATCGCGTTCGTGCAGACGATGACGAAGCGCCCCTGCGCGATCAGACCCTCGACGATCTTCGGCAGTTCGCGATGGATGAGCGGTTCGCCGCCGGCGATCGAGACCACCGGAGCCCCGCACTCCTCCGCCGCGTGGAGCGCGTCCTCCACCGATATGCGCTTGTTCAGGATTTCCTCCGGATAGTCGATCTTGCCGCAGCCTGCGCAGGCGAGATTGCAGCGGAAGAGCGGCTCGAGCATCAATACCAGCGGATAGCGTTTGCGGCCGGCGAGGTGCTGGCGGGCGATATAGGTTCCGATCTTCGCGACCTGCCTTATTGGAATGCCCACTATCGCCGTCCCCTTGCCTGAACCGGATTTGTCTCAACCAACTCGTCTGCCAGCTCCTTCGGCAGACGGAAACGGACGCTCTCCTCGATTCCGTCAAGCGCCGATACCTCTACCGGCGCAATGCGCCGCAGCGCTCCGATGACGTCCTCGACAAGAACCTCCGGCGCGGACGCGCCGGCGGTCAGTCCGACCACATTAACACCGCTCAGCCACGCTGGGTCCACCTGGCTTCCGTCTGCGACAAGATAGCCCGGCACGCCGGACTCCTCTGCAATCTCGCGCAACCGGTTGGAATTGGAGCTGTTTTGCGCGCCGACGACGAGAATGAGATCGGCGACGCGCGCCAGATCCCTGACCGCGCTCTGCCGATTCTGCGTAGCGTAGCAGATGTCGCGCGTCTCCGGCCCGATGACGTCGCTGAAGCGCGCCTTCAGCGCCTCAATCAGCGCGCTTGTATCGTCGACGCTCAGCGTCGTCTGCGTAACATAAGCGATCGGCGTATCGCCGGCGAGGGGCAGCGCCTCGATCTCCGCCTCATTCTGCACGAGATACGTGGGGCCGTCGATCTGGCCGAGCGTCCCCTCCACCTCGGGATGTCCGGCATGGCCGATGAGGATGAGAGTGCGGCCGCGCGAGATGTAATAGCGCCCTTGGTTGTGCACCTTGGAAACAAGCGGGCAGGTTGCATCGAGCGTCGGCAGGCCGCGGCCGGCCGCTTCCTCCTCCACCGCCCGCGGCACGCCGTGCGCGCTGAAGATTGTGATTGCCCCGTCGGGCACCTCGCTCAGTTCCTCGACGAAACGGGCGCCCTTGGCGGTCAGGCTATCGACGACGTGCCGGTTGTGCACGATCTCGTGCCGCACATAGATGGGCGGGCCGTATTTGGCGAGCGCCCGCTCGACGATGTCGATGGCGCGCACCACGCCGGCGCAGAATCCGCGCGGCTGAGCCAACACGACCTGCAGTCGATGCTCGGCGAACTGCTGCAACGCCACCCCTGACCGATTTGACTTTCGCCTGTTCTGAAGCGCCGGTATTGCACGTGGCGGCGGCAAGGTCGAGTCGAGGAAAGGCCCTGCTGTCAAGAAGTTAGGCGGGGGTTGCCGTAATATTACACCCCCTCCGCAGGGCGCTCGGCGGGCCGGCGAAGCTCCCGCCCGACGCAGGGCCAGTCATCGCCAGGGCCCGGATTGCGGCAATGCTCTCTAGTATCCGCCGAAGCGTTTCAGGCGAATGATTACGACATTCTCGCCTTCGTTGATCTTCAGGGCCGCGTCCTGGAACTTCGGCACCAGGCTTTCAGCCGCGAGGCTGCTCAGCGCGTAGGGCTCGCGCGGCATGCCCAGAAAGCGGTCGAACAGGTCGTTCCCGTTGACGTCGTGATAGCCGACGACCGCATAGGTCCCCGGCGGGATCCCGTCGAACTTGGCTTCCACGAACCCCTCCACGGCGGGCACCGCCGTATCGTAGGGGCACCCCTCGCGGCTGAGCCCCTTGTCGCAGATCGCCACATTCACGCTGCCGTCGCCGGTCTGGACGTTCTCCACGATGACGATGACCGTCGACCCGTCCGGCAAGACTGCCGGCGACGCATCCGGCGGGACGGATGCCGTTTCGGCGGGCGGCTCCAGGGGGATCGCTTCCGGCGCTATGTCGGGATCCTCCTCCGGTATGGCCGATGCGTCCGTTTCCGGCATCGCTGCGGAGGCGGCGTCCGGATCCGGTTCGGACGGCGCCGGGCTTCCCCCGTCGGGAACGACCGCAGCGGCCACGCCGGGCTCGGCCACGCTGGGCTCGGCCACCGCAGCGTCGGCCGCCTTCGGCTCCCCCAGCGGCCCCAGCATCGGGCCCGCCAGAGATTCCGGCGCGAACATGATGAGGGGCACGTTTTCGGGGATCGGAAGGAGGCTCACGTCGGCCGACCCGCTCTGCGCGGCGGCCGGCGCGACCAGTCCCAGGCCGATCAGGAAAGCAGCGAGTGGTCTCATTACGCCTACCCGAAGTTTTGAGGGTAACAAAGTATTCGAGGACTGTAAGCACCCATCTATGGCGAATTGCGGACATTCCCGGGTTCCCGGAAATCTCCGCATTTTTGGCGCTGCAGGCCCTCTACCGCCTCCCGTAGGGCGTCGCCGATCGGTTGCGGCCGGTAGCCGAGTTCGCGCTTTGCCTTGCCGCTGTCGAACGGCGCGGAGCGCAGCGCCAGCGCCACCCCTTCCCGCGTCGCCACCGGCGGCCTGCCAGTCACATGGTCGGCAAGCCAGTTCGCCACAATTCCCGTCAGGAGCGCCAGAGGGGCCGGAATGGCTCGGCGCGGCATGCGTTTTCCCGCCGCCTTCCCCACCACCGGGAGCAAATCGTGGAGCGAGACGTTCTCGCCGCCGAGGATATAGCGCTCGCCGCGGCGGCCGCGCTCCCCGGCAAGCCGGATGCCGTCCGCCAGGTTGCGGACGTCGACGAGATTGAGGATGCAATCGAGGAAGAAGGGCGCGCCGCCCGACAGAAAGAGCGAAAGCATCGCCGCGGGCGGCGTCATGTTGCGGTCGCCCGGACCGATCGGAACCGTCGGATTGACGACGACCACGTCGAGCCCGTTCCGCGCCGCCGCGAGCACTGCCTGCTCCGCCAGATATTTGGAGCGGGTGTAGGGGCCAGGCATCTCTTCGAGATCCGGCAGCGCGGCCTCATCCACCGGGCGTCCGTTCCGCCGCTTCGGGAGCAGGATTGATTCGGTGGAACAGTGCACGAACCGGCCGACGCCCGCTCGTTCGGCGGCGCGCACCATGACCTCCGTGCCGGCCCGGTTGACGCGGTCGAAGTCGCTGCGGTCGCGCCGCCATAGATGCGGAATGCCGGCGAGATGGTAGACGCAGGCGACGCCCTCGACCGCGCGCGCGGCCGTCGCCGGATCGGTGATCGATCCGCGGAGGTATTCGACGCCCGCGGCCGCGCCCGCCGGCTCGTCGATGTCGAGCACCCGGACCTGCTCGCCGGCCGCGAGGAGCGCCTCCACGAGGTGCCGCCCGATAAAGCCGGCGCCGCCGGTCACCAGCATCCGCGCCATCAGCTTGCCGGACGGGCGGCCGGCCGGGCCTTGCTGATCCCCGTCGCGAGCATGAATGCCGGCAGCACGATCAGCGACACGACCAGCACGAAGAAGATCGCCAGGCCGAGGAGGACGCCCATGCTGAACAGGCCGCGGTGCTCCGCGATCGCCAGCGTCGCGAAGGCGGCGACCGTGTTGAGCTGGGTGATGAGCACGGCGAGCGGCGTCGACGTATCGAGCACCTCGGCGTTCCGCCCGTTCGGCGTGCCGTTCTCGTGCGCCAGTTCGCGCGCCCGGCCGACGATGTGGATGCTGCTCGCCACGCCAAGCCCGATAAGGAGCGGGATGACGATGACATTGGCGAAGTTGAACGGGAGATCGAGCACCGCCGATCCCGCGACCGTCCAGAGCGCGGCGACGGCGAGCGGAGCGAGCACTAGCAGCACGTCGGACAGGCGGCGCCTGAGAATGGTGACCACGACGGCGATGGCGATCACGGTATAGGCGATGGCCTCGGCGAACGACAGGAGGATGGCGCGTCCGGCCCCGGTGATGCTGGCGGGCGCGCCGGCGGCGTTCGGCGCGACGGATTGGACGCGCTCGGTGAAGACGCGCATGGCGGCGGCGTCGCGAAGTTCTCCGGCCGGCAGAACGCGCAGCCGGTATTGCCCATCCGCCGAGATCCAGTCGCGCCGGAGATCATCGGGAATGTCCTCGATCGTGACCGGCTCGGAAACGGAGAGCTTTTCCCTGAGGCCCGCCACGATGATCGGCATCTGCCGGGTCAGCGCCTCGCCCAGCTCCCTCAGCGCCGCCGGCTCGGCGCCCTGCCGCTCCTCGAAGACATCAAGCGCCGCGGCGAAGCGGGCGCCCGCTTCCGGAATCGCCGAATCGATTCCGCCCCCCGGCGTCGCGGCGGCGATCGCATCCGCGCTGTTCACCATGGCCGCGAAAGATTCCTGCAGCTCCGCATCGCTCGGCGGCGGCGCCGGAGCACGCTCCTCGAAGAAGCTCTCGCCCAGCCTCTCTCTGACCGCAGCCAGCGCCTCAAGCTTATCCGGCTGGTCCTCCGGAACGAACGAGCCGATCCAGCGCACGCCCGCTACGCCCTCGAGATCCGCCAGCCTCGGCGCCATCTCGCGCGCCGCCTCGGCGTCGGGCGCCAGGGCATTCAGCGCATAGGGCGAGGTCTCCGGGTCCCTTGCCAGATCGCGGTAGGTTCGGAACGCCTCTGTGTTGGGATTCTGCAGGTTCAAGGGATTGGTGTCGATGCGGACGTCCTTGGCAAGAATTCCGGCGACGACCGTGACGAGCCCGGCGACGATCAATATGACGCGATAGCCGCTGTTGATCGCAGGTGCGATGCCGAGAGTGCGCGCCGCCCGTTCCGAAGGCTTCGGCCCGAGGATCGACAACAGCGCCGGAAGCACGGTGAAGGTGATGACCAGCGCAACCAGCATGCCGAGCGCGGAGATGATGCCGAATTCCGCCAAGCCTACGTAAGGGGTCGGCACGAAGGAAAGAAACGCCAGCGCGGCGCACAGGGCGCTCAGGCTGATGCTCGGACCCTCGCCCGCCATCGCAATCCGGATCGCATCCTGGAACGGCGCCCCGCGGCGCGCGGCCTCCAGGAACCGCAGGCTGAGATGCGTGCCGAAGTCGATGCCGAGGCCGAAGAACAGCACCATGAAGGCGATCGATATGAGATTGAGCCGGCCGACCGATATCGCGGCAAGTCCCGTCGTCCAGACCGCGCCGATGATCAGCGCGACAAGGAGGGCCAGGATCGTGCGGCCGGACCTGATTCCAAGCGTGAGGATCGAGGCCACGAGGATGAGCGAAAGGCCGCTGGCAGAGAGCGCGCCCGAGAACGCGTCGTTCAGCTCCTGCTGCCGCAGCACCGGTTCACCGGTGACGCGGATCGTCGCGTCGGGGACTTCGGCCCGCACCTCGGCTGCCGCATCGCCGAGCGCGTCGAGCGCGGGGCCGGCGCGGTCGAGCGACGCATCGTCGAGGATCGGCTTCATCTGGACGACCTGCCGCTCGCTGCGGAGTTCCCCGCCGACGTCGAAAAGCCTGCTCCACTGCATTTCGGCCGGTGCGCCTGCCGCTCGCTGCTCGACCGTCTCGGCGAACGCCGCCAGCATTCCGGCCAGTTCCGGCGGCGCGACCGACTGCTCGACCCCGCCCGCCATCATGCCGCTCAGACTTGCGAAGCCGCGCAGGGTGGGATCGTTGCCGAGCGTCAGGAGCAGGCGCCGGGCCGGCCGGAGCTCCTCGCCGAGGCCGCGGATCTCTTCGGGCGGAAGGAAGACAAGTCCATAGCGGTCGAAATAGGGGGACGCTCCGGCCACCTCGACCCGCTCGAAATTCTGCCGCCGCTGGCCGATGCGCGCGGCGAGGCTCCGCGCCGCGGACTCCGCCTGATCGGCCGACGGCGCATCCACGACGGCAATGACCAGGTCCTCTTCCGGGAACGCACGCTCGTAGGCGGCCTCGACCTGACGGAAGGGCAGATTTTCGGAGAGGATGTCATCCGTGCTTGTGTTGATCCTGAGCCCCGTCGCGGCGTATGCGGCAAGGGCGGTCAGCAGCAGAGCCACCGACAGCACAAGCCACGGCCGTTGAACGGCCATGGACGCACAAATTCGCAGGATCGACGTACCCAATTTGGACATGTAGGGGATTGCTCCGGTGGGGTGTCCCGGACCACGTTCGCGATCCGAGGAAAGGCAGCGGAGGCCGGGTTTGGCGCGGATGGCGTAGTACCGCCAAGAGACCGCTTGTCGCAAGCCAATTCGGTCCCGCATTGTGTCGCTTTGACCGCGTTTTGGGGGCAGTTGTTGGACGGAACAGACTTTGCAAGCCGCCTGGCCGACGCCGGGAGCGCCGTCGAGGATGCGCTTGACGCGCTGCTGGCAACCGCCCCGCTCGCCGGCGAAATTGGCCGGCCGGAGCGGCTGATCGAAGCGATGCGCTACGCGACATTGGGCGGCGGCAAGCGGCTCAGGCCTTTCCTGCTGATCGAATCGGCGCGCCTGTTTGAGGCCACCGGGCCGGGCATTCTTCGGGCGGCGGCGGCTGTTGAGCTGATCCACTGCTACAGTCTCGTGCATGACGATTTGCCGGCTATGGACGACGACGACCTGCGGCGGGGACACCCGACGACGCATCGCGCCTATGACGAGGCGACCGCGGTGCTTGTCGGCGATTCCCTCCTCACGCTCGCATTCGACGTGCTCGCCGATGTGGGCACGGATTCCGACCCGGCTGTTCGCGTCGCGCTGGTTGCGGCGCTTGCGCGCGCCGCCGGAATCGGCGGCATGGCGGGCGGACAGATGCTCGATCTCGAGGCGGAGGGGCGGTTCGCGGCCGACGGCCGTCCGCTGGCCCTGAACGATACGCAGATCCTCCGCCTCCAGGCCATGAAGACGGGGGCGCTCCTAACGGCGGCCGTCGAGATGGGTGCGATCCTCGGCCGCGCCGATCGGCGGGGCCGCGACGCGGTGCGCACCTTCGGCCATATGCTTGGGCAAGCCTTCCAGATCGCCGACGATCTTCTCGACGTGGAATCCGACGCGGCGACCCTCGGCAAGGCGGCGGGCAAGGATTTAGGCAAGGGAAAGGCCACGCTCGTCGGGCTCTGGGGTGTCGATGCGGCGCGGTCGCGGCTCGCCACTCTGGTGGCGGAGGCGGAAGATGCGCTCGCACCCTTCGGCGAACCCGCAGCGATCCTCCGCCAGGCGGCGCGCTTTGTGGCCGAGCGGAAGAATTGACGCGGGAGACAAATCTTGACCGGAACTCGCCTGAATGGAGTGATCGCCGCGGCGGCGACGCCGGTCACCCTCGACCTCGAGCCCGATCTTCCTCGCTTCGTGGCGCTCTGCCGGTGGCTTCTTTCGCACGGCTGCGACGGGCTCAACATCTGCGGCACGACCGGCGAGGCCACCTCGCTCACAGTCGCTCAGCGGATGGCCGTGATGACCGCTGCGGCGTCCAGCCTGCCGGTCTCGCAATTGATGGTGGGTACCGGCGCCGCGTCGATGGGCGACGCCATCGCCCTGACAAGGCACGCCGCCACGCTCGGATTTGCAGGGGCCCTGCTTCTCCCGCCCTTTTACTACAAGGAGGTCGCCGAAGAGGGTATCGCCCGCTATTTCGCCGGGATCGTCGCTGCCACCGAAGCCATGCCGATCGATCTCTATCTATACAACTTTCCGGCGCTGTCCGGCATCGAGTATTCGCTCCACCTTGTCGCGCGGCTCCGAACGGCATTCGGCGAGCGGATCGTCGGTCTGAAGGATTCCTCCGGGAATCTGGATTACGCATCCCGCGTCGCGTCGGTGGCGCCGGATTTCCGCGTGTTTCCGAGCAACGAGGCCGTGCTCATCCGGGCGCGCGCCGGCGAGTTCGCGGGCTGCATCTCGGCAAGCGCCAACGTCAATCCGGAATTCTGCGCGCGCGCCTATCGCGAGGGCGACGGCGACGCTCTCGAACGCGCCGTGCGCATCCGCACGCTTGTCTCGCAGCGCCCCCTCATTGCGAGCGTGAAGGCGGTCCTCGCTCTCCGCCTGGGCGACGCGGCCTACGCGACCGTACTGCCGCCGCTCACGCCGCTGAGTGATGACGAGAGCGCCCGGCTCGCGCGCGAGGTCACTCCCCTGCTTGCCTGACCGCTGCCGATCGCGGCTGCTTCCGGCCGGGATCGCCACGCGCGGCGGGCCTGCGGGACGCCGTTGTCGGCAACAATGAACCTCACTATAGTCCGCCCACGGCCCGGGACGGCGAATTCTCTCACGCGAATCCGCGGACCGTGTAAGGAAGGATTGGCATGACCTGCCGGGCCCAGATGAGCAGTCTGATGCTGGCCTTGCTCGCCAGCACGGCGATATCCACGCCGAGTTTCGCGCTCGACCCGAGCGGAACGACGGTCGACGTGGTTCCGGCCACCGCCGCGAGCGGCAGCGAGGGAAACCGCATACTCGAGGTCAAGGGCCCGGTCTTCATGGGCGACGAAATCGAGACGGACCATAACGGCCAGGCACAGATCGAATTCGTCGACCAGACGCGTTTCGTGGTGGGACCCAACTCCAAGGTCATGATCGACGAATTCGTGTTCGATGCGAGCAAGACGGCTCAGGAAGTCGGCATCAGCGCCGTCAAGGGCGCCTTTCGCTTCATCACCGGCGCCAGCCCGAAGCAGGCCTACTCGATCCGCACGCCGACGATGACCATCGGAGTTCGCGGCACAGCGTTCGACCTTGCCGTGCGCACCGGCAGCGGCGAATCGATGATCGCCATCCACGAAGGCGACACCAGCCTCTGCGACGCCTCCGTCCCGCCGCAGTGCATCGATGCCCCGGCAGGCAGTTTCATCGTGGCTCCGCAGGGGGGCGGTTTCGACCGGCCGGACGGCCAGGCGAGGCAGCAGAGATTGCAGGTGTTCTTTCCGCTGATGAAGGCGACCGCCAAGCTTGCGCCGGCCTTCAAGGTGCCGTCGCCGATATCGATCGGAGGCGGTGGGGGCGGAGGGGACCCGCCCGACAACAGCGACGGCCTCGACAACCGGAACCCGTCGCCCCCGCCCTCGCCGCCGTCGCCGCCGCCCTCGCCGCCGCCGGACGGGCGGCCTCCCCGCTGACCGCTGACGAGGGGCGGATCAGATCCGGCTAGGGCGCCGTCTTGTCGATGCTTACGACATTTGCGACGGGCACCAGGCAGTCGTCCGGCGCCTGCACCGAAAGCGACAGCGTCTTGTTCGTCGGGCTCTGCAGCGCCTCCGCCGTCACGTCATGGCCGGTATCGTCCCACAATTGCGGCAGCGGGCCGGCGATCGCGCCGTTCCAGTCGCTGTCATTTGCCGGCGAGCCCGGACCGGCGATCGCCTGGCCGGCGAGCGTCGTCACCTCGGCGGCGGTCGCCGCGAAGACAGTCAGGCTGTTTCCCTTCTGGCCGTCGGCGCCAATATTGTGGAAGAGCACCTGCGATGCGCCTGCCAGCCCGACAGGGAGCTTAAGTCGGTAGACCAACTCATCGAAGAACATCGCACCGGCGAAGTCACCGTCGTAAACCGCGACCGTCGCATTGCCGCGGCTGATGATGACGAGCGAGAGGCCTTCGAACAGAGGAAGCGCCAGGGAGCCGTCGGATGCCCATGGATCGCGTCCATCGGTGTTGCCGTTCGCCCCGTTGTTCAGTTTCACGAGGTACTGCCCATTGCCTGACGCGACGGATTTCGGCACAGCGCCGCGATAGACCGTGATGCGATCGCCGGACCAGCACGGTGAGTCGCCGGTTCCGATGGCAACCCCCGAGATCGTCTCGAACGGCGTCGGCGGTCCAGGAAACAGCCGCCGCAACTGCACGCTCCGCACGGCGGGGCCGGGGGGGCCGTCCGTGATCACCGCCCAATACGCGAAGGCGCGCTTTACGCCACCGGAGACGCCGCTGATTTCGACGCCGCCGATCCGCCGATTACGCAGACCGACGCCGCCTGTGGCGAAAGCCGCATTCTCGAAAACCTTCGAAGGATCGATAGCGCCAAGGTCAATCCGCGCGGCAGCCGCCCGGGCGCTCGACATGGCCCCGGGCGTTCCGAGCGCGGGTCTCCCCGCTTCCCCGGCGGATTGCTCTGCCGCAACCGCGCCGGCTGCACCCAGAAAGCATGCCATCGCCAGGGAAAGTCCCCCGATTCGGATCGCCATCACCCCCTCCGCGCTTAAAAGCGTTTGCTGCGGCAGGACCATAGGAGGGCGACGGTCATTAGTAAACACATCGCTCCTGGCGCCATGTCACTTGGTGCATCGCACCGGCCGCCAAGTTGGTTCGTTGAGTTCTGAAGATGCCGATTGGCAGATCGTGAGGCGTCTAAGCAGGTGAACAGGTTTGCCGTCCAGCTTTACTCATCTTCTGGCTGTAAGTCACAATCACACGCTCGCCTTGCCGCAGGCGTCCACGACTGGCTATGTGTCCTTGGCGTGCGATCACCCCGAAAACAGCAGAGGAAAAAGGCCGCGTGCAGACGAGCCATCAGGTTGTTGCCTGCGCCGGCGGCGACGGGACGGTTCTGGAACGCCGCCCGGCGCCGCGGCCCGGCCGCGGCGAGATGCTGCTCCGCCTCCGCGTCGTCGGGCTTTGCGGCACCGACCTGTTCAAGCTCAGGACCGGAAGCGCCGCCGCCGGCGCGGTTTTGGGACACGAGGTCGTCGGAACGGTCATCGGGCTTGGCGCCGGGGTGACAGAGTTTGCCGATGGCGACAGAATCGTCGTGCCCCACCATGTCGCTTGCGGCGTCTGCCTGCTCTGCCGGCGGGGCAACGAGACGATGTGCGAAGCGTTCAAGGAGAACCTGATGGTGCCCGGCGGCTTCTCCGAAATGATCCTGATCCGGCAGCGGGCGACGGCGCTTGCGGCGCGCCGGATCCCCGATTCCCTCTCCGACGAATGCGCGGTGTTCCTCGAGCCGGCCGCCTGTGTGCTGCGGGGTGTGCGTCGATCCGGTCTCGGCGGCGCCGGGACGGCGGTGGTGCTCGGGTCGGGAAGCATGGGGTTGCTGCATCTGCTCGTGCTGAAAGCGGTGCTGCCGGGCGCAGGGGTGCTGATGGTCGACCCGAACCGTGAGAGGCTGGACCTCGCCCGGACCCTCGGGGCCGATTCCGCGACGCCTCCCGGGGCGGACGCCCTCGAAGCGGCCCGCCGCCTGACGGCCGGCCTCGGCGCCGATGCGGTCTTCGACACCGTCGGCGGCCAGAGCGCTCTTGAAGCGGGCGTCGAGCTGACCCGCCCGGGGGGCACAATCGTGCTTTTTGCGCACGCACCGGCGGGGACCTCCGCCGCGCTCGATCTGAACGCGCTGTTCAAGTCCGAGCGTCGGCTCGTCGCCACCTATTCCGGCGCACTGAGCGAGCAGCGGGAGATATTCGACCGGCTGTGCGACGGATCGCTCGATCCTGCGCCCCTCGTCACGCACAGGCTGCCGCTCGATGAGTTCGAGCGGGGCGTTTCGCTGGTCGAAAAGCAGCAGGCCCTCAAGGTTCTGTTCACGCCGTCCGACGCGGCAGTCGTATGAGTGGCGATTTGCCGGACACGATGCAGGGTGCCGTCCTCGTCGGGCCCGAAGCGATCGATATCCGCGACGTGCCCCTCCCCCGCCCTTCTGCCGGCGAGGTGCTGCTGAAGGTCGAGGCGGCGACGACCTGCGGCACCGACGTCAAGGTTTTTCGACGTGGCGGCCATCCCCGCATGCTGAAAGTTCCGACGCTGTTCGGACACGAAATGGCCGGCCGCGTCGCCGCCGTCGGCGCCGGCGTCGCATCCTTCGCACCGGGTGATTCCGTGGTCGTCGCCAATTCGGCGCCATGCCTCGCCTGCGAGCCGTGCCTAAGGGGCCGCGAGAACCTTTGCGAGGACCTCCACTACCTGAACGGCGCGTTTGCCGAGTATCTGCTCGTCCCGATGCGGTTCGTGGAACGGAGCGTCCACCGCATTCCGGCGGAGCTGCCGTTTGAGAGGGCGGCCTTGGCGGAACCGCTGGCCTGTGTTCTCCACGGCGTCGACGCCTGCGACCTCTCCCGCTACGGCGCGCACGGGCCGGTCGAGATCGTCGTCTTCGGCGGCGGTCCGATCGGACTGATGTTCGTCGCCGCGCTCGCCATGCAGGGGCATCGCGTGCTGCTGGCCGATCCGAATCCCGCCCGCCTCGAAACGGGCCGTGCGCTCGGCGCGTCAAAAACGATCGAGATCGCGCGCGGCGGCAATCAGGCCGGGCTGATCCGCGCGGAGACCGACGGCGGAAAGGGAGCGTGGATCGCCGTCGATGCGACCGGGCAGCCGGGCGTCTGGTCGGACGCGATCGAGT
>DASWJZ010000036.1:0-2544 GCA_036396875.1 Propylenella sp.
GGCATCAAGCAATAGCTCTGCCAACTAGCCGCATTTCCGCTAGAATAGGCAACTCGAAAAGATCGCCTCGCAGTAGTCGTGTAGAAAAGAACAAAACCTCGAGATTCTCTACGGCTCCCGTACCAGGGTTGAGGCGAGCGACAATTTCGTCATCGAGCTCTTCCGATTCCTGCTCAGCGTAGGGAGAGCACTTGTCGATGTGTAGGATATCGGCCTCACGGTCGTAGTGGAACGTCAACTTCGCATCCATTCTACTTCCCCTTTCGCCAGGTTCTTGCTTATGTAAGCCGTGACGATCCAGTTGCGGTCACTTGGGTCGGGATTCCATCGCGTATTCACTCTTCTGTCGCACAACGGCATTGAGATGAGCGGCGGTCCTCCGTCCGCTCAAGTGAATGGTTCTGCGGCACCCTGAACGAGCGAATGCGAGAGAAGCGGCTCGGCTATCGGAGCCCAGAGGGGCTTAAGAGTATAGCCCGGGGCTGGCGCCGCGGAGCCCCAGCGACGCGGTGCGAGCCCCGGGTCAGACGTCCCCAAATTCCCCCGCCCTGAAGGGGCGGAATCCGGTTGCCTGTGCTCCTCAATCCCACAAATATTCTTCATTGTAGTCGATACCGTGCTTCTTCAGCAAAGCGAGAAATTCCTCCTCGAATGAACTTTCTCGGTGATGCTCCTCTTGCGTCTGTATGTACCGCCTGACTTTCCCCACCTGTGACTGGCTCACGGTGAAAGCACCGTAGCCGGTTTGCCATGCAAATCGATCGCCGGGCCGCTCGCGGTTGACCCAACCTGACGAATCCGACTTGAGGGCTCGCAAGATGTCGGAAACCGCCTTGCGGGCCGGAAGCCTTGCCAGGCAATGTACATGATCAGGCATGCCGCCGATCTCAAGGGTTTTCCCGCCCTGATTCCGGATGATCCCACCCATGTAGTCGTACAATGGTTGTTGGATCTCGCCGCCAATGAGAGGGAGCCGACCCTTAGTGCTGAAAACGAGATGGTAGAGGAGGTTGGTCAGAGTGCTTGCCATGGTTCATCCTTTCCTGCTGATTCGGGCTTCAGGATTCCGCCCTTCCAGGGCGGGGAATCGGGGGCGCTATCCCGGGGCTCGCACCGCGTCGCTTAGGCTCCGCGTTGCCAGCCCCGGGCTTTACTATCAGACCCCTCCGGGGTCTCGGACCCGGGAGCCTTGAGTCCGAATGTGTTATGGATGTATCAGGGTTAACCTCTGGTTTTCCGCCGCAGAACGGCTCAAGCTCAGAGGCGGCGCTAGCCGTCCTCTGAAGCGCCGGGTTGGCCGCCCTCAAGTCGGATAGGTTGACTCGGTTTGCCTGCGAAGACGTTCAAGGCTGAAAACCGGGGATTTGAATGGATCAGCCCGCATCTTCCGATTGGAGTTATGCCGCTAAGTGACAGCATAGCTGCTGCTGTATCTTCCGCCGACTTGCCGGTAGGCTACGGCAAACAAGGATTTTATCCTTGGACCGCAGCACCACGGTGCGACGGATATGCTGCCGACAGGCGGCATAGAGTTCCGGCGGGACTGAAGCCAGGCAACTTGGCCGTTGCCGCCGGGCCTCCGTCCGGCTGCGCTAGGCCGCGCGCGAACGCCCCGCATGAGGCCACGATGTCTCCCTACAGCGGCCGCGGCCTGCCCGATAGCGGCTGATCGTAACCCGGCCGGGCGCCACACCGAGAGCGCAGACTCCTTCAGGCTCCCGCCGCCACGAGAGGTACACCGCGCATGGTCCTTGGCATCGGCACGGCTCATAGAGCGCATATGTTACCGCAAGGCAGCCGGCAATGCCACCCCAAGGCCGATGCCCGGCGGGTCTGGGCTACAGCCCGTAGCGCTCCGCGTACGCCAGCAGCGCGTCCTCGAAGACCTTCATCGGCGGACGCACCAGGCCGGCGCCGATCTGGCCGACGCCCGCCTCGCGGTGTGCGATCCCGGTGTTGACGCGCGGCGTCACGCCCAGCTCCACGACCCGACGCAGGTCGATCCCCGTGGGCGTGCCGCGGAAGTCCAGCGGCGGGATCGTGAAGTGCGGGTGCTCGACCACCGTGATCTCGTACATCTCGAGGGTGGCGTCGAGGGCGTCGCGGGGGGTGCCGGAGACGAAGGTGACGATCGCCGGCGCCGCCGCCATGGCGAAGGCGCCGATGCCCGCCGTCTCGGTGATCGTCGAGTCGCCGATGTCCGGGTTGGCGTCCTCGCCCGAGAAGCCCGTGAAATACAGACCCTGCGGCACCTCCGCCGGCGCCGTGAACCAGCGCTCGCCGAGGCCCGAGACGCGGATGCCGAAATCGGTGCCGTTGCGCGCCATCGCCGACACCAGCGTCGAGCCCTCGACGCCGTGGGCCGCGTCGGCCATTGCCTTGCAGGCCGCCATCACCGGGTTCAGCACCGAGAGCGCGTTGTCGCCGAGGAAACGCAGGACGTTCTCCTCCACCGCCGCATCGTCGGTCACCGCGGCGATCGCCGGCGCCAGCAGCTTGAGGTAGAGCAGCGAGCCGGCCTTGTTGCGGTTGTGCCCCTCGTCG
>DASWJZ010000037.1:0-8391 GCA_036396875.1 Propylenella sp.
CCGGAAACGCGCTACAAATTCGCCGCTGCGTCATGTTCGGCGAGATCGATGGCCCGCGACTTCGACCCCTACAAACTGTCGAGCCCGAGAGTGTTCCTGGTCAGGATGGTCATCTTCCTGATCATTGCCGCTTTCGTGCCGCTCGTCCTCTACCGGACGGTGGCGACGGCGTTCATGCACAACCCCGGACTGAACGGGCTGATCGTCGGCGTTCTCCTCATCGGCATCGCCATGGCCATGCGGAGCGTCGTCGGGCTCATTCCGGAGGTGCACTGGGTCAATTCCTTCCGGCGGCGCGAGCCGGGCTTCGACCAGACGCCGCCCCGGCTGATCGCGCCGATGGCGACGCTGCTGCGCGACCACGCCGAAACGTTCGCCCTCTCCACTTCGACCTGGCGTTCGATCCTCGATTCGATCGCCATGCGGCTCGACGAGAACCGCGACATCCTGCGCTACCTCGCCGGTCTGCTTGTCTTCCTCGGCCTCCTTGGCACTTTCTGGGGGCTTGTCACCACGGTCAGCTCCGTCGGCGCCACGATCCAGACGCTGAGCGTCGGCTCGGGCGACGCCGGCATCATTTTCGAGGATTTGAAGGAAGGGCTGGCAGCGCCTCTGTCGGGCATGGGCATCGCCTTCTCGTCCTCGCTCTTCGGCCTTTCGGGCTCGCTGGTGCTCGGCTTCCTCGACCTGCAGGCGGGGCAGGCGCAGAACCGTTTCTACACGGAGCTTGAAGACTGGCTGACCACCATGACCGACCTCGAGGAGCTCGGGATCGCCCCCGACGAGGAGGTCGGGGGTTCCGCGCTTGAGATCCGCTCTTCGGTCGAACGGCTGTCGCGCATCGTGCAGGAGGGCGGCGGCGGGCGCGCCTCGACCGCCGCGATGGCGAATCTCGCGGAGGGCATCCAGGGCATGGTGCAGCACATGCGCAAGGAACAGCAGATGGTGCGCGACTGGATGGAGGCGCAGTCGGCCCAGCAACAGGCGCTGCACGACACGCTGAAGCGGCTGACAAGCGCGACCGAGCGGAACGTCACGCCGCTGAAGCGGGTGAGCGAGTCGGAGGACGACCGGCGCGTGAAGGGCCTGACCGAAATCCGCCGGGATACCTGACGGGCGCTGATCGATGGCAGTCTCGCGCGCGAATCGGCTGACCCGCATCGACTACTGGCCAGGCTTCGTCGATGCGATGGCGACCCTCTTGCTCGTCTTCGTGTTCCTCCTCTCCGTCTTCATCCTGGCGCAGTTCTTCCTCGGCCAGGAGGTGACCAGCAAGGACACCGTCCTCAACCGGCTGAACGCCCAGATCGCCGAGCTCACCGAGATGCTCTCGCTGGAGAAGTCGGGCACGCGGGACCTTGAGGAGCTGATGGCGAGCATGCAGGCGAACCTCGCCGAGACCGAAGGCGAGCGCGACCGCCTGCAGGGCCTGCTCGATGCGGAGGGCGCCGCCGCGGGCACCGCCGAGGGTCGCGTCGCCAGCCTCGAGAGCGACCTCGAAAGCGAGCAGCAGGTGAGCCGCCGGGCGCTCGCCCAGATCGAGCTCCTGAACCAGCAGATTGCGGCGCTGCGCCGCCAGCTCGGGGCGCTTGAAGCCGCGCTCGAATCGTCGGAAAGCCGCAACCAGCAGAGCCAGACCCGCATCGCCGATCTCGGCCGGCGGCTCAACGTGGCGCTCGCGCAGCGCGTCCAGGAGCTGTCGCGCTACCGTTCGGATTTCTTCGGGCGGCTGCGGGAGATTCTGGCCGACCGGCCCGATATTCAGGTCGTGGGCGACCGTTTCGTGCTGCCGGCCGCGGTGCTCTTCCCGACCGCCAGCGACGAGATCAACGCCTCGTTCCGCGGCGAACTCGACAAGCTCGGGGGCGCGATCCTGGAGCTGGAGGGCCAGATCCCTCCGGAGATCAACTGGGTGATCCGCGTCGACGGCCACACCGACGCGCGGCCGCTGCAGCCGGGCGCCCGCTTCGCCTCGAACTGGGAATTGTCCGCCGCGCGCGCGATCGCCGTCGTGCGCTTCCTGATCGATCTCGGCATCGCGCCGGAGCATCTGGTCGCCGCCGGCTTCGGCGAGTTCCAGCCGCTCGATGGGGGCGAGACCGAAGAGGCGTATGCCCGCAACCGCCGCATCGAGCTAAAGCTGACGGAGCGGTAGTGCGCGGGCGGGCGGCGGACGGGCCGCCTCGCTTCGTCACCTTCTGCGAGCTTCGCCGCCGCCTCTCAGCTTGACGGCTGCGGCGCGAAGAAGCAGCGGCGCGATCCGTCGTAGCGCTTGCAGCGCCAGAACTCGCCGTCCTCGGAGGTCTGCGACTCGCTGTAGGGAATCGTCTCGCCGAGCGATTCTATGAGCCAGCCCACGGCGGTCGGCTTTACGTCGCTTGCCGGCACCAGGAAGCAGTCGTTGTCGCCGCAGCAATGCGAGCCATCCTTCGGCGACTTGTAGGCGCCGTGGTTGATCCAGAAGTCGTGGGCGAAGGTCGGCGGGACGGAAAGTGTCAGCGCAAGAACCGCGCCTGAGAAGACTATCACTGAAGAGGTCATCGAGGCACTCCTGCTTGCCGGGATCGCCCCGGCCACAGCTCGCCCTCGATATGCGCGCGGGGGCGAGCCAAAGGCCCGAGCCCCTATTCCGTCGACTCCTCCTTGAAATCCGGCCGCTTTACCGACCTGGAACGTGTCCTAGACAGGTAAAAAGAATAGCACGATTCGCGAGGCGCCCTTCGGAGCCATGTCAACGGCGAGAGAATTGCCGCGGGGGTTGCATTTCCGCATCACCCGGCGGTCAGCCGACGGCGTGCGCCGCATCCTTGCCGCGCCGCGGCGGGTCCCTGAATTGCAGCTCCGCAAGCCGCGCATAGAGCCCGCCGCGGGCGACGAGGCTCTGGTGTGTCCCCTCCTCCACGATGCGCCCCTCCTCCATGACGACGATGCGGTCGGCGCCCTTGATGGTGGCGAGGCGGTGGGCGATGACGAGCGTCGTCCGCCCCGCCATCAGCGTGGCGAGCGCCTCCTGCACCAGGATCTCGCTCTCCGCGTCGAGCGCGCTCGTCGCTTCGTCGAGGAGCAGGATCGGCGCGCTCTTCAGGACGGCGCGCGCAATTGCCAGCCGCTGGCGCTGGCCGCCCGAGAGCGTCACGCCGCGCTCGCCGATCATGCTGCGATACCCCTCCGGAAGCGCCGCGAGGAATTCGTCGGCGTGCGCCGCCCGCGCCGCCTTCAGCACCGCCGCCTGATCGGCCTCCCAGTCGCCGAAGCGGATGTTTTCCTCCGCTGTCAAAGCGAAGACGGCGGGATCCTGCGGGACGAGGCCGACCTGTCGGCGCAGCGCCGCGAGGTCGGTGCGCCTGAGATCGATGCCGTCGATGCGCACGCTGCCGGCGTCCGGATCATGGTAGCGCATGAGCAGGGCGAAGAGCGTTGACTTGCCGGCGCCCGACGGGCCGACGATGGCAACCCGCTCGCCCGGCGTCACCTTGAGCGAGACGCCGCGCAGCACCGGCGGCGCCGACCCCGCCCGGCCGGCCGATCCCTCGGAACCGCCCGACCCCTCGTAGCTGAAAAAGACGTTGTCGAAGACGACTTCGCCGCGGATCGGTTCGGGGAGCGGCACAGGGCGGGCCGGCGACGAGACGCGGGGGCGGGTGGCGAGCAGCTCGGCGATGCGCTCCGTTGCGCCCGCCGCCTGGCTGATTTCCCCCCAGACCTGGGAAAGCTCGGCCAGCGCGCCCGCCGCGAAGACGGAATAGAGCACGAACTGTCCGAGCGCGCCGCCGGTCATCGTGCCGGCGATCACCGCATGCGCGCCGAGCCAAAGCACCGCCACGACGCTCGAGAAGACGAGGAAGATCGCGAATCCGGTGAGGAAAGCGCGCGACAGGGTAGCGTCGTGCGCCGCGGCGAACGCCTGGTCGACGAGCCGGGCAAAGCGCTCGACCGCCCTCCGCTCCAGCGTGAAGGCCTGCAGCGCCCGCATCCCCCCCACCGCCTCCGACGCGAAGGCGGCAGCGTCCGCCAGCCGGTCCTGCGCGAAGCGGGAATTTCTCCGCACGCGCCGCCCGAAGGCTACGATCGGCAGCACGACGACCGGAATCGCGATCAGGATGAGCCCCGACAGGCTCGGGCTGGTCGCGACCATCATGATCGCCGCGCCGGCGAAGAGGACGATGTTGCGGAGCGCGATCGAAACGCTCGCCCCGACGGCGGACTTGATCTGCGTCGTGTCGGCGGTGAGGCGGGAGACGATGTCGCCCGACCGCTCCTGGTCGAAGAAGGCGGGCGACAGCCGCGTCAGATGCGCGAAGAGGTCGCGGCGGAGATCGGCGACGATCCGCTCGCCGAGCGTGATCACGAGGTAGTAGCGGCCGGCGCTGGCCACGGCGAGGAAGGCGGCGAGCGCTACCAGCGCCGCAAAGCTCCGGTTGACGGAGGCGGCGCCGCTCGACGTGAATCCGACGTCGATCATGTGACGGACGGCGAGCGGCACGGCGAGGGTGGCGAGCGCCGCCGCGGCCAGCGCGGCGACCGCCGCCAGCGCTCTCAGACGGTAGCGCGAAAGATAGGGCAGCAGCACCGCGAGGGCGCGCAGGCGCTCCGGTTCGGCGCCGCTCAGCCGCAGAACGCGCGGAGATTGAGCCATGCCGGCAGGAGGAGCAAAGATCGTGTGCCGGCGCAAGGGCGGGCCGGACGCCTTGATGCCGCGCCGCCTCTTCTATATATGCGCGGCCGGCATGCATGCGGACCGCGGGAAGCCCCGCCCGGTCCGGGCGGCGCCGCAGCCGGCCCGCAACCTTGGACACCGGAACACGGACAATGAAGAAAGACATCCACCCCGACTATCATTCGATCAAGGTGGTGATGACCGACGGCGTTGAATACGTCACGCGCTCCACCTACGGGAAGGAGGGCGACACCCTCCAACTCGACATCGACCCGAAGACGCATCCGGCCTGGACCGGCGGCGGCCAGCATCTGGTCGATCGCGGCGGCCGTCTGTCACGCTTCAAGACGAAGTTCGATTCCTTCCTCGGTCCGAAGAAGTAGCCGTTCCCGGAGTTCCGGGATTCGGATCCGCGGGCAAGCCTCGCGCCGGCCTTTCGTTCGGCTCTCTATTCGCGCGACCTGAGCGCGGCGGCGAGTTCTCTCAGCTGCACGCTGACGGGGCTCTCGTCGGCCGGTCGCGCGCCATTCTCCAAGAGGGCGGCGTCGATGCGCTCGACGCGCTTCCTGAGCCGCAGCGAGCGCGCGATGAGCGCGCGGAACTCGTCGGGAAGCTCGTCCCAGCCGGGTCCGCCCGTATTGATGGAGAGCGCCTCCAGGCGGATCTTCTTCTTCTCCTCGCGCGCCCGTTCCGTCGTCATGTCGCCTTCGCGCACGGAGCGGTGAAGGAGAAGCCACGACGCAAGCTGCATCAGCCGCGTCGTCAGCCGCATCGATTCCGTCGCATAGACGATCGACGCCGGGCGCGGCAGCCGGCGGGCGGCGTCGCGGCCGGGCCCGTCGAGATAGTCGGCGGTCTCCTCGACGAGCGCCATCCCCTCCTTGAATAGGGTGCGGAACGTATCCGATTGCGCATAGGCCCGGCCGAAGGAGATCGGCTCCTTCTTGTCGCTCCTGCGGCGTTTGGGATGCGGCTCCACGGCAAGTCTTTCCCGCCCTTGGCGCTGACGGCGTTGCGCGCAACCCGGACTGCCGTCGCGCAGAGGCCAGTGTCGCGCGCCCGCCAGCATCGCATCAATACCATCGTTACGGAATGGTGAAGAAGAACGCGGCGCGCCCGTCGAACGGGTCTCCGCCGTCCCGCACCCGCGCGGCAGCCAAAGAAAAAAGAGCCGCTCGGGAGCGGCTCTGAAGAGTTTACAGGGAGGCGTCAAACAGAGTGGGCAAGAGCCACTCGCGTCCATCGCTGGACCCGAGCATTAGGAACCCTAAAGGTTAACCCACCGTAAACGCGGAGCGCCGGAATCGAAATTTTGTGTCCACCGCCTCCGGTCACCGGCGGAAGAAGGAATCGGCCGCCTTCAGGTGCTTCTCCTTGGCCTCGATCTCCCGCTCGAGCCGCGCGATCTCGCCGCGGTAGAGGTCGATGCGCGCCTTCAGCTCGTCCACGGAGAGGTCGGCGAGCGCTTCGCCCGGTTGCGCGGTCGCTTTCTTCCTTGGCCGGTCGTCTTCGAGAAAGGTCATGGCGCTCCCTCCAGCCGCGAAGAATAACAGCCGACGCGGTTCATTGTCAGCGCCCCCGATGATAGGAGAGGTGCTCCGTTCAACGAGGGGAGGCATGACATGGCGCGCGCGTCGACCATGCGGGCGGTCGCCATCCGCGAGCCGGGCGGCCCGGAGGTGCTCGAGGTCGAGGAACGGCCGGCGCCCGAGCTGGGCGAGGAGGAAATCCTCGTTGCCGTCGCCGCGGCGGGCGTCAACCGCCCGGACGTCATGCAGCGCAAAGGCCAGTATCCCCCGCCGCCCGGCGCCCCCGACATCCCGGGCCTGGAGATTTCCGGAATGGTCGCCCGGAGCGGATCGAAGGCGAGCCGTTTCGAGGAGGGCGACAAGGTCATCGCGCTGGTTCCCGGCGGCGGCTACGCGGAGTTCTGCGCGGTGCACGAATCGGTCGCGCTGCCGCTGCCGAAGCCGTTGACCCTGGTGGAGGGCGCCGGCGTCCCCGAGACGACGTTCACCGTGTGGCACAACGTCTTCGAGCGCGGGGGCCTCCGGCGCGGCGAATGGCTGCTCGTGCACGGCGGAACCAGCGGCATCGGCACCACCGCGATCCAGCTTGGCAAGGCGTTTGGCGCCTTCGTGGCGGTGACGGCCGGCACCGACGAGAAGTGTCACGCCGCGAAGCGCCTCGGCGCCGACGTCGCGATCAACTACAAGACGACGGACTTCGTCGAGGCGCTCATCGAGGCCTCCCGCGGCCACGGCGCCGACGTCATCCTCGACATGGTGGGCGGCGACTATCTGGCGCGCAACCTCGAGGCGGTCGCCGAGGAGGGCCGCATCGTGCAGATCTCCACGCTGGCCGGCCCGAAGACGTCGATCGACCTCCGGCGCATCATGATGAAACGCGCCACTCTCACCGGCTCAACGCTGCGCAACCGCCCCATCGCCTTCAAGGCCGAGCTCGCTCGCACGCTCGAGGAAACCGTCTGGCCGATCATCGCCAGCGGCCGCTACAAGCCCGTCATCGACCGCATCTACCCGCTCGACGATGTCGTCGAGGCGCACCGCCGGATCGACGGCGGCGAGCATATCGGCAAGATCATCCTGACGGTCGCCTGACCGCCTCCCCCGCGGCGGAGGGCATCTCGGCGGGCGCGCCCGGCCGCCGCGCCATCACCCACGCCTCCAGTGCTTCGACCGGGTTGCAACCGGTCCGGTCGCATTCCGCCACGAGCCAGGCCGCGTGGACCAGCCTGATCTCGACCGGTACGCTCGCGAGCCCGAGCGCCTGCGCGATGGCGGCGCGGTGGCGGCCGCCGAGGAAGCGCAGCAGCCCGCCGTCCGGGCCGATCGCCACGCCGATGTTGCGCTTGTGCTGACCCTTCAGCCGGGCGGCGAGCCCGCCGCCGCGCGGTGGCTGGTAGAGGCCGAGCGCGTAGCGGTCGCGATAGCCCTCCGCCTCGATGGTCTCGATGAGCCGCAGATAGTGTTCGAAATAGAGATCGACCGCGGCGGCCGAATCGAGCGTCATGATGAGGCGGCGGGCGGGCATGCCGGAAACCGCCTGGCGGACGAGGTCGCGGTAGGTCGGCGCGGCTCGGAAATCGGTGCGATGGCGGACGAGCTCCTGCATTTCCCGGTGTTCGCGAAGGTCCGTTTCCGACGCGATCAAGGCGCGCCAGTCGCCGCCGTCGAGGAAGCGGTCGCTCAGCCAGAATGGGCCTGCGCCGTCCTCCGCCTGTTCCCGCAGGCGTGACGTGAGCCGCCGCTGGTCGGTCCAGAATGTGAGCGAAGCGCCGAAGAACCAGCGCGCCTCGCGATTCGTGATGGTGGGTCCGCCCGACCCGTCGCGCACGCTGCGCACCGCCGCCGCCATCCGTCGCGGAAAGAGAAGGCGCGAGCCGGTCACCGGTGTCGCCGCCATCGAGAACAGTCGATGGGCGAGCGGTCGGCCGACGCGACTGGCGGGCTTATAAAGTGTCGGGATGGTTGCCGATCCTTGTATTTGCCGGCGCCGAGGGCCGGCTCGCGCCGAAGTCCGCGGAGATTAGGCGGCAAGCGGCGCGCTGCAACCGGTCAATCGCGCCGCAGCCCCGGCGATTTTCTTGCGCCCGGCGCGGGACACGCATATATCTCCCCTGAATTCCCGTCATTCCGACGTCGAATGGCTTTCCCGGCCGGCAAGGACCGGGGGAGCGAACAGGAGGATTTTGCATGGCGACAGCACCGCTC
>DASWJZ010000038.1:0-3381 GCA_036396875.1 Propylenella sp.
CCGATGTCGGTCTTGGCGGACTCCACCGCCATCGCCGCCTGCTCCCGCTTCTTCAGCTCCTCTTCATAGAGGCGGGCCCGCAGCATGTCCCAGGCGGTGGCGCGGTTCTTGTGCTGTGAGCGCTCGTTCTGGCAGGCGACCTGGATGCCGGTCGGAATGTGGGTCAGCCGGACGGCCGAATCGGTCGTGTTGACATGCTGACCGCCTGCGCCGGAGGAACGGTACGTGTCGGTGCGCACGTCGCTCTCGTTGATCTCGATCTGGATGGAATCGTCCACCACCGGATAGACCCACGCGCTGGCGAAGCTCGTATGGCGGCGGGCGTTGCTGTCGAACGGCGAGATGCGCACCAGGCGATGGACGCCGGATTCGGTCTTCAGCCAGCCATAGGCGTTCTCGCCCTTGACCAGCAGCGTGGCCGATTTGATGCCCGCCTCCTCCCCGTCGTGGATTTCCAGCACCTCGACCTTGTAGCCCCGGCGCTCGGCCCAGCGCGTATACATGCGCAGCAGCATGGCGGCCCAGTCCTGGCTCTCGGTGCCGCCGGCGCCGGCGTGGATCTCGATATAGCTGTCGTTCCCGTCCGCTTCGCCCGAAAGAAGGGTCTCCACCTGCCGGCGCGCCATCTCCTGCGACAGCCGGGCGATCTCGGCCTCGGCTTCCGCGACGACGCCGGCATCGCCTTCCGCCTCGCCAAGTTCGATCAGGCCAATGTTGTCGGCAAGCTCCCGCTCCGCCGCGAGCACTGACGAAATGGCGTCGTCGAGGTGCTGGCGCTCCCGCATGACGCCTTGCGCTTCGGCGGGATCGTTCCAGAGGTTCGGGTCCTCGACGCGGGCGTTCAGCTCCGCCAGGCGCCGCTCGGCGACGTCCCAGTCAAAGATGCCTCCGTATCAGCGCCAGGGCGCCGCGAATGTCGTCGACAATGGCTTGGGTCTCGGCCCGCATTCTTCTCCTCTCCCGATAAGCGAAAGGCGCGGAGTGCAATCCCCGCGCCTTTCCTCATGTAACGCCGCTCTCGCCGCGCGCAAGAGCTTCCGAAACCGCTGGCTCAATTCGCAGCCGAGGCGTCCGGGTTCTCTGCGGCTTGAACGCATTCCGGCATGCGGACCAGATTGGGAAACTCCTTCAAAACCTTCTCGTTGGCGCAGACCGGGAACCCGGCCTTGCGCATGGAACCAGCAATCAGCTCTACCTCCCATTCCGGCAAGCCGGGCTCGCCTAAAAAGGCTTCGATGGAATGATCGGGAAAGCTCTTCAGCATCTCCGTCACGGCCGTACGCGCCTCATCAGCGCGCCCAAGCTCCGCCAGGAGTATGGCGTCGTAGTGTAAATCCTTCTGGTCGTTCCTTCCCCGCGGTCGCGTCTCGTGCCAGTACCAAGCATCCTCGATGCGCCGGACATGGAAGAAGACGCTGCGATACAATCCGGCGGCCCAGAGCGGCCCGTCGGGGCTGAGGCGTATCGCGCGGTCGACCAACTCGACAGCAAGTTCCGGGTCTTGGGCGTTCAGCAGAAACCCGGCATAGTAAGCGAGTATGTCCGCGGAGTTTGGATTGAGCGCGAGCGCACGCTTGAACTCTATGTCCGCTTGCTTGAACTCCACGTCGGCCACGCTCAACCAGATGCCAAGCATCGAATGGGCATCGGCATCCTGCGGGTCCCGCTTGACGGCGCGTTCCGCTGCCTCCAGGCCGAGCCGACGGTCCTCGGCGTTATCGCCCCACCAGATTTTCTGCAAGTGCGCCAGGGAGAGAGCCCTCCAGGCACGCGCCAAATCCGGATCGATCTCCAGGCTCTGCTTCAGTAGCGCGATCGCCTGCTTGTTGTCCTCTGGCGTCTCGCGATAAATCGCTGCGCTGCCGAGCATGAAAAGATCATACGCTGTGAGATCGCTTGGCCGTTTCCGCTTCGCCGCTTCCCGGTCGGCAGAGAGTACGATCCCCGTGTCGCCAGCGAGCTTTGCAGCCAAATGCTCCGCCAGTTCGGTCTGCACGGCAAAGACGTCCGCGACGGGGCGATCCCAGCGGTCCGACCATATGTGGCCTCCGGACTCAGCATCGATGAGCTGCGCGGTTATCCGGAAGCTATCGCCCTGCCGCTGGATCGAGCCTTCCATTACGTAGCGGACGTTCAAATCCTTGCCGATCTGACGAATATCAACCGCCTTATCCTTGTAGGCCTCTACCGAGTTGCGGGCCATCACCTCGATCGCGCGGAAGCGAGCAAGGTCGGTGATGATGTCCTCGGTGATGCCGTCGGCGAGGCGGCCGGTCTGCGCGTCGCCGCCGAGATTATCAAAGGGCAGGACGGCGATTGAAGTGCTGGCGCTCGCCGGCTCGACCGGACGCATCCACCAGACGCCGCCGCCTATCAGGGCGAGCGCAACGACGACCGCGGCGGCTCGCAAGAGGCCCCGTCGGTGTTGTCTTAGCCGCAGCCGCCAGGGAATTCGCCCGCCCGACAGTCGCACACGATAGGTGCGAACGGGCTCGGCTATGTTCTTGACTCTCTGCTCGCCAGAGAAATCGAGCGGCAGTCCCAATTTGCCGCGCAGTTGGTCGTAGGCGGTCCCTGAGATAAGCACGCCGCCGGGGTCACAAAGCTGTTCGATACGCGCCGCGACGTTGACGCCATCGCCGAGCAAATCGTCGCCTTCGACCACTACGTCGCCGAGATTGACACCAATGCGGAAGACGATGCGCCGGTCGGCGGTAACGTTCGTCTGAACCGCGCCGGTTTCTTTTTGCAGGGCGACCGCACAGGAGACCGCATCGACCACCGAGCCGAACTCGACGATGGCGCCGTCGCCCATCACCTTGACGATGCGGCCCTTGTGCTTGGCGATAAGCGGATCGATGATTTCGGCGCGGAGCTTTCGGATCGCGGCGAGTGTACCCGCCTCGTCCTTCTCGACGAGCCGCGAATATCCGACGACATCGGCCGCCAGGATTGCTGCCAACCGGCGTTCTGATTTGGAAGCGTCCATGGCCCCTCCCCGCAGGCTGAGCCGGTTTCCGCTTCTTAGTCTAGCATGACGTGTTCAACAACCGTCCTGCAATTTCGGGACTGCAGGAAAAACCGGCGGATTCTGCGGTCTAGTAAAGGCCGCCGGTGCCGGTGGCAAGCGCCCGGTCGGCCTCCGGCGAGACGCTGGTCGGAATGCCCATCTGATCCTGGTAGCCGATGATCGAATAGGTCGAGGGCGGCGCCGTTCCCGGCTTGAAGGCCTCCAGGATCACGCCCTCGTTCTCGCCCTGCGCCCGCAGGCCGGTGCGGCGGTCGATCGGAATGAGCTCGAGGCCCGGCGGCACCTGGAATTCCTTCGGCGGGGCGTCCTGCAGCGCGACCTTCATGAACTCGGTGAATATCGGCGCCGCG